>JAPZAO010000056.1 GCA_027460615.1 Candidatus Methanoperedens sp.
TCACAGTTTCAACAAACCAGGTATGGCAATGATTGCAATAATACTGCTGATGCCCTGCTCGATTTTTTCCACGTTTCAAAATGTCTTTTTCTTCTTCCTTCAAAAAATATTTGCAACCTGGATTCTGACAAGTAATATCGATTTTGCTTCGAGGTCTAGCCATTATACCACATGGTATAATTGGATATTATCCCATAAATATTATGCGGTCTATGTTAGGACAATACCAAAAATTCAATAGCTTTGCTTATGCTAAGCAAATCCTTTGCGTACTTTGCGCCTCTGCGGTGAAAAACCCTGTACTGCGCCAAGAGCGCAAAGTTACTTTAAGCGAAATTTAACACCAAAAGATTTTACGCACACATGCTAAACAAAAGTATATATACTGATATTCATTAATAATAAAAGAAGGAGGAAGGGTATGAAATATAAAATTCTTATAGTATTTTTTTTGACGGCTGTACTTACTTTTTCAATCATCAATCCCGCACAGGCAGCAGGAACAGGTACGCCAACACCTCCTGCCCCAAACGCGGGAACTGGTCTCCCAACCCCTCCTTCGCCAAACGTTGGCAATGACTCACAGCCTTTCAAAGAAAGATTAGAAGCTTTTTATACTGCAAAGGAAAATTTCATAAATCAAAAAAGAATGTGCAAAGAATCTTCGGCAACCACCAATGCCCCCCCGGGGACATGTTGGAACAAACTTAAACCCTTGATGCAGAGCATATTACTAAAAGAAGTTGATTTGACTGAGAAAAGACTGGTCCAGCTTCAAGAACAGAATATAACAATTCCGAATCGTAATGGAATCGATTTAAAATTGGCTGCAGCAAAAGCGGTTTTTGCGGACTCCGGCTCCAGCAAGTACGCCATGAAAAGCGCTGCAAAGAATGTGGAAGACATCGTCAATCAAATTGAAGAAATCGCCACACAAAACCAACCCGAAATCCTCATTAGACAGATGGATAACCTGATGGTCAAAGCTGACAGCATAACCACCAAACTGGATGCGAAACTAATCGAGCTTAAAGCGTCCGGATACAACACAGCCGAACTTGAAAATTCCCTGACTGAGTATAAAGTCGACCTTGCGAAAACCAAGGAGGAGATAGCTAATGCGAAAGCAAGGTATGCAAAAACAAATAATACCCAGGATATAAGCCAGATGGCTAAAGAAGTGCGCAACTTTATTAATAATGCACAAAATTATCTGGTAAAAGCATTTGACAAAGCAAGGGCGATGGTTCCGGAAATGAGCGATGCTGAAAAAGGCGGAAAAGGGAAAAGTTCAAAAGAGGGAACTGTATGAAAAAACTAATCATTTTGCTGTTAATATTAGTTTTATTTGTTGTTTCAGGCTTCTCAGGATGCCTGCAAAAAACAGGCCCCGCAGCAAACAATACTACTGGACCTGGCATAACAGCATCAATCACCGTCACAGCCGGTCCGGGAACTGCAAGCAATCTTAGTGCCGCAACAATTTCCAGCGATATCGAAAGTGTTTCAAAAGAAGCTGCAAGCATTGATACTAATGATACAGGAATAACGCCACTCACTGATGCTGACTTGACTGTTGATTAAAATTTTATTTGCAGATGCAGGGCTTGCATTCGCTGCCTGAAAGAATAAAAGACGCGCTGAACCCATTGCTCTGCTTTAGCCCGTACTCTCGTGAGACCTCTTCACAAAATCCACCCACCCGCCAAAACCCTCGCCAGTCTTAAGGCTCATCTTCAAAACATCAATGCGCGGATTGATGAGCCTGGCATCACTGACCATTTTATCGGCATCCGCATTTACAGCTTCCGCGATATCTATCTTATTCACAATAATAAGGTCTGCCGTGCTGAAAATCAGTGGATGCTTTTCTACAATATCATCACCCTCGCTGACGCTTACAATAACCACCTTTTTATGTTCGCCGAGTTCAAAGTCGGCAGGACAGATAAGATTCCCCACGTTTTCAATAAAAAGGATATCAAGAGAATCAAGCGGGAGTTCGAGAAGCCCATGCTCGACAAGATGCGCATCAAGATGGCACTCTTTCCCTGTGTTCAATCCTATGGTCGGGATTCCATACTTTTCAAATCGCGCGGCATCTATCCGTGCTATCACATCCCCGGCGATTGCGCCAATCCTCTGGCTTTTGCCAAGGCTCTCGATTGTTTTTTCAATCAATAACGTCTTGCCTGAGCCTATAGCGCCCATTATGTTAAAAGCCGTAATACCGTGTTTTTCCAGGGCATCACGGTTGTGCCGCGCAAGTTCTGAGTTCACTTCCAGAACGTCGTATCCGATAGGAACCTCGGTGGTGTGCATAATAAACAAATATGCTCGCTCCTCCCACTTATCCTTTTCTAAATTCAGAGACCGTTTCAATTCATTTTCCAGACAATATGACTTCCGGAAATAAACCATCTTACCCAAAACATTCAATAGCATTTAAAGAATAGTATTAGTAATGACGCCGGAGCTTACCTTCTTAATTTATGCCTTTACATCCATCTTTGTAATCGTCAATCCGGTCAGCGGTGTGATGGCTTTTATTTCAATGACCAACCACATGAGCCGGGATGATAAGATTTATGTGGCAAGACGGTCGGTATTTATCGCCTGCATCATTGCGCTTGTCTTTTCAGTATTAGGGGACTTTATTTTAAAACTTTTTAACATAACGGCCGATTCCTTAAGAGTGGCTGGAGGCGTCTTACTTTTCCTTGTAGCTATAGACATGCTGTTTGCAAGAACCACGCGTGAAAGCATTACATCCGAGGAATTAAAAGATGCGGCGCAGAGGGAAAACATATCGATATTCCCCATAGCAATGCCCCTCCTGACAGGACCGGGAGCGATTACGACAATATTAGTATTGATAAAGACTGCAGACAGCCTCGACTTAAAACTGGTGGTCATAGGCGCAATACTTCTCACTTTTATTTTTACCTTTTTAATCTTCAGGTTTTCAGATTACTTTAACAGGGTGGTCGGGATGACAGGTATGCTTGTCATGACACGGATTATGGGTCTTTTCCTGGCTGCTATAGCGGTTGATTTTATCTCTACCGGAATTAAAGGAATATTCAATCTGTCATGAAAAACTTTAGGAAAGGTTTATCAAAAGAAGGGGACGTCGCAAAACCTTTAAGAAAGGTTTATCAAACGACGGGTATGCGAAGCATACCCCAACACTGCGCAAGCCGAAGTTTCGGCTTTCGCACGTCCCCTATACGTCATAAAGGGGCGTAACCCTTTATGAACAACATCCTCGTTGTAACAGGAAAACTGGCAGAGAATACCGTAAAAAAGTCAGTACAGGATGAATCCGATGTCCTAGTATTGGATATAGAGGTTGCGGCTTTTGTTACTCCCGCGCTTCTTCGCCTTTCGATGCCAGCCAAAAAATATGACCTTGTTCTCATTCCCGGTCTTGCCCCAGGTGATTTTTCAGGACTTGAAAAAGAACTCAAGACGAAAATTCGGCTCGGGCCGAAACATGCTATTGACCTTGATTTTGTTCTTTCCTTTGCAGACACCATTGCTTTTTCCAAAAAAATCCCAGCATGTGAGCTGTTGTTAGAAAAAAGACGAAGCAGCGCATTTGAAAAAATCACCGGAATTGAAGAAAGGTCAGTTTCGCCATTAACGTTAAAAGGAGTAAAGCTCGGCGGGGATTCCCGCATGAAGGTGATGGCAGAGATAGTGGATGCGGGGCATTTGACCCGGAGCGAGCTAACCAATAAAATATCCTACTATGTCGAACGGGGAGCCGATATCATCGACCTTGGGATTTCACTTGGAACCGCGCCGGATAAAGTGAGAGCAGCAGTAGAAACTGCAAAATCGGCCACCGGTGTTCCTTTGAGCATCGATACTCTCGATGCCGGGCTAATTAATACGGCTCTTGATTCCGGGATAGATATTGTTCTCAGCCTGAACTCTGAAAACATCAATGAAGTAAAAGATAACATCATCCAAAATTCCGCCGCTGCTGTAATAATTCCCGATTGTGTAGAGGATCTGGAGAGTTTATTTAGAAATATCGAATATGCCCAAAATTCAGGAATTAAAAATATCATCGCCGACCCTGTACTTGAACCGGCGGGGCACGGTCTTGTGGAATCCATTAACAGATATTACGAGTTCAGGGAACGCGACCGTGAAACGCCGCTATTCTTTGGAATCGGTAATGTGACAGAACTTATCGATGCGGATTCGATAGGCGTTAATGCCATGTTATCGGGCATTGCCATGGAGCTTGGCGCAAGCATCCTGTTCACACCCGAATTCAGTTCAAAAGCCCATGACAGCGTATCAGAGTTGAAAACCGCATCCATGATGATGATGCTTGCAAGAGAACGTGGAAGCGCCCCGAAAGACCTCGGGATTGATATGCTATCGATAAAAGAGAAAAGAAGGCGGGAGTTCGGTCTGCTTCCTGAAAAAACGATAGAAGCAAAAGGAAACGGGAAATGGCATCTTGACCCCGCGGGCTGTTTTAAAATAGGGATTACAGTTGAGGAATACCGTAATGGAAAAGTCTATCCCGGCAAAATTGTGGCAAAGCATAATGATAATTCAATCGCGGGAACAACAGCAAAGGAAGTTCTTGAAACAATCATAAGGCTTGGGCTTGTTTCACGCCTTGACCATGCAGGTTATCTCGGAAGAGAACTAATGAAAGCCGAACTTGCCCTGAAATTCAAGAGGAGCTATTCACAGGATGACAAATTTTGATATTATAAAAAAATTCTCGGATCACGACGCCGTTTCTGAAATCCTCTGCCGTGCCCTTGATAATGAACCAATCGGACTGCAAGAAGGTGTTTCACTTCTTGAAAGTAACAACCTTAACCTTATGGGCGCGGCAGCGGATGAATTGAGGAAACAAAGCGCCGGAGAGCTTGTCACTTTCGTGGTTGACCGGAATATAAATTATACCAATATATGCTCATCAAAATGCAAATTCTGTGCATTCTTCAGGGAGCCTGATGCAGAGGATGCATACGTCCTGACCATTGATGAAATCCTGGCAAAAATCGATGAGGCGGTTGGGCTCGGAGCGACACAGATTCTCCTTCAGGGCGGGCTGAATCCCGATATCCCGATTGATTATTACGAAGAAATGCTGCGTCAGGTTAAAAAAAGATTTAATGTCCAGATGCATGCCTTCTCACCGCCTGAAATAGTGCATATCTCGAAGTTATACGGCGCAGGTATCAGGGAAACGATTTCACGCCTGCATGACGCAGGGCTTGATTCCATACCCGGCGGGGGAGCTGAAATCCTGGATGACCGCGTTAGAAACAGCGTCTCACCCAATAAGATAGGATGGAAGCAGTGGCAGGAGGTCATGCTGGCTTCCCATTCGCTTGGCATCCCGACCACCGCGACCATGGTCTTCGGGCATGCCGAGACTCTCGATGAGCGGGTGAAACACATCCTTCGCGTGCGCGACATGCAGGAAAAATATAACGGTTTCACGGCGTTCATCCCGTGGAGCTTCCAGTCGGAGAACACGCAATTAAGCGGGACTTCAACAGGGGTGGATTACCTGAAGATGGTCGCAGTATCCCGCATTCTTCTTAATGGTTATATTAAAAACATACAGGCTTCATGGGTGACGCAGGGTCTTTCCGTTGCCCAGGTTGCATTGGATTACGGGGCAAACGACCTCGGAGGGACGATGATAGAAGAGAACGTGGTCAGGGCGGCAGGAGTGCCTTTCCACAGCAAGAGCATAGATGAGTTTGTGCACATTGCAAAAAAAATGGGGCGCCCTGTTGCGAAGCGTGATACTCTGTATAATATCATGGAGCGGTATTAGTAATGTTCTGCCGGAAATCCGAAAAAATCCCCCCGTTCCATGTAATGGAAGTCCTTGAGCGGGCGCAAGAACTTGAGCGCGCAGGTAAAAGCATAATCCATCTTGAGATTGGCGAGCCCGATTTCCCCACGGCGCCGCACATCTGCGAGGCAGCGTTAAATGCGCTGAAAGCCGGAGAGACAAAATACACCCACAGCCTGGGCCTGCCTGAACTCCGGGAAGCAGTGGCGCAATATTACAACCGGAAGTTCAGCCTTGAAATAAATCCGGGACAGGTGGTCATTACATCTGGAACCAGCCCCGCCTTACTCTTGCTTTTCATGGGGCTGCTTGACCCGGGCGATGAGGTGGTGATGTCGAATCCCTATTATGCCTGTTACCCCAATTTCGTGGAATACCTGGGAGGTAAACCTGTATTTGCATATACCCGCGAGGAAGAAGGCTTCGGGCTGGAACCTGAAGCGGTTGCGGGTGCCATGACTTCGAACTCGAAGGCCGTATTGATAAATTCGCCCTGCAATCCCACTGGTCATGTCATGTCTCCAGAAACCATGAAGGGAATAGCAGAGATTGCAGGCAATATTCCCGTAATCTCTGATGAGATATACCAGGGCTTGATCTATAAAGGAAAAGACCATTCCATCCTTGAATATACCGGCAACGCTTTTGTATTAAACGGCTTTTCAAAGCTGTACGCAATGACTGGATGGAGGCTTGGATACCTGATCGCTCCGGCGGAATATATCAGGCCGCTCCAGAAGCTGCAGCAGAATTTCTTTATCTGCACCAACCGTTTTGTCCAGCACGCGGGAGTTGCGGCGCTTCAAGGACCGCAGGAGCATGTAAAGGAAATGGTCGCCACGTATGACAGCAGGAGGCGGTACATCCTGAAGCGTCTTTCAAAGCTCGGATTCGGTATAAAAAGCGAGCCTGAAGGAGCTTATTACGTTCTTGCAAATGCAAAGGAGTTCGGTTCTGATTCGCTAATACTTGGCAGGCGCATCCTTGAAGAAGCAGGTGTGGCAGTAACGCCGGGAATCGATTTCGGGGACGGGGCAGAAGGGTATATCCGGTTCTCGTATGCCAGCAGCCTTGAAAATATCACAGAAGGTCTTGACAGGATAGAGAAATATCTCAATAATTAATTACATTTTTTCCCGTTTTTTTCCTTATAATTATAATTATTTATCTGGATAATATTCATTACACCAAAACTATATTATGGATTAGTAACTAACATTCAAATAACTAATTGGATAGGATATCAATTCCTCACACTTCAGAATTAAAAACGATTTGATGGCATCAGTTGCTATCAGAAGATGGTTGAGTTTAAAAATGAATACAGGTTTCTGTAAAAAACGGATAAAACAGACAATTGTAGCTTTGATCGTATTCAGCGCAGTCTTTTTCTCAGCAGTAACGGTGGCAAGCGCGGCAACGGCTACTTATAGATTCCTGCCAAGCACAGGCGCAACAATTGCCACAGGAATAACAACCAGCTATGGAGCTTGCGGAGCCAATCCGACAACAGCAACCGTAACTTTACTCACCACTGCCCCTACGTCTGGCTGTGGTTCAAGCTCCGCAACATCAGGAAGTACAGGGGCTTTTATTAATTTATATTATAATACTGCATATTCAACTAACACAAATGTTGCAGGTCAATGGTATTTTGGGCGAATTCAAAACACTGGGGGCAGTGCTTACACCTTTACTTTTAACTTGATTTATGCTTTTGCTAATGGCACAGTGGTCGTGCTTCCCGGTTCAGGAACTGTCAGCATACCAGGAAGTACTGATACTAATTATAACATATCTTTAACAGGAATCACGGGTACAGTTCCATCGGGTGCTAAATTAGGTATGAGAATTAGCAAATCAGGTACATTAAATACAAAGATTGCCTGGTTTGGTGATTCAGGGGGAGTTGGAAGCGTAGCATCAGGCTATTTCTTAGTGAACGAGATACCTATTGGGGGGAGCGCAAATACCTATAACATTTCAGGCTATATTACCAATAAAACCAGTGGAGCTGTTCTGAACGGCGCCACTGTACAGACCAACACAAGTTTAACCACCACCACGAACGCCGCCGGTTTCTATAATTTCACGGGCTTATCCAATGGGACATATGTCATAAATGCAAGCCTCACGGGTTATATCACGAATTCTACAACCGCCACCATAAACGGCGCGGATGTTACAAATGCCAACATCTCACTATCACGCGCGGTAGCAGGCGTGAATCTGACGAACATCTCAGCATTATCAAGCACAACCACAGCAGGAACAAATTCAACCTATACCCTTAACCTTGCCAACAACGGCACTGGAACAGATACCTATACTATCACAGTTTCAAATCCAAATAGTGCTTCAACCGCTGCTACTAACATAACTTCAGCTATGCTTGCTGCTGGAGCAAGCAAGATATTCGTTCTCAACGTTACCAATACCGCAGCAGGCACGTTCATGGTTAATGTAATAGCCACCTCAGGCAATGACCCAACCAAGTCCGGGTATGTCAATACCACAACGGCTGTGAATCCAGCCCCTGTGAAAACAATACTTGTTAATACGAACCGATATTCAGTTCAGACCTTCAACCCGGCTACTGATGCATTATCAGGCTATGATGCCGACAACAGCACATTTACTTTTACAGGAGGCGCACTGGTTTTAGCAAACGGACTTCCTGTTTCAGGTGAAAACGTTTTTTTCGAGATCAGGAATGCAAGCGGGGGTTTGAAAGCGAGCGGTACAGTAGCTACAGCCTCAAATGGACTTGCGCTGTTCTCCTATAGTGTTTGGGGAGTGTTCACGTCAGATTCGGACTCTAATTACGGCTATTGGACAGTTAAAGCATGGCTCGTGAGCAACACGAGTATAAGCCGTTCAGTAGTTGTTAACCTTAATGATCAGAACTATATTAACGGTTGTTCCCACGGATACTGCCATCATAATCAGAATGATATATCAAGTCTAACTGGAGGAAATACCGCACCATCTCCGAGATCACCGTATTCGGATAAGTTCGGTTCAGCGCCAAGCGCAAGACCGAGTATGGCTTATGGGGCTATGGTAGTGATGGGCGCAAGAGCTTGTGTAATATGCCATCCCGGATATGGTAATCCTGTTGGTAGTGATGATGGTCATACACAGGACTATCACAGCAATTATCAATGCTCAGACTCAGCCTGTCACGGACCTGAAACCTCATCAACCAGTGCCACGCCGGTTGGCGTGACCATCCCGAGCTGCTATAATGCCAACTGCCATCCCATTTCTAACAAAAACATTACAACCTTCACCACGCTCGCTAATATAAGCGGCATAAGCAATACGTCCATTTATTCCGCAACGGATAGCTCATACGTAATCCCCTGGTCTGTGCATAATGGCTCACAGTACAGCAACATCACCGGTGTGCCGTGCTGGATATGTCATGGACCTATGCATAACATCACAAGACCAGACCCGTTAAATCCACAGCAAGATAATATTACCGAGGATTCTCAATGCACAGCCTGTCACTCAAACTACGATGAGCATAACTCAAGCAATATCACATCCGGCGGCGTTAACTGCACTCTTTGCCACAGTCAGGATGCCCATGCCATAAAAGTGTTTTCCCAGAACGCCTCGTATGTAACCCTGAATAGAAATAATCCAAATCCGGCAAGAGGCAACTGTACCAACTGCCACCAGAATGCATCGTTCTTCCCTGCCCTTAAGGCGCAACCTATGGCAGGGAGGTACACAGGAAGGAATCCTCCACAGTTACCAGTTCTTATGAACCACAGTAACGACCCCAATGCAGGTACGAAATGGAACCAGACGCCAGGCTACTGGAACAACAGCAACCAGGTTACGTGGTGTCAGTATTGCCATGGGAGTCCCCTTCACAATGCTACCGCACTCGGAAGACCCTCGCAATTCAATGGAAATAATATAGTCAATTCCACGATATCTACATCCACAAACTGGTGCCTTTCATGCCACTGGCAGGGCTATTCCAGTGGCTCCAATACATATAACGACACGGTAAGCACGTTCACGGGTGCAGGTCTGCCTGTACCGCCTGAAATCACGGGCAATATCACATACGGGGCTAACCAGAGCAACCCCTCTTACTTTAATCACACAAGCGTGAACAAAGATGATTCCACATGCAAGGGCTGCCATGGAAGTCTGACCACGAGCACGCAGATAACTGGATTCCAGCACAACGTTGCAACAGGCGTAGCAGGCGGACCCAACTGCATACAGTGCCACAGCCTTGAAACCGGTTTGAATGCACCAGTAGGCATAAACTTCACAGCAGTAAATCTCAGCGTCCATTTTAGTATGAACAGACAGAATGCAACAAACCAAGGCTATGCACCTGTTATTGGAGCATGCTGGGCGTGCCATGATAACGATGGCAACGTTACCTCTGGTCATCCTGACAAATACAAGACACCCAAGATTTGTACTGACTGCCATCTTGCGAATGGCACATACTACAAACAGTCGGTAACATGGGGTCTTAATGTAACAGTAAGCGAACATTACTATAGTGGCGACCAGATAATAGCAGGGAATTCAAGCTCCAACATTTCATCATGTTTCAACTGCCATGAGAACGTAAGCGATATGATAGTCTATAACGACGTTATAGATAATTATTATGATTTCTCGGGAAACTACGGGGTTGGCGGCAACCAGAGTTTCTTTCATTACGGCAAGAACAGGAGCGATATAAGGATCGGCGCAACAGAAAACTGCAGTTACTGCCACCAGAATACAAGCACTGTATTTATAACAGCCATGCTAAACCCTGCCTATAACAGCAGCATCCAAAACCACAGCCTGAATTATAACGCATCCAATCCCACATGTACCCAGTGCCACAACACAGGCTGGATACACGACAGCACGCTCACCAAGCCGAACCTCACATTACCCAACAGCAGTTTCTGTCTTGGCTGCCACGGCGACAACGGAACCGGCGGGACAAATTATACCAATGCCACCACGGGCATAAAATCACGGCACAACAACACCCTGAACTGCACCGACTGCCACCTGAACAGCAGTAGGGACATTCACCCTATGAAATATCTGCAACCTAATTCAAGCTATAATACAAGCAATTCTGCAGCAGTTGACTGCACCACCTGCCACCAGAATTCTACCTTTTTCGCTAGCCTTAATAATGTCACTGTCACTCAAGGCCTAAACCCGCCGCAGGTCGCTGTTCCATTGAACCACAGCACTGATATTTATAACGGGTCGCTGTGGAATGGCACGCAACAAGGTTACTGGATAAACTCAAGCCAACTGAGTGCCTGTATCTATTGCCACAATCTCTCCGCCCTCCACAACGCATCAGGGTTAGGCAGCATTACGAAAGTCAAAGGCTCAAATAGTTTGAACCAGAACCTCACCACGAGCACATGGTGTGCCAACTGCCATTATTCAGTTGCACCCAACTACGCAGGGAACCAGTTCAGTCCGCAGCCACCAGAGGTGCTAAATCAGAACGGGCTCGTGCCTGCAACATCAAACGATGGTACGACCTTTACAAATCATTCAAGCTTTTTCAGTTCAGGCTATAACGATAACGTCTGTGAGGCCTGCCATAACAAAAATCTTTCAGCCTCTGCAACCTCCCTAAATTTCAGCCATAATGTGAATGTAGGCTCAAGCGGAGGTCCTAACTGCATACAGTGCCACGATATAACAGGGATCGTAGCGCCTGCAAATAAAAGAATAAACGCCACTGCCATGCGGCTGGGCGTACACCAGAACCTGAACCTGAACGCTACCAACACCACGGCAATTGACACGATAAACAAAGCCTGCTGGGCATGTCATGGCAATGGCACCCAGCCGGAAAAGCATCCGGTTAATTATCAGTATCCAAACCCATGCGAGTACTGTCATGTCAATAATAATTTCAATGCAACTTTAGTGTACCGGCATTACCCGGGCTCGGTATTTTCAGGCACGGTGGCTTACGACAGCGTAAACCCTAACAGGACATGCGTTTCATGTCATAATAATAGTTTAATAGCAAACCAGAACATTACATATGGAGATTATGCCGCGGAAAATATAACTAACGCCACTGTATCGCATTACGCGGTTAACAGGACATTCGGTGAAAGTATGCCATCGGCAGTAACAGGCATATTGCCCGACACGAGAGCCGCAACAGGAACTAATTTCGGATGCAATAAATGTCATAACGCAGGTGCGGTGGGGACGGATTACGGAAATGCCAGAATCATATCATCAAGCCATAATGTAATGGGCAGCACAGGGATTTCCTGCCAGTCTTCATGCCATAATTCCAATCCTCTGGTTAATATTACACTTCATGATAGAAATATAGGCCTGTATGTAGGCACAAGCGGATGCTTCTCAGCGGGCTGTCATGTTCAACCAGGCACAGGAGAGAGGAGACCACGATAAAATGAAGAAATTAATTCTATTCTTAACAGTGCTTCTGATGATAACAACAGTATCTGCCAAAATAGAACAACATGCAGGTTTCCCTATCAATACCGGAAGTGCAATAAAAACCAGTTTAGACGTACAGGATATAAATGGCGATGGAAAACTTGAGATAATAGCAGCACCCGAGAACAGGATGATTAAAGTGTTTAATCATATGGGCGTCCTTGAATGGGAGAATACCGGGGGGAAAAACCAGCCCGATGAAGCAAGGGTTCCCCTGGTGGCCAATATCAGCGGCAGGCTTGAAATAATTTCGTATGGAAATCCCGGCTATTCGGATGCCACTTATTATATCTGGGATACTGCGGGCAATAATCTTGCGAACATAACAGTAGGGAAATATCTGCTAATTTCTCATCCTGCAATTACAAAAGAAGAGATTATTCTTACAGGGGCAGCCCCGGGGACATCTTTAGGAACAATAACCCAATCTACAGGGGTGTACGGGTTCGATATACATGGAAATAAACTCTGGTATCTTGAACTTGGAAGAGCGGTGAACTACAAGGCATTGATCCCTGTTGGCGATATTGATGGGGATGGGATAGATGAGGCTGTTATTTTAACCCATGATATCAATTCTGCAGATCCATTAGACGGGAAAATCTGGGTAATAAGAGTAAACAGCACGCAGGGAACAATTCTCTGGAGCAGGGATCTCGGAGGGGATGCGAGAAGCGCGAGGATTGGTGACTTTGACGGGAACGGTATGAATGAAATTATTGTGACTTCGTCATCGGGAGTATATATTTTCGATAATAGCGGTAATCAGCTTTATAAATTTAACATAACCAGTAATCTGGTACCTCCGGTCATGGCCGATATAGACGGCACAGGCGTGATAACTGCGGCAATCGCCTCAAGTGATGAGAAAAAAGTATATCTGATAAGGAACGGCAGCCTGACAGAGTTTTCTTCTATCAGGAGGATTGGTAGTAATCTCGCGCTGGGAGACCTAAACGGCGACGGGAAAATGGAAATCGCAGCCGGCGACGTATACGGGAACATGTATGTATGGGATAATCAGGGAAATGTTATTGAAAATACAAGAGTCACCAATGATATGTTTACTTCTGCAGCAATAGCGGATCTGGATGGGGACGGCAATAAAGAGATTATATTGGGGAATTCCAACGGGAACATCTACGACTATACTTACTTTAACAAACCATTGGATACAATTCCTCCCGTAACCACAGACGATGTGGACGGTCAATGGCATAACAGCAGCGTCACAGTCACATTGACAGCGGGAGATACTGAAAGCGGCGTGGCAGCCACATACTATACTATTGATGGAACGGAACCGACAATAAACTCCCCTGAGGGAACGATATTTAGTATTTCAAATGAAGGGATTTATACCATAAAATATTTCAGCGTGGATATAGCAGGCAATGTCGAAGGGACAAAAACAGCACCGAACCAGGTGAAAATCGACAAAACTCCTCCTATTACAATAGACGATGCCGATGGGCAATGGCATAATACGGATGTTACCGTGAAACTTACTGCATTGGATAACTTATCCCATGTCAAATACACTTTATCAAAATACTATATGCCAGATGCGAGCGCAAGCACACTGCTTGAAACACTTCTTTCCCTGTTGGGCGGCGACACCGGCATTAAAGAGAGCGTCATCTCAGAGGGAGAAAACGTATCTTTATCGGATGAAGGCACGTATGATATACATTACTACAGCGAAGATAACGCTAATAATATAGAAACAGAAAAAGTTTCAAAACAGGTAAAAATCGATAAGACCTCTCCTGTTACGGAGGCGGTTCTTTCAGGCTCATTGGGCAGTAGCTGTTATAGCACCGATGTCGGAGTAACGCTTGCAGCTAACGATGCCATGTCCTGGGTGGCTAACATGCTCTACGACATGGACGGCATCGGCTGGATGAACTACCCGGGAAAATTTAGCATTTCAGGTGAAGGCTTGCATTTAATTAAATACATGTCTGTTGATAATGCAGGGAACAAAGATGTCGAACATAATATGGGATTTACAATTGATAAGACGCCACCGGAAGCGATTATCGGGTTCGACCCGGTTTCAAAAGATATTAAGGTTTATAACAGCGAAACCGGTAGTGAAGAAGGCTACTCTGTCCAGTATTTTAAGAATTATTTTGGGGATTGGGACTGGGAACAAAGGCAATATACGCTTAAAGACTGTGCCGATAACTCGATGGTATTGCAGTTGAAGTATAAGAAGGACGGAAAAGAAGTCATGTTCAAAGTCATAAGCATGCAGTATAATGATGGTGAAATAATTGTAGCGTCAAATAATAGTGCGGACACACAGTTGTCTGAAGAAATTAACGGCACAATAAAAGGATTGGATGAGAGGATTGAAGCAGAGACACTTTTCAATGCCGGGATGGAATACAACAGTAAGAAAAACCAGACAGAGATATACATAAAGATTGAAGGACAGAATGAACAAAAGGAGACCAGAGAAGGTATTGCCATGCTTGAGCTTGTGACTAATAGAGGCGGATTAAAGATAAGGCACTGACATTAAAATGTTTTCCTCAGAAAAGGTTATTTTGGTTTAATTTAGAGTAAGTATGATGTCTTATTTAAGAAAAAAAGTTTTAATAAGTATTATTCTAATAGTCTCCGCCGTTTTTATAATTTCTACGGTTTCTGCGGCCGAAGATTGCATCTCATGCCATAAAATAAGACACGGAACTACGGGCAACAATTGTGAAAACTGCCATTACAATACTACTTTTTCAAACGGTAAGCATACGGAGAAGCCATTTTCACCCGGATTCATGCATGACAGTTTTGACTGGGAGGGGGACAACGCCAATGAAAAAGGAGCGGACAGGCTTAATGAAAGCTGTCCGGTGTGCCATGTAAAAATGACGGAGCATACATCGCCGAAATTGAATGTCTGTGAAGACTGCCACGTAAAAGCAAATCCGGAGCTAAGTTCCCTTGCTAACGTGCGGCCCGATATTACAAAATATATCCCGGTGGTATATTCCCATTACAATGGTTCTCCCATCAATGTAACAGACCAGTCTTCTTTAGGAAATACAAGGTCTTCCTGCTTCGGATTTGATGCAGCAACCGGCCAGGGTTCATGCCATGGCGTGACGTTCGGGAATAAAGCAAAAGCAGGCGGTTATTTTTCATTCAATACAAATTATACAGGCACATTATTTAACAGGGGCGACCCTTACCACTGGAATTCTCCTGTCGATTTCATGCCGGATTCAAAAAATTGCATTTTCTGCCATATCCAGGAAAATGAAAATATAAGAAAAGCATGGGGGAATCCCAGAGCCCTGCCTTCGGATTCGCAACATAGTAATATTGGAAATAAGGATTGCTGGGGATGCCATGTTGAAGGAGAATTAAAAAGTTTTCATGGCAAAGAGATTGTTAAAATAGTAACAAAATCATATTTAACCTACATAGCTGCATTTTCGTTGGTAATAGGAATAGTTGCACTATGGTTCTGGAAAAAACACAAAATATAATTATCATACCGGTATTCAAAGAAACCAAATGTCTAAAAAAGTCCTGTTAATAACACCGCCATACCACTGCGGCGTACTTGAATCCGCAGGCACATGGATGCCACTTGGCATGGTCTATGTTGCCGGAAGCCTGCAAGAAGCCGGGTATGAAGTCAGCATATACGATGCGATGTCAAAATACCATACTTTTGATGAAATCAAAAGGCGCATAAAAGAAATCAATCCCGATGTTGTGGGCACGGCGGCATATACATCAAGCCTTTACGATGCTATTGCGGTTCTCAAGATAGCTAAAGAGGTAAATCCGGGGATAATTACGCTCCTTGGCGGCATCCATCCCACGTTCTGCTGGGAGGAAATCCTGCAAAAAGAGAAAAGCATTGTGGATTATATCATACGCGGCGAAGGTGAAATCACTACATCAGAACTTTTAAGCCAGGTTTTCGAAGGATCAAGCCCGGATGTTCCGGGAATTGCTTATGCGCGGGATGGGAAAATCATCTGCACGAAAGAACGGCCTCTCGTATCAAATCTGGACACAATGCCTGCGGCATGGAACCTTATAGAGTGGAAGGATTATACATTCAAGACAAAGAAAAATTCCACACTTGCAGTCGTGAGTTCTTCAAGGGGCTGCACCCAGAAATGCACCTTCTGTTCGCAGCGTCTTTTCTGGAGGGAGAAATGGAGAGGGAGAAGCCCTGAAAACTTCGTAGCCGAGCTTGAATTCTTAAACAGCACCTATGGCGTGGATGTTGCCATGATAGCCGATGAAACCCCGACGTATGACCGCAAACGCTGGGGAAAAATCCTTGATCTTCTTATCGCGAAAGAACTTGACCTTGAACTCCTGATGGAAACGAGGGTGGACGACATCCTGCGTGATAAGGATATAATTGATAAATACAAAAAGGCGGGAATCCTTCATATTTACGTGGGAGCGGAATCCGCAAGCCAGGATACCCTTGACCGTTATCAGAAAAATATCAGGGTAGAGCAGTCAAAGGAAGCGATTGAATTGATAAATAATACCGGGATTATTTCGGAGACATCTTTCGTCCTCGGGATGCCTGAAGAAACGCCCGGATCCATAGAGGCGGCACGAAAACTGGCGCAGTACTATAATCCTGACCTTGCATTTTTCCTTGCAATCGCCCCGTGGCCTTATTCTGATATTTATCCCGAACTTGCGCCGTATATAGAGGAATTTGATTATTCAAAGTACAATCTCATAGAACCGGTAGTCAGGCCAGTCAACATGACGCGGGAGGAGCTAAATATTCATCTTTTAAAGGCGTTCCGGGATTTTTACATGGGAAAGCTTGAAAAGATTGAGGAGATGAGCGAATTCAAGAAAAACTACATGATAGAGGTCACGCGGCTGCTCATCAACGATTCTTACCTCTCAAACCAGATGAAAGGCGAGATGCCACCTGAGGTTCGGAAGTTTATTGAGAAATATATAACCGGAACTAAGAACTCCGGTTGAGGTTTTCCGATACTGAATTTAATTGTACCAGGAAATCGTCTGTTTGCAGATATCCCGGGATTCTTGATATCTCTTCGCCGTCTTTTGTAAAGAAAATCATATATGGGGTACTTCGTACATTGAGATTGAGAGATACATTTTTTTGTTTGAATGTATCTATCGATATAAGAACAAAATTATTATTGAGCTTATCGATGACCCTTTTATCAGACAGGGCTTCATTTTCAAATCTTATGCACCAGTAACACGTTTCTGACCTGAAATACAGGAAAACAGGTTTGCTTAAGTTCTTTGCCTCTGTGATTCCAGGTTCTATTGATGTATGAAATGAAACACCTCCAAGTTTGATAAAAGCCGAATTGTTCCCTGATTGCGAATCCCACCAGGCCGCCGATAAAACGAGAACTGAACCAAGGACAATCAGGACGATTATTTTACTTAGGGGCGTCATTTTAGTTTACGTTTACATCGTCTGCAAAGTTATTTATATCTACTTATCAAGGTTATAGTGAGATAAGCCAGGAAGATAAAATAATGGATTTTAGTATCGGGAAAATCGCTGCCGTTTTTAGCTCCAGAAAACTTGCGATGGTTCTTATTACTCTCATTATCGTATTTTCGATAATCGGGACCTATGTACCCCAGCAATCGCAGCTCAAACCTGACGTATATGATAAATGGAAATCTACGAATCCGGAGCAGGCGGATATCTTTGAGAAGCTCGGTTTTACCCATCTTTATTCATCATTTATATTTTTAAGCATAGTTGCGCTCCTTGTCGTTAATACTCTTTTCTGCACAAAAACGATGCTGAAAAGCGCTTTTCGAAGGCTCAACGCTCAACAATTCCAGAAAAAGGCATACATTACCGGACTTGAAAACAGCTCGGTAATTAAAACAAAAAAAGACAGCAACAGTGTTATTTCTGAAACGGGTTCTTTACTTAAGTCAGCAGGGTATAAGGTACGGCAGCAGGACAATTGCATTGTTGCTGAAAAAAACAGGTTCGGGATACTGGGCACATCGCTGTTTCACATCAGCATACTTTTCATTATAATAGCTGTGGTTTACGGAAGTTTGGGCAGGATGGAAGGGGATATGCGATTAATAGAAGGGCAGGCGTTGGAAGAAGAGCACGGGAACTATATGTTTATCAACGAAGGTCCTTTTTTTAATGAAAACCACCAGGGATTCGGTATTTCTCTTGAGAAATTCTTCCCTGATTACAAGGATGAAACAAATACGCCTCGCGGAGCAGCAGGAGAGCTTGCCGTAATAGAGAATGGCCGGAATGTGAAAACTGATATCGTATTTTCAAATCACATGATGACTTACAAGGGATACACGTTTCTTGGGAACGTCTATGGTCTTGCGCCGCTGCTGTTGTTGAAGAATCCTGACGGGACGGTATATTCCGGCTCGTATATAACCGCATCAGACCTCGATAACAGCGGGAGGTATGTCGCATCTTTTGAAATGGGGAATACGGGGCTTGATGGGGGATTGATGGTTTACATGACTGCGCCTTTAACAGGAAAACTCATGGAATCCGAAGCCGAAAAAACACCCATCTTGTTTTTGAGGGTTTTTGATAAAGGAAAGCAGGTATACGATGGGACTTTGCGGCTTAACGAGACCGTGAAAATAGCTGATAAATATCTTGGCTTTTACGATATAAAATACTGGAGTAATTTTTATGTGGTAAAGGATGACGGGACGCTTCTTGTGTATGCGGGAGCCGGATTGATGATACTCAGCCTCATGGTATCTTTCTTTATAATCCCTAAAAGGATATGGGTTGAAGTTGTCAGGAATTCCGATGCAATGGAGATTTATATCGGGGGGCGGGCTGATAAGTTCAGGTCTTTATATGAAGAAGAATATTCAGGTATTGTCGATAAAATGAAGAGGTTACATGGCACAGACTGAATGGATTATGTACGTGGCCGCGGCAGCGCTTTATGCGCTCAGTTCGGCGATATACTTATACTGCCTTGTTTTCAAGAAAGAAGAAAGAATAAATCTTGCAGCCAGCAGCGCCCTTACCGGCTTGTTGTTCCACAGCGTTTCCATAGCCCTGCGGTGGATAGAAACCGGGCACGGTCCCTACATCAGTATGTACGAGGTTTTATCAAAGTATGCATGGTTTTCCGTAGTTATATTCCTCATGGTGCAGCAAAAATATGAAAAGATAAAGATTGCGGGATTTATTGTGCTGCCTGCATCTTTTTTGATGATGGCTATAGGTTCGACTTATTCGAGGGACATCCAGGTGATATCCGCTTCTCTCCAGAGTTACTGGCTGATAGTCCATGTGGGTTTTGCAAGTCTTGGCTTCGGGTCGGTAATGGTAGCGGTGGCCACTGCTGTTCTTTATATATTGAAAGAGAAGCATACCGGAGTCCGGGATTCGTTTTATGACAGGCTGCCCGACTTGCGAACAATGGACGATCTTATGTATCGTTTCGTAGCGATAGGATTTTTCGCCCTTACTATCATGATTGCAGCAGGCGCTATATGGGCAAACCAGACGTGGGGGAGGTACTGGGGCTGGGACCCCATCGAGACATGGTCTCTGGTTTCATGGTTCACATACGGGATTTGCCTGCATCTGCGGATGAACGCGGGATGGACTGGAAAAAGGATTGCATGGCTGATCATTTTCAGCATCTTCATACTTGCATTTTCTGCATTTGGCGTGGGATATGTATATAGCGGGCTTCATACTGATTATTTAACGACATGATGATTCCGTTCATTACAACCAAA
This sequence comes from Candidatus Methanoperedens sp., assembly GCA_027460615.1. Classification (GTDB taxonomy): domain Archaea; phylum Halobacteriota; class Methanosarcinia; order Methanosarcinales; family Methanoperedenaceae; genus Methanoperedens. The sequence continues at coordinate 20,096 of JAPZAO010000056.1, forward strand.
AGGCAGGTTCCTGATTGATAATTAATGTTCATTCAATTAAAATCATGTAAACCTATTTATTTTGAAGGCGCATAAATACAATTAAGGTGATAGGAAAACAGGATTGGAATGAAAACAACGTAGAAAACCATGGTCAAAAAAATGGATATTTTGCGGGATAGGGCAGGGCTCTCTAAAACCAGGCTCATAATACTTGTGTTTGTAGTTTTATCAGGTATAGCAGCGGCTTTATTGTATTTCCCTCCATTACCCACCCGTACTGCGCCGCTGAAAACAAGCGGTGAAATAACATTCACAGACAGTGCAGGAAATCCGTTAACCGGTGCAATATCTTTAAGCGGAGATGGGGTATCAAGCGGACCTCCAAGGCCGAATGTCAATCTTATAAGCTGGCATGGAATTCCGGGCACTATAATCAGTTATGATGATTTTGCCAACAAGGGATTATCAATCAATCTTCGGATTTCAGGGGACTCGCCAAAAGGAAGGGTGGTGCTGGAAAATTACGGCATCAACCAGCCGGGAAGTGTAAATATATCCGCGCCCGGGACGCCGGTAAAGTACGTAGAAGTCAATTCCAGCGGGGTTTCCTTTTCTAACGCCGATATATCAATAAAATACACGGATGCGGAAGTCAAAGGGCTGGATGTGAATAACCTTACTATTTACAAGTACGATGGCGCAATGCAGGTATGGAATGAACTGCCAACAAAAATCGATGCGGCAAATAATATCATTAGTACGACGGTGAACTCTTTGTCGGTCTTTGCGATTGTGGCTCCTTCCCCGGAGTGGGATATCAATGTCATAGATACATCGGGTTCTCTTGTCAATTCAACTGTAGAGATATTTGAAAACAATTCGCTGGTCAAATCTTATCGTAAGGTAAACAGTCCAGGTCTGATCGGGCTGACTTTCCCGATCATCACCGAACCCGCAGTAATATTTTATTCAATTCTGGATTTATTTCTACCCGTAGCCAGCGCAGCACCGGATAATCCAAAAACCTTTAAAATCGATGCAATCCCCACAAAAAATGCCGCCCTGAAACTGGAAAATGCTTCAGTCCGCGGGAAAGGAAAAGTCATTCTTGATGATTTCGGGAAGAAAAACCCTGTGTCTGTTCCGGTTCCGGCAAGGGTTGTAAAATTTGTGGAGATAAGCGCGGAGAATATATCATTTTCATCGGCTGAAATAACAATACACTACAGCAAAGCCGAACTTAACAATGTAGATGAAAGGACGCTTGTAATCTATCACTGGAATGTTACACAATGGGAGCAGCTTGAAACCATCAGGGACATTACAAACAGCACGTTAAGCGCCGGCACAGTTTCGCTGTCCCCTTTTGCGATATCAGGGCAGGAATCGCTTGTAATATCGCATCCCGGAGGGAATATTTCTGATTGTGTTAATTGCCATGATGTATCAAACACCACAAACTCGATAGCTAAGGTGGATGTTTCTGCAATGAACTCGTCCTCGAATGCAACCCATAAAAATCTAAACCGGAATGCAACCAATACGACTCAGCTATCGGATTTAGTGGACAAAGCCTGCTGGGCATGCCATACCAACGGCACAGAGTTTAACACCACAATAATAGTAACCGGCTGCGTTGCATGCCATAACGCGACTATAAACCTCACCTACACCGATGCGGGCATGATTAATGACCTGAGTGCGAAGAAAACATACAATCATATCCCTGTGAACTATACCACAGATAACTTTAAGATTTCATCCGACTTCTTGAACACGTCGGTAGATTGCGCCGCCTGCCACGTAAAAAGCATGGGCGGTTTTAATACGAGTGGTTTTTATATAAGTGGTGGTGACGCTATTGATGCAATCTATTCCAATATCTCCCACTACGCCACTAACACCAGCCTCATCAAGCCCAGTACCAATTGCTCGCTGTGCCACAAATCACCTGCAAACGCAATGGAATGGTACGCCAACCTCACAAGACATCCCGCAAAGACCCAGGAACTTTCTTTCTGTGCAAACTGCCACAACAATACCAATGCAACAACCTTACACTCCCAGCCCTTACGGCTTCCCATGGTAATACACGGCGGCTGGGAAACGGGCGGTGGGTTTGATTGGGAAAATAACTCAGCCACCATAGACGGGGCAGCGTGCTATGCCTGCCACGGCACGGGAGTCCCCGGCGAGATTTCAGCGAACCTCCAGAGTGTCAAACTGTGCGAGAACTGTCACATAAACGTCAGCTCCATATTCACAGGCCCTAACCGAACCGCTTTTTATTCCCTGAGGAGCGACATCAACGACACGCTGCCCTATGTTTATTCCCACACGAATTACTCCAACATAACGGGCACTAATGTAAGCGTATCCTCGCAAGGCGGCACTGCAACATATCCAACCACATGCTATGCCTACAACGCAGTCACTGGAGAAGGAACCTGTCACGCAGCCCCCTATTTCAACAAATCTAATTTCGGAGGTTACTATGCACAGTATAACTACCCCGACGGGCCAGGTGACAAGTACGATCCACCTCACTGGACAGTCCCCATAGACCGCATGCCCAACACCACGAACTGCCTGTTCTGCCACAGCCAGAGCAATGCCACAATAAGAAAAGGCTGGGGCAATGCAACACAGGTAACCGCGGGAAACATGTTCGGAAACAGATACGCAATCAGCAACGATTCCTGCTATACCTGTCATACCAGAAACCAGAGCATGCCGATGGACTTACACTCAAACGAAGTGGTACTTGGCGGCGGTCCCGGATGCCTTGACTGCCATAACAACTCCAATCCCCAGAACTTCACAGGCCTGAATTACATAGACGGCGCGAATTTCAGCATATCCGTGCATGCAAACATGAACAGCAATAACGCTTCGGGCTACGGGATAAACGCAAGCTGCTGGGCATGCCATAACTCAAGCGGCTACGTGGTAGCTAACAACACACATCCGGATAAAAGAGACACGCCCTATACCTGCCCGGACTGCCACTTAGCAAATGGAAGCAATGCAGGAGCATACAATGCAACGATTATATCCAATCATTACAGGAACGGCACAAATATCAGGGCGCTGGACAACCGGACAAGCGACCTTGCCTCCTGCCTGGGATGCCATGAAAATGTTTCCGGGATGATAACCGCCAATAATGATACGGATTATGGCTCGTTCGCAAGCGACGGTGTGGGTGTTAGTGGCGGGAATATGAGCTTCTACCATTACGGATTCAACAGGTCAAATTTTGGAATCACCGCGGGGAGTTATGATTATTGTATATATTGCCACAGAAATGCAACAGGTGAATTCAGCAGCGTATTCCAGGACAATGCCAACAGAAGCATCTCCAACCACAGCCTGAGATACAATTCCTCCAACCCGTCATGCAGCGTTAGCGTTTGCCACAATAGTACAAATTCGTCGCTGCATGGTGCTCAATTAATTAAACCGAACATTAACATCACACTGTATAATAGCACTTATTGCCTGGGTTGCCATGGGCTGGATGCATCAAATGGAACAACAAATTATACCGGAGCAGTGACAACCTATAAAGAAATGCACAACAATTCGGTCAATTGCACGGAATGCCATACAGGTCCGGATAAGAAAAATATCCATCCAATGACATATCTCCAGCCTAATGGCACATAT
>JAPZAO010000057.1 GCA_027460615.1 Candidatus Methanoperedens sp.
CAGGGCGAAACCATCGAAGAAACCATGAAGAATATAAAAGAAGCTATAGAGTCTCACAAAATGGTTTTGAAATAAGATGAGACTATACCATCTGAAGAAGACTTCGTAATTGCAAGAGTTAATGTTACTGAATTTGCAGTCGCTTAAATTTTTTTGATATGCAATTAGATAATAAATATCCATCGAACGTATCTTTATACTGCGGCGGCGCCGATGTGAATCCCGGGCAACCAATAGCGTAAATAACAAACCGCAGATGAGCGTACTAACTTTCGGTCAACATTAGCTTTATGGCGCTGGGGTGCGACCCCAGACCCCAGGGAAGCGCCGCCGATAGCGGGGTTTAGCGTTAGAAGTGAGAGGGCTGGATAAACATATAGCATCTACTTACATTGTCCAGGCGCCTCCACAAACCCCATGCAACCACGCATCAATAAACCCGCATCTACAAATTATCAAATCAATTACTGCTGTCTTAGATAAAAAATAATAAAAAGGATTTAAATATTCCTATGACGCAAAAGATTAAAAAATGAAAAACAAAAAAGTGATGATTACAGGCGGTGCGGGTTTCATAGGCTCAAATCTTGCCGGGGAACTGGCAGATGAAAACGAGGTTGTTATTTTAGATGACCTATCCTCCGGAAGAATGGAAAATATAACAGGACTTTTAAAAAAGGGGAATGTCAGGTTCGTACACGGAAGTATTACAAACCTGGAAATGCTCCGGGGATTCTTCAAAGACATTGATTATGTGTTCCACCAGGCTGCGCTTGCAAGTGTTCCCGGAAGCATAGATGACCCGGTCCGCGAGAGCGTGGGTTTAAGGTTCATGAAGTCAGATGATGTGGACATAGTGTTTAATAAATTGGCGAAGGAATAATGAAAAAGAAATTAGTATCTACAGTTGAAGCCAGCAAGGATAAAATAGAAGAGGCAGTTTCAAGGCTGAAGAGATTTAAATTTGTTCACTCGATTATTCTTTTTGGTTCACGGGCCAAGGGGATTGAAAGAACAGAAAGCGATGTGGATTTATGTATCATACCAAAGTCCGATGCCGAAGTGAGTTTAAAGGAAAGAATTGCTCTAAATAATGCGGTGTCCGAGAGCATAGATGTCTCGTTGCTCAATGAATTACCTGTATATATCCGCAAACGGGTTTTCCTTGAAGGGAAGGTACTTTACACGGAATACCCCTATTACATATTGACCCTTGCAAAGGAAAATGATCTCGAATACTCCAGGTACCAGAGGATGAAAAAAGACTACCATAAAGGTGTTATGAAGCGGGTCAGGTTAAGGCTGGGATGATTGATTTGGACAGCGAGAGGCTTATTGAAAAAATGGATGAACTGGAAAGGTACCTGAGAGAGCTTGAGGAATACCTCCCTCCGGATGAAGAGGATTATTTAAAAAGCGGGATGAGGAAAAGGGCATGCGAAAGGGCATTCCAATTGGCATGTGAGAATTTGTTAGATATCTGCAACTTAATAATATCGGAAGAAGGACTCGGAATTCCCACCGACAGTAAAGATACGGTAAGAAAGCTTGGCGAGCATGCTGTAATATCAAAATCGCTGGCATCAGGGCTTGAAGAGCTTATCGGATTTCGAAATCTGATTGTTCATCAATATGGAAGAGTGGATGATTCCAGAGCGTACAATTATCTGTATGAAGATTCAAAAGATTTTTACGAATTCCTTGAAGCCATTGAAAAATATATTAATTCGAAAAGTGAATCAAAAAAGTAAATAGGTGCCTGAGCACAAAAGAGCACGCGCCTTTAAATACATTTCAAGAGTTAATAAAGCCCATTAAAATGCTAGAAAAACTCAAATCCTTTTACACCGACCCATTATATCGCAATTCCCTGGCGCTAATGCTGAACTCGGCGTTCGGCGCGTTCTTCGGCCTCATGTTCCGGCGGCGCGGGGCATGAACATTGAGGGGGCTTGGGGTAGCAGCCTGTATGATTCCGCTGTTATAAAGTATTTTATATTAAGGGAAAATGATTTAGGATTAAATTATGGAAATCTGGAATGCAAAAATATATGGATATACCGGATGAAAGTAAGTGCAAGGAGAATGAAAGAAAATTTGGCACATGGGAAGAATTACCTGATGGTGGACGTCGCTATTCTTATGAGATTAAAGGTCGCTACAACTGGAGGGCACGATATGTCAAGGAAGTTGATTCAATGGAAAAAACCTTAAAATTCTATCAGGAAATCTATAATAGTAATGGCATGCTAATAGAATTTCATCAAAAATATCCTGATGACACAGGTCATAAAAAAATTAGAGATGAAAGTTATGATAATAACTCGTAAAGATATTGCAGGTAAAATCATCGAATATTTGCAGCATCAAATTTCATTGCCAGAATTGATAGATTGGGCTGAATCAATGATGATGGAAGCAGATTTTGAACCTCATGACTTTGAGACTCTTCGTGATATTATCAGCAGGCTAGGTGTTGCGGATGTAAAGGCGTTTGGAATGACGTGGGAAGATTGTGAGCAGTTCTTATTCCGCCTTGGATATGAAGCCCATGTGATAGTTAAGGAAAGTCCCCCTATGGCAGCGGCGGAAAATTAATAGTAACGACAGTGATATCGGCGGCAGGTCTATTTTGCATATTCGATGCTGATGAATTAATATGCAGATATAAAGCCCATTCGGTCTTAATATCTTTCATCTTACGGCGCTGGGGTTGCGACCCCAGACCCCAGGGAAGCGCCGCCGATGGCGGGCTTAGCGGTGGAGTTGAGAGGGCTGGATAAACATATAACATATTATTACACTGTTCAGGCGCGGCGGCGCGGGGCATGAATGGAGGGGGGCTTGGGATAGCAGTAGGGCGGCTGGATTAACATAACTGCACATACTTACACAGTTCGGGCGCATCTGCTGGTCAAATGATGAATTCATAGACAAAAAAAACCGCAGATAAAAGCGCCCAGAGTCACGCCTCTGGAGGGCGTGTACACGTATGCCCGCAGGCATACGTGGGCGCGGAGTCGAGAACCCGCAGGGTTTCGGCATTGATAAACGCAGATTTAATGCTACGCTTTCTTGAAATCCATTGAAAATCCATATTTCATCTAAAATTATTACACTATATTTATAAAATTCTGGGTGCCAATAGAAAAGCATGGCAACCTCCTAACGATAGGAAAAAACAGGAACCATGTAAGCCCCAGATTTAATTTTCTTTAAATTCATATATTTCCGGCGATGCAGAATCTACGATTATCTTCATATTGATGCCAGTAATATCAAGATAAAAATGTTTTTCGAACACTGGATATATTCAGCCGCGATTGCAATAATTGTTGGCATGATTTACTATAAACGCACAGGCCGTGACTATTCATGGATTATCATTCTAAGCGCTTACGTACCAGACATTGATATCATCGCAAATACTGTGTTTAAGAAAATAGGTATAACTGTGCTTATTTACGGCAATCCTATAAAACATGGTGATTTCCATAATATTGCAATGCTGCTTCTTTTTGCAGTTTCAACCGCATTGCTGTTACAAATTATTGGGATTAAATTCATAGACTCATTTATATTTGCAAGTATCGGGTTTGCTGCACACATGTTCGAGGATGCCTTAATAGCCAATCCCGCATACAGCTTTTTCTGGCCTTTATCAGCCCAAAAGTTTGGTATTGGGATATTTGAGTATCACCGCAATTGGTTCGGTATTGCAGATAAAGAAGTGCTTATTATAGGTCTGATCGCGGTGATTTTATGCGCGGCTATAAGGACTGCTTATGAGGGAAAAGGGTGGGTAAAAAGAATGGTGAATATATCGATTAAGATGATTTAATGATTTTTATATGGACTTGCGGCACCAATAGAAATTCTGGCAGAAATTCCTGCCAACCAATAGCGTAAATAACAAATCAGATGAACACATATTTATTACACTAATATCATTTTAATACTGTGGTGGCGCACGGCAGAAAGCAATGCAACCTCAGGAACTTAATGTTCCCAGGGCAAACCTATATTTAAATAGTTTTCAGGGGTTACTTAGCCAAATAATATGCTTAATTACCTAAAAAAGTTCTACCGCGAGCCCCTCTACCGAAACTCCATCGCGATGATGATAAACTCGGCGTTCGGTGCATTCTTCGGTCTCCTGTTCCGGATAGCGGCGGCGCAGGGGTATGCTATTGGAGGGGGCTTGGGATTGCAGTGAGGTAAGGCGGCTGGGATTAATACGAGGAGGCGAGGCTGGGAATGGATTATAAAAAGGGAGGTATGGCTATCACATCAAACCGAGCTTTATACAGTATGGCTCATCAATAAGAGTTCCATGTTATCAAAGATTATACTGGATTAAAAAAATATTGCCATGAGTCAGTTATATATAAGATAATTCTAAATGAAGTAAAGTAGGTGAATCTCCGTTGCCAAGGTTAAGAGGGATTAAAGGAAAAGAAGCAATAAAAGTTTTCGTAAAAGCTGGTGGGATTGAAAAGAAAGGCAAAGGCGATCACGTTAATGTCAAGATGCCGAACGGACAAATTATAACCATCCCAAACTCTAAAGAAATCAAAATCGGTCTGCTCAAAGCA
>JAPZAO010000058.1 GCA_027460615.1 Candidatus Methanoperedens sp.
GTTGCCGCAGGATAATATCTTCCCTCTTTTTCCATTGCTACGCCGGCAGTAACGCCTTCACGCACGAACTTTGAAACCTCGATATTCACCTTTTTCTCAACACTTTCCTTGGGAACAGTCTTGGTTGGAGCAAGAAGCACCGGCTTTTCCCAGCTATTTATCAAAGTATCCCCTCTCCAGAGTTCCACTACCACCATGTAATTATATCCTTCAGGCACAGCAAGTTCCACACTTTTTACCGCTGTCGTTTCGTTTGCGATCACGCCGGTTTCCGTGCCAGTCTTATCTGCAAGCAGGTTGGAAGTAGCTTCCCTTGCCTTGACCGTCACTTTCAGGTTTTCGGAAGCCTGAGGACCTATGTTTTCAAGGTAAATGTCGGATTTAATAGAGACTTTCCCGGTTGAAACATTGCTGACCGTAAAATCGATATTACTCAGAATCACTCCGCTTCTCTTTGACATGGGCGTCAGGGCGTTCAATCCGCTTATGCTCACCGAGCCGCTGTCCATGATGCTCCCGTTGTCAAAAAGAAGGATATTCAGTTCATAGCCTCCGTTTCTTTCAAGATTTAAATTAGTTGAAATGGCAAGCGTTTTTTCCAATTCGGATTCGATTTCCGGTATCGGGGCTGAAACCTGGGTCTGAAGCAGTCTTGTATCACTGCTTATGGCTCTTATGAGCATGGTCGCGTTCCGGGTTTTAGCGCCGGCATGGTTTACATAAGCCGTAACGTTTACCTCTATCTGCGAGCTGGTTACCACGACAGGTTTTACATCCACATCGCGGATGTTGAGGTTTGAAGGGGAAACCCATGTTTCAGGCGATTTTTGCAGAACGTCGCTTTTAATTAGAACGATAGCAAAAGATAAAATCAACAACGATACCAAAATTATTGTGAGTAGATGACCCGGTTTCATAATCCCAAGCCATACAGCATTGCACTACTTATATACTTTACGAACGTTTTAAAATTTTAAACTTGAATGAAACAGGAATCAGCTTCTTTTAAAAAGCTTATCGAGTTCCTGCCTGTTAAAAGAAACCATTGTTGGTCTTCCGTGAGGGCAGGTATATGGATTTTCGGTCATGAAAAGCTGACGCACAATGCTTTCCATCTGTGAACGGGAACACTCCGCGCCTGCCTTGATGGCGCTCCTGCAGGCAATACTTTTGGTCACCCGCTCAAATATCCCGGTTTCATCTTTTATCCTTCCCTCCGAAAGTATGTCAGCTATTATATCATGTATCAACTGCGGGTCTTCAAGCCTTCCGAGCACAAAAGGGACAGCGGTTACCGCAAATGTGTCGGGTCCGAACCCTGATATCCTGAAGCCGAACTCTTCAAGAAACGGGATGCACTCTTTTATCAGGGCTTTCTCCCTTGAGTCAAGTTCAAGATTGACAGGCACGATAAGTTCCTGGGAATCCTCGCGTTTTGATTCACGCACCTTTTCAAAAAAGACACGCTCATGCGCTGCATGCTGGTCAATTATTATCAGGCCGTCTTTTGTTTCTGCGATGATGTACAGGTTGTCTATCTGCCCGAGGATATTGACCTGCGGCATTTCAATGTTTTGTTTCCCATGTTCCATCCCGAATTTTTCAGACTGCCTGAGTCTTTTCTCTGTGTCTTTGATAGAGACCCTGAATCCTGTACCGGTTTCCCGGACCAGAAGAGGACTTTGAGGGACGGTTTCATAAACCAAAAACTGCTGTTCAGGTAATTTCACATCCGGGATAAGGGTCTCTCCGCTGAGAGACATTTTCACAGCCCGCGCCACCACATCGCATATCTCCCGTTCGTGGCTTAACCTGACCTGGTTCTTGGTCGGGTGCACATTGACATCCACTTCCAGAACATTAACATATATTTTCAAGACAGCAATCGGAAAACGCCCCTTAGGGATAAGCGTGCCATAGCCGTCGCGCAAGGCAAAGCTAATAGCCCTTGAACTTACGTTCCTGTCGTTTATGAAAAAGGACTGGAAGTCAAGGCTTCCGCGCACCGTATCTGGTTTTGACACGAATCCCGTTACCTTGGCAAGACCGGATTCAAAATTGACAGGAACCATCGCCCTTGCCACTTCCTGGCCATAGATATGGATTATCGTATCCCGAAGCTCCGAGGCCGGGGCGCGCAGTATCTCCTTTCCGTTATTGGATAAATTAAACGATACGCTGTTATGCCCGAGTGCGTTCCTTGTTACAACGTCAATGATATGCGCTAGTTCAGTGCTGTCCGATTTAAGGTATTTTTTTCTTGCAGGGGTGTTATAAAACAGCTCTTCGGCAAGCACGGAAGTCCCATCGGCGGCTCCGGTTTCCTCGATACTGATCAGCCTGCCCCCACGGACTACTACCCTTGTGCCTGATAATTCGTCTTTTGTTTTAGTTGTTATCTCCACATTGGCAACAGCGGAAATAGAAGAGAGGGCTTCACCCCTGAATCCCATTGTCCTGACGGTTTCGATATCCTCGATTGTACTGATTTTGCTTGTGGCGTGTTTCACGAATGAAAGCGCAGCATCCTCTTTACTCATCCCGCATCCATTATCGGTCACCCGTATCGAGTTCTTCCCGCTTTTTGTGACTTCGATGCGTATATCGGTTGCGCCGGCGTCGATTGAGTTCTCGATAAGTTCCTTTACCACGGAGGAGGGGCGCTCGATCACTTCCCCGGCTGCTATCTTGTTTATTGTTGCATCATCAAGTACGCGGATTTTTCCCATATTCTCGGTTGTATTAGATGACTGTCCTTGTTATTCACTTTTTCGTGTGGTATGTTTTTTTTGGAGAGGTTTGTAGATTCGAGTTCATCAAGAATGGAAAAAAGCGGAGAGCCTAAAAAGGATGGCTTTGGATAGGATTGGAGATGTTAGCCTGCCTTTACGGTGGTATAATTATTTTAAGGCTCTCCTATCTGCTAATATATTCGATATCTGATATATGCATCGACGGTTTATGAGTTTTTTTGAAGTTTTAAAGGTTTATTAGGTGCTGTTTGGGTTTTAAACTGTTTATGAACCAGATTCTGGTGTGAAGATGTTACGATTTATTTCTTTTTGCGATTAAAAGGCTTTTAGGCTTATCACCGTTTCCGGGCACAAAACAGTTATCGCTCCCGGTCACAGCCTACGACATAGGCCTGCTGCTCTAAAGCTTATGCCGGGCAAGATTAAGCAAAACCATACTCAGGATAATGCATATCGAAAGTGCGTAAAACGTTGTATCTGTGCTGAGGCCCCCCAGCCCTTTCACCCAGATATATTTCATCCCACCGATGGATGCCGTGATTATGAACGCAAGACACGCGGATGCGATCGCGCCGCCCACAAGCGACCAGGGAAAGACGGCGCCCCTTTTTTCAAAGAACACCGAAGCGATAACGAAGCCTATTGAGAATATGAAAAGGATAAGATATGGCGGCAGCGGAAATGAATTGCTCTCCATAATATACGTAATCCCGTAAGCTACGGAAACCATGATAAAAGCCATTCCGGCTACAATCCCGAGCATTTTCACGAAATCATTGGATTCGAATTTAATATCCATCCCTCCAAACCAAAATATAATTAAAAGTATTTAAACAATTTGATAGCCACCGCAATCAAATAGCAATAATTTAATAATAAAACGTATCAATATGTCCTTCAAGACTGTAAAAAATTATAGCAATACATCCGGAGATTTAAAACCAATGAAACTTCCCGTCATCCACCTGCCAGATATCCAGGCGAATCTGCCTGAGATTCCGATTACTTTAACGCGTGTGGGAGTGACCGACGTCAAAAAACTTGTTGAAGTCGCGAGAAAAGACAAGCGTCCTATCGTTCTCGTCTCCATATTTGATATTTTTGTGGATTTGCCCTCGAACCGCAAAGGCGCAAATCTCTCAAGGAATTTTGAAGCCATAGATGAAGTGCTTGAAGAGATGATTGCCTCGCCCGTTTATGAAATAGAGGATTTATGCGGCGAAGTCGCAAAGCGTCTCATCGACAGGCACGAATACGCCTTGAATGCCGAAGTAAGAATGAAAAGCGAATATATATTAAAACGCGAAACCCCGGCAACAAAAATAAAATGCCAGGAGGTAGTGAATATTTTCGCAGAAGCGAAGGCAATTCGCGGCAAAACCCTGACCATAAGGAAACTCGTCGGGGCAGAAGTCCTCGGAATTACTGCATGTCCATGCGCCCAAGAAATCATGAGGGATAAGGCAAAAAAGGAATTGAAAACACTTGGCGTGGAAAGTGATATTATAAGAAAATTCCTGGGCAAAGTACCCATGCCCACCCATAACCAGAGGGGGCGCGGCATTATTTCGATTGAAGTTCATGACAATCATTTTGTCTCCCTTGAGAAGATTATCGAAATTATTGAGAATTCCATGAGTTCGCAGATGTTTGAACTGTTAAAGAGGTCGGACGAGGCTGCAATACGTTCACAGGCAGAAGAAGGCCGTCATCGTCCAGCAAGAGCTGCACACCGATGTCAAGTCGTTCTCCAGCGCGCTGATCCACGTGCTGCGCCAGGACCCGGATGTCATCTGCGTCGGCGAGATGCGCGACCTGGAGACAACGGAGACGGCCC
>JAPZAO010000059.1 GCA_027460615.1 Candidatus Methanoperedens sp.
GGAACGAGAAGGCAATATGCTGAAAGTTTTGTTTTGCTTGAAAGGGCGCTGAAGATTGACCCCTCAAACTGGAATGCATGGTTTGGAAAAGCAAAGGTCTGGGGGCTTAAAGGTACTGATCTTGCCGCGCTTGACAGGCGTTATGATGCCATAAAAGCATACGAAACTGCACTTACAGCGTATGAAAAAGCAATAGGTGCAAGTCCAGGGAATTCAATGTTGTGGCTTGAAAAGGGTGTTATCCTGAAAGAACTCGACAGGAAAAATGAAGGGATAAGAGCATTTGATAAATCAATCGAGATTAATCCGAATAACACCAGAGCCTGGTACGAAAAGGGACTGGCGCTCAAGGAACTTGGAAATGAGGATGAGGCGACCGCATGCTTCAGGAAAGTCCTTGAATTGGACCCTTCGCATACACTGGCGCGGCATAAACTGAAACAGTTATAATCAAGTATTAAAATGATAGAGGAGCAGTTAGAAACGTAGGAGAATAGATATGAAAAAGTTTAGTTTATTATTGATGGCATCGTTACTGATCACGCCTGCACTAGCATCCGATTGGAGTATGTTTAAAAAAGATGCGCTGCATTCGGGATTTACGACAGACGCGGTGAACCCGCCGCTAACAGTTGCATGGACTTTCGATTTGGGGTATGATTCAGATTCCTCTCCTGTCATAGTCAATGATATCCTGTACGTAGGTTCAAATTACGGAATTCATGCAATAGATACCAGAACGGGGAGAGAACTCTGGAGAACCGGGACCAACGGTTTCGTAAAATCTTCTCCTGTTGTCGCAGATGGAGTATTGTATGTCGGGGCGGATGACAAGCGATTCTATGCCATGGATATAATAGATGGCACAATGAAGTGGATATATAAAAACGCTACAGATGGTTATACAACCTCTCCAATCGTGATAAACAACCTGGCTTATACGGGTTCAAAAGGCGGCTCATTTTTTGCTTTTGATGTCCGGAGCGGTGAACCATCGTGGCAGATTTCTACCGGAAAAGTTGTCGAATCATCACCAGCCATGGAAGACGGGATAATCGTATTCGGAAGCAACGGCGGATTAATTGTCGCTATAGATACCGTTACAAGGAAAGAAAAATGGTGGTACGACAGTGGCATAAGCGATATCATCTCCTCGCCTCTTATTGCGGAAGGGAGCGTATTTGTGGGTTCAAATGACGGGAATATTTATGCCCTGAATACAACAAATGGCGCTTTGAAATGGAAATATCCAACCGGCGGCAATGTCCAGTCATCACCATCATATAAAGACGGGACGATTTTTGTCGGTTCAAGGGATTCAAACCTGTATGCGATAGATGCAAGCACAGGAAGCCTGAAATGGAAGACTCAAACAGCGGGTTTTGTGGATTCCTCACCTGCGATTTCAAATGATGTTGTTTATTTCGGTTCAAGGAATAATCTCATTTACGGTCTTGATGCAAATACAGGAAAAATTCTATTGAGGAACTCAACAGGTAAGAACGACAAGGATTACATAACATCACCAGCCATATCAGGAAATATCCTGTATGCTGTAACTCATGGCGGAGTGGTCTACGCCTATTCAGGAGCGGCTGTCCAGGCGACCCCTGCAGCGACTCCGACATTAAAGGAAACCACAGCTATGCCGACACCGACGAGCCCGGCAGTCACGCCAACAGCAACAAAGAAAACCCCCGGATTTGAATTTCCGATAATGGTATTGTTGATTTTGGTTCTAATCAGGAAGAGACACGATTAAATTTGTGAGGATAGCTTCGGGCGAAAAAATAAAGAAGATGCCATAATCACATTTGATGCTGCTCTTTGCGGTGTGTATTATGGCTGTTTTTTTTGCTGTCCGGCTAGATAAACTTAAATAACTTCATACTCATAAATCTGATTATGAAAGGTCGGGGTTTTTTTCTCATGGTGGTACTATTATCTATCACTGTGGGATTGGCAGAAGCAAATCCACAAAAAAACCTGACCGAGGTTGGCACGTTTACAACGCAAGAACCCCATAGCGCAGAATTTTTCAAAGATTACCTGTTTGTAGCGGACTGGAACACACTTCTGGTATACAACACAAGCAACCCCGTGTTACCGAAACTCGTCACCAGATTTACAGATTTTGACGAACCCGGCCGGGTGCTTGGACTATCAATTTCAGAAGAACAGATGTACGTCGCATCAGGCCCTGGATGGATATATGTACTCAATATAAGCGATCCGGAAAACCCGAAAAGAATGTACCAGATATATTATCCTGCTTCGGCAAATGATGTGGCTGTATCAGGCAAATACATGTACGTAGCCGATTCCAATACCGGAATGCTTATCTTTGATTTAAGTGACAGGAAAAACCCGGGACTTGTCGGCAAGTTCTATGTCTTGAAATCCAACATCAGCAATTTCTTTGAGGGTTGGGGTGGTACAGCAGTTGCAGTTTCCGGAAATTACGCATTTTTGAGCGGTGCAGAGAGAAAAGGATTTTATATAGTCGATATATCCGATCCGGAAAACCCAAAGCAGGTGTTTCATTCAGTCGGGAAAAATGTATATAATATAAAAGTATCGGAAAATGGTGTTTATCTTGCAATGGCGGATGGCACGGTCGAATTTGATTTACTGGATGTAAGCAATCCCTATTTACCAAAGATTATTGATAGTTTTTTTATCACCGAGACTGCAGACAGAAGCGCCATAGCCATCAATCCGTCAGGTGATTATATCTATGCGGCATCCGGTAAAACATGGCATATATTCAGCATACCGGACACTTTCCCGCCGGAAATAGCCATCGAAAACCCCAAATCCGGCGAAATATCCAAAGACAAAACAATTACCGTATCCGGGACGGCTTTTGACAAAAGCGGAATAAGTGAAGTTCTGGTCAATGGAAAATTTGCAGGAAAAGAGTCATGGAACCTGGTCATCACCCTCGCCGAAGGAATAAATAATATTTCCATAACAGCAGTGGATGAAAAAGGGAATAATATGACCGGCCTTATACAGGTAATATACAGTCCTTCTCAGCCAACTCCGGTGCAAAGTGTTACTGCTGTGCCAGTTCAAACAACTGAAGTAACTAAAAAACCAGTGGTTTACAACGTAATATTTGCGGCGTTGGTAATTGCGTTTTTAGTTATAATCTATTGGGCATGGAAGTACAAGATAAAAAGATAATCTCAAAATTTTGGTGCAAGTCCCACTATGTAAAAGGATGGTATTATTTAATTCAACATCCATACATGACAGCACAAGGAATGAAAAATTATGGTATATGATGTCGTTATTATCGGAGGCGGACCCGCAGGCCTGACAGCCGGGATATACGTAAAGCGCGCTATGTTAAATGCATTGCTGGTTGAAAAAATAGGAGTCGGTGGGCAGATTATCATTACAGACCTTGTGGAGAACTTCCCGGGTTTCCTTGAAATATCCGGGGGAGATCTCGCGATGAAATTTGAGGAGCAGGCCCTGAAATTCGGGCTTGAAATAAAAGGTCTGGTCGAAGTCAGCGGGATTGAAGAGAGAGGGGCAACAAAAATAGTGAAAACCCATGAAGGGGATTTTGAGACAAAAACCGTGATAATAGCCACCGGCACCACGCCTAAAAAATTGGGTGCCAAAGGAGAGCTTAATTTAATCGGGAAAGGAGTCTCGTATTGCGCCACCTGCGACGGCTTTTTTTTCAGGGATAAGGTCGTCGTGGTAGTCGGCGGGGGAGATTCCGCAATCACGGAAGCCATTTATCTCACCAAGATGGCAAAGAAAGTGATTATCGTGCACCGGCGGGACAAACTTCGCGCCGAGAAGATTAACCAGGAACATGCTTTTGCAAACCCGAAAATTAGCTTTGTCTGGGATTCCGTGGTTGAAGAAATAGCAGGCGAGAAGATAGTCGGGAAAGTGATTCTCAGGAACGTAAAGACAAACGCGCTATCCGAAATAAAAACCGACGGGGTTTTCATATATGTCGGGCTTATTCCCAACACAGCGTTTGCTGCAAATGTAAAAAAGGACGAGCGTGGTTTTATTGTAGTAAATGATAAAATGGAAACTTCGGTAAAGGGAATTTTTGCGGCCGGTGATTGCAGGGTCACTCCTTTGCGCCAGATAGCTACTGCAGTTGGCGACGGGGCAATCGCCGCTGTTTCTGCTGAAAGGTATATTGAGGGAATATAGACCAGGCAATGAATAACGAAGAACCGGTCAGGCTTGACGATTATATTTCCCTTGAAGAACGTGAACATTTACTTAACGGGCTGCACAGGTATCTTATCTGGGTAGGCGAACAAGTTCCCGATGAAGTTATGGTGAATGGGAGACACATAAAACTTCATGAACTCATCTGGCGATGTATTCACAAAAAAGACATTTCAGAGGACGAAAAAGCCCGCCTTTTGGAACTTGTGAATTTGCTTGAAACAAAGGCAAAAGAGGATGAGGAGGTCCTTTCAAAAACTCTTCTCACACGCGACGAGGCAAAACGATTATACAATGAGATTGCAGGTTTCATCCGCGCTATCATGGATTTAAGGGACTGCGAAGCCGGCAGGGTCAGATTAA
>JAPZAO010000060.1 GCA_027460615.1 Candidatus Methanoperedens sp.
GAGCGCGACCTCACCAACTCTTCGTGTGAGCGCATTGTGTTTCCCGAGTCGTGTGTGCTTACTGACCATATAATACGCCTCACCACGACCATTATACAGAACCTGCGCTTTTATCCAGAGAATATCAGGAAGAACCTGAACCTGCTAAATGGCCTGAATATGGGCGAAGCTATTATGATTGAACTAAGTAAGAAAGGCGTTGGGAGGCAGGAAGCGCATGAAATCGTCCGCGAATGCGCTATGTCGGCGCGCGAGACCGGCAGCCACATGAAGGATGCGCTGATTAAGAATAAGACGGTTTCGAAATATCTCACAGAAAAAGAGATAATTTCACTGATGAACCCGGATAATTATATAGGCACAGCCGTTATTCAGGTGGAATCCCTTGCAGCTAAATTAAAAAATAGGATGTGATGAACTAATGAATCTTATTGGACTTAAAAGAATGATTTTAGGATTACAGATAATGCTACTTGGTGGATTTATTATGATAGACCCTTCAAGTTCACTAGGGGGCATTGAGTTTGGTATAGTTATAGTTGGGTTAATTGTAGGAGTTAGTGGTTACGGCAAGGATGATTAAATAAGAGACAAGGATGAATAATACGTTTATAAATTCCTATACTTTAAAAACGAAAATAAAATACGGAACCGCAGATGAACGCCCAGAGTCACGCCTCTGGAGGGCGTGTCCACGCATGGCTTCGCCATGCGTGTGCGCGGAGTCGAGAACCCGCAGGGTTTCGGCATGATGAACGCAGATTTTTGGAAATTAAAACTGAGGAAAAAAATTGTTAAGAAAAGCTACCATCAAAGACGTTGAAAAAATCTGGAAACTTGTGAACAGTTACGCCGATAGCCGCATCATGCTTCCCCGCTCATTAAGCGAACTGTATGAGAACCTCAGGGATTTTTACGTATTCACGGAAGATGATAAAATGGTAGGCTGCGGGGCGCTTCATATCACATGGGAAGATTACGGGGAAATCCTCTCACTCGCAGTAGAGCCTTCAAGGGTCAGGGAAGGGATAGGTTCGCAGATTCTCAAAGCATGCGAGGATGAGGCAAAGGCTCTTGGATTGAATAAACTTATCACGCTGACCTATGTTCCTGAATTCTTCGAGGCTCATGGTTTTGTTAGGGTGAAAAAGAGCACGCTGCCGCATAAGATATGGAGCATGTGCATTAAATGCCCCAAGTTCCCGGAGTGCGATGAGATTCCGCTTGTGAAGAAGATTAATTGAATTTGTCTATCGTATTAGACATTATTTAATAATTTTGTCTATTACAGTCGACATTTTTAGAAAAAAGTATATCCTCACTTAATATTCGCCAGCAACTCCTGCATCCCCTTCGTGTTAAGCCTGACCTTCTCCCCGTCCACCTCGGCATAACACTCTTTCACAAGATAATCAAGCTGGAACTTCAACTGCAATTCTGAAATGCCAAGCTCTTTCATTATCTCCTGCTTTGTTTTCCCGAAAGCTCCGATGGATTTTACGATACTCCTCCGAAGCGGGTTCTCAAGCGTCCTGAACATCACCTGGTGGTCGTGGGGCGTTTTTATCTCGCAGGCGTCGGGTTCTGGCGGTATTGAATCGATTTCGTCGTTCATTTATGTCAACCTATCATATTTCGGTTAGCCTTGTTATTAATTGTATCGTAAGATTCTTCTATTGATAGTTGTAAATGAATGAGTTGATGACGATGGTTGAATACGATGAATTTATGGAACGGCAATACAGATTTTTGCAGGAGAAGGATAAATTTGTCTCTCTGGATGAATATGAGTCCATGAAATCCACTTTAGAAGTTCTTTCTGATACTGAACTATTGCAGCAGATTGAAGAAAGCAAAGAGGACTACAAAGCAGGAAGATATAAAAAACTCCACGATTTAATTAAGGAGTCCGAGAAGGAATAGGTCATTTCATTTTTTGTCAAGTCGCTCTAAGAATTTTTCAAGGCAACCATTCAAATCTGGATATTGTTTACTGATAATAGTTTTTATTTTATTTAATAAATCTTTGTTAATTTGCATGTTCATTGATTTTATCTCATCGCATACTGCATCTACTTGTTCAGGAAAATATCTCTCAAAGTGCGCTGCACAAATCCCAAAATAATTGTAAGCCTTTTCGGACTCGTATTCCCAATTTCCTTTTGAAGCTGCCCCGTTAGCCAAACCCAATAAACTTACTAAGCAACTTACTGATGTACTTTTTAATTTTTGCTTAGTGGAATTAATCCCAATTTGTTTGAGCGTTTCAATTACTTTTCCTGCCGACCCATCTATAAAATCTTTATCAATCACTAACCTACCACATTCTTGGAGACTTAGAGTTATGGCATTTACAACATTATCCATACGTTTAGCGGTTGCACTGATGCCTATTTCGGATAATGCTATTAGAGGTCTATATGCTGAAAATGTTGGTAAAATATCTCCTTGTCTTAAAAGACCAAATTTAACAAGATTAGAAATTGCAATGTCAATCATGAAAAGTGGTTTTTCCCTTTCTTCTTGGATAGCACTTTTTGCTATGTCTCGTAATTCATAAACAGCTTGTTCTGCTTTTGGATAATTATACGAGCTTGCCGATTCGTTAATTTCATCAAATAGATTAGAGACTCCTGTCTCAAATTTGATTACATCGTTACAACTTTTCAAATATGGAATTATTGCCGCAACGCAAAAAGCCATTAAACCTATGGTGATAGAAACAAAAATATTGTAAAATCCATTAGTACTATCCATCTTCAATATCAATGCAGGGAAAATAATTCCAACAGCATACATTACCATTAACACCTTGGTTTTTCTATCGAAAAATTTGTCGATTGCAGTGTATTTTTGTGCCATCTGGGCAGCCATAAGAGTGACTGTAAAGACCAAAGCGAATATTGCGGCAAGGGCTTGTGAAATTGTGCTTAGTAAATATAAAATTCCATCATTTTTTATAGGTAGTTTCAAATAGAAACTGATTAGCCCAGCAGATATGCCAAAAACGATACAAGCAATCCAATCAATATGTTTTAATTTCATTCCCCAAACCATTTTCTTTTATCAAAGGATGCGCTTCTTTGGGATAATAAATAATATTGTATTGACCATTAATCCAGATTTCGGATACGTCTTTGTTTATTATTCTAATTTCATTATACTGTCCGTTTATACGTATAATCTGTCCAGAAATATCTTGTACTTTGTAATCGCCATTTATATTCTGCGTGGAAACTTCTGGTATTACAGAGCTATCGCTAGGTGTTTTTATGCATCCAGAAATCGCAGTAGAAAAAATTAAAAAAGCAATTAAAAATATATTTATTTGTAATTTTGTTTTTTGTTTTGACCACATGATTAATCCCTCAAATTGATTTATCTCAATTTATGAGTTGTCCCGTATAAATAATCATCTACATTTTTTTTCACTTATCCCACCACAATCGGCACCCTTTCCCCGCACTCCGGGCACTTCCCATCCTTAACCTTAATAGCACTCACCCTGAATCCGTCGCGGTCGATAAGCAGAGCATTGCACTTCGGGCAGTACGTGTTCTCATACTTATGCCCCGGGACATTGCCAGTATAAACGAACCTCATTCCCTCTTTCTTCGCAATATCATGTGCCATCTCAAGTGTTTCTGTCTGCGTCGGAGGGATGTCGTCCATCTTGTACATTGGATAAAATCGCGTGAAATGCATTGGCGTGTCAGCGCCGAGGTTATCGCGCACCCATTTCACAATCTGCGTTATCTCCTCAAGTGAGTCGTTCTTTGTCGGGATAACCAGCGTTATAACCTCAATGTGCATGCCCAGCTCTTTCGCAAGTTTGGTGGATTCAAGTACAGGCGCAAGCCTGGCGCCGCAGATTTTCCTGTAAAAATCATCGGAAAACGATTTTATATCCACGCGGAATGCATCAAGATACGGCGCAATCCTTCGAAGCGCTTCGGGAGTGATGTAGCCGTTGGTCACGTAAATCGTCTTTAATCCCGCTTTTTTAGCAAGAACTGCGCTATCGTATGTGTATTCATGCCAGATGGCGGGTTCGTTATATGTCCATGCTATTGATTTGCACCCGGTCGCCAGCGCCCGCTTGATTGCCTCTTCAGGCGTTATCTCCTTTGTCCACGCCTCCTCAAGCGTCACCTGCGAAATATTCCAGTTCTGGCAGTGCATGCACCTGAAATTGCATCCGATAGTGCCCAGCGAATACGAAAGTGTTCCGGGCAGGAAATGATACAATGGTTTTTTCTCAACCGGGTCAACGGCTTCGCTTGAAACGGTATTATATATCAATGTGTAAATTTTCCCGTTCTTATTCTGCCGTGTCCTGCATACCCCCAGTTTCCCCTCGGCTATCGTACACCTGTGTGAACATACATTGCATTTGACTTTATTGTCCGGAAGACTGTCAAACAGAACCCCTTCTTTAATCATAGATTA
>JAPZAO010000061.1 GCA_027460615.1 Candidatus Methanoperedens sp.
CAGCCACAGAGTCGGCTATGAACGCGGTTCATAAATGAACATGAAAAAGCTAAACAATGGTTGGCGTAGAACACGGATTCCACGGATAACACAGATTGGCACGGATGATAAAATATCCGTGGGTATCCGTCGAAAAAACTTTAAGAAAGTTTTATCAAAAGAAGGGCATGCAAAGCATGCCCTATACCGTGTAAACTGAGGTTTCAGTTTATCCGTGTCATCTGTGTTCTGCTTTGTGGTTTTTACACTTTTTCATACCAGACTCAGAGGCAAAGCCATGATTTTCACGGCACAGACACATAAAGACATCAAGTCATGAAATATAGGACACTTGATTAAACAATATAACACATCCTGTCGATCCAGTTCATCCTGTCCGATGAAATGGGATTTTCTTACAAAATCTGTGTGAATCCATGTCATACGTGTTCGATTCAAACTAAATCTCGAAAACATGGAAAATTATCGACAAATTCCAGCTTACTACCTTATTCCAGAGGCAAACCAGTGCTACCAAACAAACATCAGTAACCTCTGCCTTCAGGCAGCGCTTCCACGGGGTCTGGGGACGCAGTCCCCGGCGCAGTTAATTAGAAAATTATTCAAACGCCTCTTAGCAGTTCGGCGGTGTTCATCCTGCTTATCTGGATTGCAGCAATGAAACTCGTCAGAAGCCCGATACAAACTGCAATGGCGAAGCCTATGTAAAGATATTCTATTTCCAGTATCACTAATCCTTCAAAACCCATGTAAGCATATATCAACCTGTTCAAGAACCCGGTTAAGGGTATGCTGACGAGTATCCCGAGAGTTCCTCCAAGGAAACTTACCACCAGCCCTTCTGTTCCTATACTCCTGAATATCGACAAGCGGTGGAAGCCCATTACAGACATGATTGCAATCTCCTTCTTTTTTTCATTAAGGCCAAGAAGCATGGTGTTTATGGCAAGCATCGTTCCCATGATAACCGCAACGACGACGATTGAACCTGCACTCGCTAAGGGAAGACTGTTCTCTTTTAAGGCCTTTTTCAGGTATTCCTGGTTCGTGCTGACTGTATATTGGGAGTATTTCTGTTGTAATTCTTTCTGAATATCTGCCGCCCTGGCCGGGTTTTTGAGGCGGATGATTATCATCGTCACGCTGTCGTAATATTGATTTCCGGATATTTCCTGCAATTCGGACAGGGACATAATGACCATTGGATTGGAACTGAACTTGGAAAGAGAATTAGTTAACCCGACTATTTTGAATGTTTGTACCTCTGCTTCAGTTACAGTTTTACCTATGTGAATGGTATCCCCGACTTTAACGTTAAGAAGACTGGCGGTTCTGCTGTCTATCAGCACCTCGTTTCTCCATTTGCCGTCATACCTGCCTTTATTATAATGCAAATCACTGCTCAAGTCCCTGCCCTGGATGATAGTCACCATCGATCCATTTGAGCCTTCAAGTCCAAGTGCAAAAATCGCCTTCTGGTCTGAATCGTTCTTAAACGCATAGACCATCTCAGTAAGCATGGGCGTAGCCAGGTTGATTTCCTTATTTTTCTTAAGTTCCAGAACCATCCTGTGCGCATCCGATATCTTGGATTCCCCTGTTCCCATGTATTGGGACTGGATATCGGAAGCTGTCCCAGTTACCCACAGGTGAATACTGCTCTGGTCCAGGATTTTGCCCCCTGTCGTAAGAAGCCCGTTGCCTATAGAGGCAAGTAGAATTATGGAGATGACCGAAAGTGCAACTCCTATGATAGTGAGTATCGTCCTGAGTTTGTATCTTGCCAGGTTTCTTATTGCAAGCATATTATATCACTTTGAAGGTATTTCCTGTCATATTAATCCAAGAGGTATAATCCCGAATAGAAAGACATTGATCATTCCATGGGCCAGGGCTATAAATGGAAGGTTTCTTGTTTTTATGAAGATATAACCCAACAGGAAACCTGCCGAAGATGTGAACATTATTTCATATATGTTCCCGTATCCTGAGTGCATCGCCCCGAACAAAAGGCTTGCGATTATCAAACCCCCAAACGTTCCGACAGATTGCTCAAGGCGGGTCTGGACGATGCTTCGGAACAGGAGTTCTTCGGGAAGACCTGTGAAGATTATCATTATAAAACTGAAAACCAGGATGTTCTGGAATGTAGCCACAGGTACAAGGCTCTCCACGGTAATGGTATTGTATTCTATTTTGCCAAGCAGCAATCCCAGCGCGATAGATACCGGAATGTACATTTGCGGTTTTCCTAAATAAATTCCGAGTTCCTGCTTTGTGAAATTTTGGTTTTTCGCAACATAATACATGGAAATGAATATGGGACCGTATACCATGGGAAAGACGTATAAGGTCTTGCTGAAAAAAACAGGCATGGTGGTATTCAGGATCCGAAAAACCGGAAGAAGAGCCAGTGCCTGGAGCACATTGGAGAGTTCTGTGTCCCGGGTCTTGTAGGCTGTGAGGGAAAGTGCAAGAAGGGTTATGATATGGATCCCTATTCCATATTTGTAAGATTTAAAAAACAGGAAGGCTTCGGCTAGGAATATGGCCAATAGCGGCACCAGGATTACAGGTTTTATTCTCAAATATCCCGGCCTCCGGTCAGGTTTGTTTTGATTTCGCCAATTGAGGAATTAATCCAGAGATGCGTCTCCCTGTAGGGTATCCCGTTCCCTTCCCTGTAAAGGAGAAACTCCAGTTTCAGGTTGCTGCCTGTCCTGTTTATTGTAAAATTGACCGGCTTTTCCCATGTTTCATTGTTTGAGAGCAATATCTTGCGCTCCATGAATGTGTCATTTTTTACCTGTACCAGTAATGTGTAATTCACATCCGAATATTCGTGGTTTACGACTCCGATTATGAGGTTTATGGGTGCCCCGGGAATTACTTCTCCGGGATAGTCGGCTGCTTTCCCCCCGGGACCCAGCAAATAGAACTCGGTGAACTTCTCACCCTGTTTCGGGGTTACTATGACGTACACCAACGTGAACAAAGAGGCTATTATGGAAAGAATCAGTATGAGCGTCAGGATTTTGTCAGTCTTGTTTTCCGCTCCGGCGAATTCTTCCTTTATGGTCAGGAGCGCTGCTTTCAAGGGAACCCCAAAACGCTCTTCCGGCGGGAGTTCAAGACGCCTGAAATTAGCTATTATCAATAAGGACAGGGTGAACAGGATAAGGGAAGTTATTATCGGTCCAAAGCGTATGCCCCACGGGGTAAAGTTCAATCCCAATCCGATAAGAGGAACGATGGCGATGCTAAGACCGAAACTCAGGGCAATGCGCTCAATGCCGTCTAAGTCGTTCTTATTCGGGAAAAGCGCTGCAATCAGGACATAACCCGGGATGAATAACACTAAGGGTATGCCAAGTATTGTTCTGATAATGGTTTTATCCAAAGGTGATATTGTTAAGAAAACGACTGTCATGAAAAGATATACTATAATCAACTTCAAGTCCAGCGGAGGTTCTTCAATGATGTGTGTTTTCATAATGGTTCTAAATAAATCTCTTCTTAAATCTCTTCTACATCAATTAGTTTTTCTTTCTCTGTTTCAGGTAAACATAAGCAAATAAAACATACCATGCAGGAAATAAAATGTACCCCGCGTAGGTATGTGCAGTCCAGACAGTTTCACTGCCGTGCCAGTAACCAGCGAACACGAGCACAGCTAACCTCAGGATATTCTGTAATGTTGTGCCAACAAGACCGAAAATCAGCATATATCCTGCTTTCTTCCATGGCAAGGGGACATCAAGCATCATGAGACAAAAAAGAGAGAGGAAAATGGCAAGGGAAGCGCTGCCCGAACATCCGGCGTCAATAAAATAATTCTGGGTATTACCGGAAGCATCAAGGAAATGGATGATTTGTCCCTGGTTACTGATAGGAATCAAAGGAGAAAGCAGGGTAACCAGAAAGGTTGTGGTTGCCATGGGATAGAAATTTCCAGATCTGGAAACCAGTGGAGGAAATACAAGTGCAAAGCCGTATATGCCCAAAAGTGCCAGGGGCATCCATGATGCTTTTCCGAAGAAGGCTGTGAATATGCCAGACCAGAGCAGTAAAAATGCAAAAATCTGGATTGAAGGTTCATCTGCCTGGATGAGGACGGATAGGGCTGAAAGAGAAATACCAATAATTGTATAGGGCAGGCGTGTTTTAATCTTCATTAAAACAATTATTTGTTCTCTTTTCAAAAAAAGGATAAGAACACACATAGCAAGGACAATATAGGGGTAAGCCCCTGTTTTTTCAATGTAGGCTGGCGAGAGCTTATCTAATGAAATACCTCTTTTCATGAAAAATAATGCAGTGATAACAATAGAAGTAGCTATCCACAAGAGTTGCCTACGCATGCTTTTCACTCCAAAGATGCAAATATTCTTTCTCTATCTGCATGGCAATTTTCTGCCATGTATATTCCTCCTC
>JAPZAO010000062.1 GCA_027460615.1 Candidatus Methanoperedens sp.
GCTATCCATGTAGTGATATTACAACCAGCGCCACCTAAGCCCACTACGGCAACAGACGGTTTTGCTGTTTTTGCAAACTCTTTCAAATCAGTAACCATGTTTCTACAGCCTCCTTCCTACGAATGGCTTTGTATTTTAATAGCAGTTTTACTATATATGCTTTATCAGGCTCGGTTTCATATTTTCGGGTAAAACCATTTAAAGCAGGAACAATAATGTAGAGGCTAATGGTCAAAGTTGATAAATTCATCCGCGAGAGCATCGAGAAGATTAAAAAAAATGTCAAAGGCAGGGCAATAATAGCCCTGTCCGGCGGGGTTGACAGCTCGGTCTGCGCGGTGCTGGCAAACAGGGCTATTGGCGAGATGCTTACGCCCATTTATATCGACACCGGGCTCATGCGAAAAGGTGAGACCGAAAGGATAAAGGATATCTTTTCAGATATGAACCTTCAGGTCGTCGATGGAAAGGAGAATTTCCTGCGCGCATTGAAAGGCTTAACAGACCCTGAGAAAAAAAGAAAAGCTGTGGGTGAGGCGTTTATCAGGGAATTTGAAAAAGAAGCCCGCAAACTCGGCGCAAGGTACCTTATCCAGGGAACCATATACCCAGACAGGATAGAATCAGAAGGTGGAATTAAGAGCCACCATAATGTTGGAGGCCTTCCTTCAGTAATTGATTTTGAAGGGATAGTTGAACCTTTAGCAGACCTTTACAAGGACGAGGTAAGAGAAGTTGCAAGAGCGCTTGGACTTCCGAGGGAGATTTCGGACAGGATGCCGTTCCCCGGCCCCGGCTTGTCTGTCAGGATAATTGGCGAGGTTACTGAAGAAAAGCTGGATGTGGTCAGGGCGGCGAATGCGATTGTTGAGGAAGAACTTGTTGAACAGTTCGGCCCCTGGCAGACATTTGCGGCTCTCATTGAAAAAGGCACGGGGGTTAAAGGCGATATCCGCGTCCATGGATGGATAATTGCTGTGCGTGCCGTGAGTTCAAGGGACGGGATGACCGCCGAAGCTATGGAACTTCCCTGGGATACGCTTCGGAAAATCGAATCACGTATCACGAGCGAGATACCCAATGTATCAAGGGTGCTTTACGACCTGACGCCAAAGCCGCCTGCAACGATTGAGTTTGAATAAGACCATGTCGCTTACCGCAGTTGTACGGGATATTCGAAGAAGACAGAAAGTCAAATTCAATCCGCCCGACAGGCCGACGGCCGTATGGACTGGTAAGGATTTACTTGACGGGAAGCCCATTACCGCCCTGACTGTTATTTTCCAGACTTCAGGATGCCGCTGGAACAACTGCACCATGTGCGGGTACGTTTATGACAGCGCGCAAAAGCCTCCATCGCACGATGAACTGATGAAGCAGTTCGGGAACGCCATGTCGAGATGTAAAGACGAGGAGTTCATATTGAAAATATTCACATCGGGCAGCTTTCTTGATGACGGTGAAATCGATGCGGCGACCCGCAACGAGATGCTCTCGCGCCTTGGGGCGGATGGAAGGGTTAAAAAAGTCATTGCAGAGACAAGACCCGAATACGTGACCAGGGAAAAAGTCTCCGAATCCATGGCAAGTCTCGGCAAACGATTCGAGGTGGCTATAGGGCTTGAAACAAGTAACGATGTGATACGGAAGGACTGCATCAATAAAGGTTTTACGTTCTCGGATTTTGTCACGGCAAGCAACAATGCCAAAAAAGAAGGCGCAACTGTGAAGGCATATCTTATGCTTAAACCTCCTTTCATTTCGGAAGGCATAGCTATGAACGACATGATACAATCCATCAACGATGCGGCGCCCTATGCCGGAACAATATCGGTCAACCTGTGCAATGTCCAGAAGGGAACGCTTGTGGATGAGATGTTCGAGCGCGGGGATTACCGCCCCCCGTGGCTGTGGAGCGCAGTGGAAGTCTTGAAAAAAGGGAAGGATTCAAATCCAGATACAATCCTGATGTCAGACCCCGTGGGCGCAGGTTCGGCTCGCGGCCCCCACAATTGCGGTGAGTGCGATAAGGATGTAGCAGAGGCGATAAGGAGCTTCTCGCTGTCACAGGGTGCTGGTGTTTTTGACAACCTTGACTGCGAATGCAGGGAGTTATGGAAAAAAGTGGTTGGGCTTGAGGATTACACCTTTGGCGCGCCACTTGTGAAATAGATGCCTTTAACTATATTATACGGCATCAATTAAGGTGTATTATGAATAAAGTCAGATTGAGGGAGAAGAAAGAATTTCTCTTAACAGAAGGTTATAAAGCAAGTAAACGTGAAGACAAACAGCTTGCTATCGATTGGGATGTAACTTCTGAAGATGGAATTGATTAAAAAGGGCAATATCTTGATTTTAAATAAAAGTTAGTCCTTCTTCTTAAGCTATCTTTCTTATTATCTCATCTACCATCTCGCTTGATTTTGCGCTGCCTCCGAGGTCATAGGTCAGGTATTTTCCTTCAGATATTACTTTTTCGGCAGCGTCAAAGATAGATTTCGAATTCTCTTTCTCTCCCAGATAATCAAGGAGCCACGCCCCTGCAAGTACGGTGGCAACAGGATTTACCTTATCCAGCCCTGCATATTTTGGCGCCGAGCCATGCGCGGGCTCAAACATTGCATATTCATCCCCGATATTTGCAGAATAAATAAGCCCGATGCTGCCCACCAGGGCTGAGCATTCCTCGCTCAGGATATCCATGAAAAGATTCGTGGATAGGAGAATTTTTTGGTTGAAAATTTGCGGGTTCTTAATTAACTGCTGCGCGATATTATCGATGTGGTATTCTTCCAATTCTATGCCAGGATAGTTTTTCCCCATCTTTTCAACTTCCTCAAGAAATGTGCCGCATGTCTGCTTCAGGATATTGCTCTTGTGGATTGCCACTACGGCTTTCCAATCGCGGCGCACAGCCTCTTCAAAAGCATAACGTGCCACATTCCTGCATGCCGGGCGCGTGATTTTTCTTATGGCTATAAAAACATCATCCGTAAGCTGGACTTCCTTGCCGAAATACAGCCCTTCAGTGCCCTCCCTCACACACACAAAATCAACATCTCCAAGAGGTTTCTGCGTGTTTGGGAAGGATTTTATCGGTCTCACGTTGGCATAGAGGTTGAACTTCTGGCGGATTGATACTGCCACGCTCTTCGGGGAACCGGCGCCTCCCGGTGTTGTTGTCGGGCCTTTAAAACCTGCATCGGTTTTGCCCAGGATGTCCCATGTTTCAAGAGGAATGAGCGAATCGCCGCCGTGTTCTTTCCACCATCCTTCCCCTGCCTCGCATGTAATGAACTCAACTTTTGTACCTGCGGCCTCAACTACCCGGAGCATACTGTTGACAAGCTCAGGTCCTACTCCGTCGCCTTTTATGACTGCTGCTTTTTTGCTCATGATTATCTTCCTGCCCCTTCATTTATCCGAAGCGCTATTAAGTTTATCCAGATACATCCTCAATGAAATCAATGAGAGCGCGCTTGCTGTTATGTTGCCCCAGTTATCCCTGACCTGCTTTTCAAGAAGCCATTTTATCGATGGACCAATTTCCTTTTCAATATCCCTTTCCCCTGCAAGGATCAATGCCTGAATCACAAGGTTGCTTGTGGCGATATGCGTCCATCCTCCGAACAACCGTTTTGAAAGAAGCCATCCCGCCCTGTCGTTTATGAAAAACCTGTATTCGTTCCCATCCTGTTTTAAAAGCGCAGTGATAATTAGCGATGTCGTGCCCGCGTGTTCCCACTTTTCCCCGTAATTGCGAACCAGCCACTCACATCCAGCTTCATTATTGACGCCGCTATCCCCGAGCGCTATCAGGGCATAAGCGGTATCGATCTCATTATCGCTCCAGTTGTCGTTTTTTTGCTGGTTGAGAATCCAGCGGAGCGAATCCGGCTGCGCCTGCCCACATCCCGCCAGCGCGCTGCACGCCCTTGCCGTATCAAGGATAGGCGTATCGGTTTCCCAGAATCCGTCTTTTTTCATTGATAACAATAATTCAATAAGCTGCTTTGCAGGTTCATTCCACAAAGACAACGCCTGGATGGAGCGAGAGATGTCTTTTATTGCAACCGGTTTTTGTTTTTTTAACCAGTCCAGTCCGCGCATTGCAGCAATATCGATTCCTTGAATCATGCAATTACTCCATAATGATTAGATAGGTTTAATAGCAATCGGATAAAAGTAGGCGATACCATCAGGGGCTGTGGCCTAGTCCGGCATGGCGACGGGCTCCAGCGGAAAACCCCGGAATCCGGGGTGTGATGATGAGCAACGGGTCTGCCGAGCGAACCGGACGCGGTAAGCTGTGAGGAACCGTTGGAGCACTGAACGTGCTGCTCAAAGATTAAATCGCCAAAAACCTGGCGTTTTCGGAGAGACCCGTCGATCG
>JAPZAO010000063.1 GCA_027460615.1 Candidatus Methanoperedens sp.
GCCCGCCGCGCCGCCGAGATCGACCGCCGCAGCCTCCCCCAATTCGCCAGCCTGCAAGAGGCCCGCAACGCCTACGAGCGCGAATACATCCTCAAGACCCTCGAAGACGCCAGCGGCAACGTCACCCGCTCCGCCGAGATCCTCGGCCTGGAGCGCAGCAACCTCTACCGCAAGATGAAGGCTCTGGGGATCGGGGTGAGGGAGTAGCATGAAACAACCGAAACCGTGAAAGAGGACCAAGCGGCGCGGCCAAAGATTCCATGTTTCAGTCGAGCGCCACGGCGTTCAAAACCTTGAAATGCCCGGAAAGACTGCAATGCCGCGGTCAGGCGCAGCGTTTTGTTACGCCTAATCAGCCGGCTGACAACCAGGCGGTAAAGTCCCGACGCGGCCACGGAGTAAGCATCCACGAGGTATCTGGTTCTGGGAGTCGCAATGCTTCCCGCACGGTAGACCAACCATTCGTCAGGGGCATTGATTTCTTCGCGCCTTTGCGCGTTATCCACTCGAATCTGCGACGCTGATCGCAAATCTGCGCGATCTGCATTGTAATTCGCACGTCCTGGGCGACATACTCAAGGACCTCTTTGAAGTGACCTTCCGCCCAAAGCTTGGGAGCCTTGAAGCCGCTCATGCCGGGCGGTTTGCCCGGCAACCCCATACCCTGCGCAGCTTTGTCCAGACCTACGGGGTAGCCCAAGGAGCAAAACACGTGAAACATCATGTCCACATGGCCGAGCGCACATTCCCTGCAGCTCGCATCAGCGCCGGACTCTTCCGCGAGAATGTCAAAATCAAAGCCCAGTCCATTCCAGGTAAGAATTGTGAAACCATCGGCCGCCATTTTCGACAAGTACCGGACCAATCCCTGAGCGTCCTCCTGACTCATTTGTTTTTCAGGCAACCCATCCGGTGTCTTGCCGTACCAAAGGAGTGGCTGGCCCGAATCACTCGCCAGTGTAGCTGCGCAGGAAATACCAAGCGGCCGATGCGGACGCCAGTTGAAATCGTCGCCCGGAACGTCCTTGGCAGTTTCAATGTCAAACGCTAGATATTGGCGTGCCATTTGACTGTCCTCCGCACCGCCTGACGCCTCAGGCATAACCCGCCGCCGCGCTTTTGCGGTAATCGAGTGGATGCTGTGGTTATGCCAGTCTACCTGCGTTTCACGGACTCCTCGAGCGTTAAACCGATGTCCTTGGCGATCTGACGGAGCAAGGTCGGTGAAATATCTCGTCCCGGATGAACTGGTACCGTCGTGGTCCTGCCATCGGGATGCCGGAACTGCTTGTGGGAGCCCCGCTGGCGAACCTCTGCGAAGCCGAGCGTTTCAAGAATGGAAATCACTTCACGGGACCTGAGAACCGGGGTCTTGCCCATACTCAGCTTATGCTGACGGTTTGAGTTCCGACAAACTGAGCCTCCAATCTAGGCTCACCGTCTTCGAGGAGCATCGCGATGACCTCTTGGAGGTTCTTGTTCAGTTCGTCCAAAGTCTCGGCTTGGCTGTGGGCGCCCGGAAAACCAGGAACGTAGCCCACAAACAGGCCGGTGTCCGGGCAACGTTCAACCACTGCCGTGTAGGTCTTCATCCCAAGTCCGCCTTCCCTGCAAATTGTCTCTGTACCAATCGTAGATGCTAAAAGGACCGCTGTAAACCCCTCCTGTCGTTGCCCGCCAGGCTCTCACTGCTTCAGCAGGTTGTGCTTGCTGAGAAACTCCCGGATGGCGGCGTAGACGGTCATGGTCTCGGCGCGGTTGAAGCCGCCGTGCTTGCCGCCGGGGACGGTCAGCAACTGGTTGGGGACGCCGTTCTTGGTGAGGGCCTCGCGCAGGCGCACCGCGTGGCTGTAAGGGACCGTGGGATCGGCGTCGCCGTGGATGGTGAGGATCGGCGGCAGGCCCGGCCGGGCCCAATAAATCGGCGAAACGCGCCGGGCGATCTGCCGGCGGTTCTCAAGGCTGCCTAGCCACGTCACCGCGTAGGTTTTCATATTGGCGCCGTCGAGCAGGTCCTCCACATCGGAGATCCCGAACCAGTTCACGATGGCCGCCACCTTGAGCTCCTCCTTGCCGGGACACTGGCGGTCGAGCCCCGCTTCGGCAGGGGCCATGCCGGTGGTGAGCGACAGATGGCCGCCGGCGGAGTGACCCGTCACGACCAGCCTGCTGGTGTCGAAGTTGTATTCCTTGGCGTTGCGGATGACCCAGCGCAGGGCGCAGAGGCAGTCCTCGACCGCCGCCGGGGCGAGTGAAACGCGGCTCGCGGTGGCCCGATAATAATTTATAGATGGTGCTTGCAGGTATACCGGATTTTTCGCTGAATTCCGCTGCAGTCATGCGAAGTTCTTCCTTGATTATCCTTGAAAATTCCCTGATGAACGCTTCATCCGATTCCACTGCCGCTTTCATTAATTCTTCTGCTGTCATTCTCTTATCACGATTGTATATATCTCCATATTCATTAATACATTTGGGTTATTGAAGATATGAATATGGAAATTATTAAATACGGTGTTTGTGAAGATAATAATTAATTACAGAGGGTTAATCATGAAAAATTCATTGAAAATTCTATTGGTAGTTGTTTTAGCGATATTCGTAGCAGGATGTATTGAAAGCAAGAAGATCCCGCAGGTTTCGGAGCCCATTAATCTTGTGAAAATGAGCGGGCAGGACATGGTGCAGAGACTGGGGACGGGCGAAATCGCCGGGTTCATTATGTGGGAACCTTACCCTGCTATAGCAATCACCAAAGGCTATGGCAAACCTCTGTTATACTCAGGGCAAATCTGGAAAGGTCACCCATGCTGCGTCGTCGCGTACGATTATAACTGGTACAAGAATACAACGAACGCCGATGAAATCCTGAAACGCATGGCACTTATCCAGCTAAAATCTGTTGAATACATCAATAATGCAAAGCCAATCAGCTCGCCCGACCATGAAGACCTGATAAAATATACAATGGAATTTGGAAGTATGACCGACCCTGCAGCGGCTAATCTCAGCCTTTCGGATGTCGAATTCGTTTATACTCCCAACATTGCAGGCGCGCAGACATTCATAAGCAGGATACAGGATTTCGGTATTTTTGACTCGGGGAAATGGAACCAGTCAGGATATAAGAACGCATCGGATTATGCAAACGCATTGATTAACAATAGTTACTCCGAATGGGCATCGCAGAATAAAAATACCAATCTTACGAGCATAGCATTGAAGACCCCCGTAACAATCCGCTATGCCTATCTTGTAAGTGATATCCATGAACTGCCGTTCTATGTGGGATGGAAAAAAGGCTGGTTTAAAGATGCTGGAATAAACATCACCCTCGCCGAAGGCACGCCGTTCCAGAACGGCGCGTTCGAGATGCAAAAAGGTTTCAAATCAGGAGCTGTCGATATCGGAAGCCTGGGCATCCCGCCTGTAATCATCCACAGGATAAACAGCAATGATTTCGCCCTGGATGATGCCCGTGTCG
Organism: Candidatus Methanoperedens sp.; assembly: GCA_027460615.1. Classification (GTDB taxonomy): domain Archaea; phylum Halobacteriota; class Methanosarcinia; order Methanosarcinales; family Methanoperedenaceae; genus Methanoperedens. The sequence continues at coordinate 3,485 of JAPZAO010000063.1, forward strand.
AAGTGGTAGCAGGGATGAATAACGAAGGGTCTGTTATCGTGGTAGGAAAGAATATCACCTCGATGAAGGATTTAAGCGGCAAGACCGTGGGTTATCCTGGTCCGGGAACCATCCAGCATGTGCTTTTCCTGATGGAGGCCGATAAGGAAGGGCTTAAGGTCAGTTATTGATGAAACTCGATCCAGGGAAAAAAGGATTGGTTATCAACATCCTTTCCCTTATCGGTTTTGTTGTATTATGGCACATTCTTGTAATCCTTGCAAGGGATAATATTTTCAACATCCCCTTCATCCGGCTGCGGGATGTTCCTACACCGATTGAAAGCTGGTACGCATTTGTCAGGTCTCTGGTCACCCGGACTTATGGACCCGCGCTTACATATGGGCTACTCGAGCATACACAGGCAAGTCTTCTGCGTGTCATAGAGGGAGGTATTATTGCTTTTATTATAGGAGTCCCGCTGGGTATCGGAATCGGATATTCAAAGCCTATCGGGAATATACTCAATCCTGTCATTGAAATCGTACGCAACATGCCGCCGATGGCATGGATACCCCTTGCGGTATTCATCCTTGTGGCCGGGGGTGAGATATTCATCGTTTTCATAGGAACGGTTTTCCCCATTATCCTCAATACGATCCATGGTGTAAAATCCACAGACGCAAGGCTTATTGACGCGGCAAAGACGCTTGGTGCTTCCGGGTCGCAGATGATAACAAAGGTTATCATACCATCGGCTTTTCCATTCATAATTGCAGGCTTGCGCATCGGTCTTGGCGTGGGCTGGATGGCAATCGTGGCAGCCGAGATGGTTATCAGGAGTCCCGTCGGTCTTGGTTATTTTATCTGGAATATGGGCGAGCTCGGGCGATATCCGGAAATGGTGGCGGGAATGATTGTGATAGGAGTAATCGGGTACATAATGAATATCAGCATACTTCTTTTGCAAAAGAGGTTCATAAAATGGGTAGATTAATCTTAAAAGGTATCTTCAAAAAATTCAATGACTTTCTTGCTCTTGAAAATGTGAATTTTGATGTAGCAGACGGTGAGTTTGTATGCCTTCTCGGCCCGAGCGGATGCGGAAAAACCACTATCCTTCGCCTGGCTGCAGGACTTGATTCCCCGACAGACGGAGAAATATTCCTTGACGATAAAAAGATAATTGGCACGAATAAGGAATGCGGAGTCGTGTTCCAGGAATATGCGCTGTTCCCCTGGAGGACGGTGAAGAGCAATATCGAGTTCGGGCCGCAGGTGAAAGGGTGCCGCAAAGAAGACTGCGAGAGGATTTCACGGCATTATATCGACCTTGTGGGTTTAAGGGGATTTGAAAACCATTTCCCGCATGAATTATCGGGCGGGATGAAGCAGAGGGTAGGCATAGCGCGTGCGTATGCAAATAAACCAAAACTCCTTCTGATGGATGAGCCGTTCGGAGCGCTTGATGCCCAGACAAGGAACATCATGCAGGCCGAACTTTTGCGGATATGGGAGAAAGAACACATAAGCGTGCTGTTCGTCACCCACAGCGTGGATGAAGCGGTCTATATTGCAGACAGGGTCGTTGTGATGTCAGCACGCCCTGGCACGGTAAAAGAGATTTTTGATATTAACCTTCCGCGTCCAAGGGTTAGGACAAGCCCTGAAGCTAACGCCCTCAGGGATGACATACTCAGGTCGCTTGGCTCTGAGATTAAACGCGCTGCGGAAATCACAAAATGAAATTTTGGGTGTTTATCCTAATTTCCGAACTTCACAGGTTCATCTTTGATGTAAAGTTCTTTGATAATCGCCCTGCAATTTGAATCTACCGAAACCTTCACCGAAACATCCCGGATATTCATTTCTATATCCCTGCCCTTACCTTCAGGAACAAAGTAGCTCTCGATGCCGTATTCTACCCTGAGCGGGTTGCCTGAACCCATCACTTTCCCTTTCATGCAGACCTCATTTTTTTGCAGCGCTGGCTTATTTTTCTCCGCTCTTGTAGCAAACCAGAATTTTTCTCCTGGAGAGAGAACTGCATAGACGTCATCGCCTTCAACAAATTCGCCTTCGTAAGGAATTCGTGAAAGGTTAATAGTGGATATCTCATATCTCAGGTTCACATAATCGCCCCTGAAAAGGTCCCATGGGTCAACAGGGGCTGTTTTTAACAGTATTTCCTTTCCGGTGGAATATGTGTAGTAGTTGTATCCTATGAAAGCAAGAATCGCTATCATAGGAATCAGCATAACTATTATGAATGTTTTCCTGTTCATTGTTCAACACTCTTCATTGCAGTTAGCAGGGTTCTTCTTTTTTTCTCAAGATAAGTGGCAATTGTGAATAAGACAACTCCCCCGATTATCAGACCTAAACCCGTCGGAAGCATTCCCTGAAGGTGGTTGACATAAACCTGCATAACACCGAGTGCAAAGAATACGATGCCTGTATTAACAAACTCAGCCTGGTTCTTGTAATAACCTATTGAAATTGTCCCTATTGAAAGTCCTAAAAGGAAAAGGTTGAAGATAATAAATAATAATGTCTCTACTGGTTTGTTTTGTTGAAGGATAGGATAGGTATTAATAACGAATAAAAATATCCAGCCTGCAAATGCTGCCAGCAGTACATAGAACTCGTATCTTGTGCTCCTCAGTTTCTCCTTTTCGACAAGATTGGCAAGAACCGATGCTGCCCCAAGAAGCGCAAATAGACCTATAAGCAGCTGTTCTGGTGTTTCGAATCTCATATCTCCATAATAGGAGCTATAGAAGAAGTAAGACGGCCATATACTGAAATAAAAATATGAGATAAGAATGAAAAAAATGCCAAAACCTTTGTACACCATCCTGAATCCTGACCATTTTTCAATTAACTCATGTATCTGGCCGATGCTGTATAGGGCAATCCCGAATAGCATATATAAAAGCAGTGGATGGGACATGCCCCTGTAACTGCCACCGTTTATGGAAATACCCAGCCAATACGTGAAAATCAGGATATTTAACCCGACCGTAGGCTTCGAATCAAAGAAATAACCCATGGGGGCGACAACAATGAACCAGAGCAAATACAGCCAGTTGGATTCAGCATTGATGTTGAAGATTTGTGCGGTAAGAAGTATAGTTGCGCCAACCAAAACAGAACCCAGGAAAAGGAGGGCGTGGCCTGCTTTTGGATACGTCTTTTTTTCAAAGCGCATTACATAGCCGGCATAATAAATACCAAAAGTGGATGCCAGAAGGAGTGTCACTTTAACAACATCAGGCATCATCTCCCAGTTCGACGCAAAGAACAGTATTACTCCAACACCCACGAGTATCGCTGCGAGCGTTGAAAGTGCGGTTATCACATTACCTTGCTTGAATCCCTTTTTTTCTATGCCGTACCTTCGCATGATGGCTTCAGCCTGGGAGCTTTCTATGACGCCGTCTTTCTGCCACCCGTCAAGCTCGTCTTTTAACCTGCTGTAAAATTCATCTTCTTCCACGAGATACAACCTCTTAACAAATTTTTTGAGTTACTACCCGATAATCTCGTTTGCTTATAAATTTAATCGTATTAAAATATAAGAGCATAGAGTTCCGTTAAAAGGAGCTTTAAATAACCGATCCCAAATGGAAATTGAGTGTTTTTTAACCCCCTACCTTGCGATTGGCAGTAAAACATGCACCTTTGTCCCTTTCCCGACCTCGCTTTCAATCCATATTTTTCCGCGAAACGCATCGACGATGTTTTTTGTGATGTACAGTCCAAGACCCGTTCCCCCGTACTTTCTTGATGCGGACGCATCAGCCTGGTAAAAACGTGAAAACAATTTCGGTATTATTTCCAAAGGAATACCGATACCGTTATCGGTCACTACGAAGTGGACAAACTCTCCCTCATCCAGGGCTTTTATTGAGATTTTCCCTCCGGTTGGCGTGAATTTTATTGCATTGTCCAGAAGATTGCTTATCACTTCTGTAAACCTGTCTTTTTCCCCATTTACCTTTGATATTTTGGGTATATCCTTTTCGAATGTAATCTGTTTCGTATCTATCATGCTTCTGGCATCGTCCACGCAGACCTTTACAATTTCATCCATATCCACAGGCTGGAACTGGAATTCGAGCTTCTCAGCCTGCATCTTGCTGATGAATAATATCGAATTTATCAGGCGGGTCAACCTGTCGGCGTTCCTGATAATAGCCTGAAGGCTCTTTCTTTGTTCATCCTTTATTAACCCGAGTTTTTCATCATACAGTAACTCACTGTATCCCCTTATCGAAACCAGCGGGGTTTTCAGCTCATGTGAAACATTTGAAAGGAACTCGCTTTTCATCCTGTCCAGCGACTTTAGCTCCTCGTATGCCGCCTCCAGTTTTTCATAAGATGTTTTTGCTTCCTGGTACAATCGTGCGTTTTCTATTGCAACGCCTATCTGCCCGCCAATGGATGCAAGGACTTCAAGGTCTTCTTTTGAGAATGTTCTCCTGCTTCGGTTACCAAGGTTCAGGGCGCCAACCACCCTTCCTTTAGCCATAAGCGGCACGCCCACAAGCGCTACCAGCCCTTCTTTTTTTAAAAATGGCAAAAGCTCGCTACCCGGATAGTGATCGATATCTGTGACAATAGGTTTTTTCGCCTGGACGGCGCCCCCTGCAACACCCCCGCCAACTTTTATTTCTGAAACCGCCCCGGCAAAATCCATGGAAAGACCTGAAGATGTCTTCAATTTAAGTGTTTTCGCTTCTTCTTCAAGTGTATAAATCGCACCCGCATCGGACGATGTCGCCTGGATGGTTTTGGCAAGCGCCTCCCTGAAAATCTCATCCAGGTCAAGGGACTGGCTCACCACCCTGTCTATTTCAAAAAGTGTCTCCAGCGTCTCATCATGGCGCTTGAGTTCGGAATACAACCTGGCATTTTCTACTGCCACTCCTACCTGGCTCCCTATAGAGGATAGAAGATCGATATCTTCTTTTTTGAAAATCCTGTGCTTGCGGTTTGAGAGAACCATTGCCCCGCCTACTTTCCCTTTTGCAACAAGGGGGATGCCCACAAGGGACTTTATATCATCTTTTTCCATAAGGGTGAGAAGCCGGGGATAAGGATAATTCTCGATGTCCATGGTTACCGGTTTTCCTGATTCGACAGCCATTCCTGAAACTCCCTGCCCGACTTTTAGTTTTGATGCAGCCTCTGCAAGCTCAGGAGAGATGCCGATGTAGGTCTGAAGGTTCAGGGTTTCCCCGTCTTCTTGCAGCAAATAAATCCATCCGGCATCGGCAGACGTTACCTGGATGGTTTTGGTTATTGATTCCCTTAACAGCTCATCAAGTTCAAGGGACTGGCTTACAACCCTGTCTATTTCATAAAGAGTTTCAAGCGTCTCATCATGGTATTTGAGTTCTTCATACAGGTTCGCATTTTCAATGGCTATCGCGGCCTGGTTTGCAATCGCCTGGCATATACCGATTTCCTCTCCTGTAAATTCCTTGGCCTCGCTGAGGCTTCCAAGCTGCATTGTCCCCAATGTTTTTTCTCCTATGACAAGGGGCACCACAAGGAGAGACCTCATATCAAGCCTTTCTGCCATTCCCCTCTCATTTGGCGACAGGGTTGAGCCGGCAATATCCGGTACAAATACATATTTCCTATCCTGATACGCCTCGTCCAGCATGGGACATTCTTTAAGAACTAATATTTCACCCAGGGACGGTTTTATTTGTTTGGGGCTGTATTCCGAAGCTACCATCCCATACATGGCGTCCTTTTCAATGAGTATGATAGAGCAGTATGAGACATTGACTATCCTCACCGCTTCCCTGACCACAATATCCAGGACTTTTTTCAGGTCAAGACCGCTTGAAATGCTCTGGTTCGTTTTAATAAGCGCCGCCAGTTCAAGATTCCTTTTATCCAGATCCCCTGTTCTCTCCTTTACCTTCTGTTCCAGCCCTTCATATACTTCTTTCAATCGCTGTACCATTGCATTAAAAGACTGCGCAAGTTCCCCGATTTCATCCCTGCTCTTTGGTTCTATATGAACGGTGAGATAACCTTTGGTTACTTTCCTGGAAGCATCTGTAAGCCGGATTAGCGGGGCAGTCAACCTCCTGCCAAGAAAATAAGCCATAACTGCCACCACGGCAAAATAAAATATCCCGAGGGCTAAAGACCGTTCTTTGAACCTATCGGCAGGAATCAATGCTTCGGTTGAATCTATCTTTACCACCAGTCCCCAGTCTCCGATTGGAATATAGGTATATGCTGCAAAAACCTCTGTTCCCCGGTAGTCAAGCGCCCGGATTGTGCCATTTCCTCCACTCGCTGCAAGAATTGCCGGAATCGCAATGTTAGAATCCAGCGGGTATTTAAGGAAAAATGCAGCGCTTGTATTATGGCGTAAAGGATTCAGATATACAACTTCGTTACCCCTTTTCTGGACAAGGAGAGATTCTCCTGTTTCCCCCAAACCGGTATAATCCGAGGTAACATCGTATATGAAAACCGGCATAATCCAGGCTGCAATCACGCCTATGGGTTTGCCCGTGCTTCTATTTAATACATTATATGAAACTATGTATGCCGTCCTGTTATCATAATAGTTTATATTTCCAAGATAAAGCCCCTTTGTGCCGTTCTTAAAAAAATCCTCGCCCGCATAGTTTTTGTTTATCTGTCTGGCTTCCGTGGATGCAACAACAGTGCCGTTCCGGTCAAGGGCGGATATCTCAAGAAATTCAGGTATTTGCTTTTGCACCCTCAGGAGATTCAGGTTGATGTCTCCCGTTTTCCCGGTTTCAATCTGCTGCATGAAATTTGAGGTGGCGACTTCCTGTACCTGCTCTATCCTGAAATTCACAACAGTGTTGATATGGGTATTCTTTGCTTCCACAAGGGCGCTCAAATCATCGAAAACACTTTTCTCAAGAGCGGTTTTTTCTGACGAGTAATTGTAATAAGTCACTGCCGCATAAGGCAGAAGCGATATCAGTATCAGGGATATTATTAATTTCTGGGTAATATTTGGGCTTTTCACGATTTTACCATCTTTTTGACTCTTTCGACCAGATCTTTTCTCCCAAAAGGTTTCGTGATGTAATCGTTTGCTTTAAGCACATGCAGCCCGAGCATTTTATCTATGTCCTGGTTCCTTACCGTAAGGATAGCCACAGGAAGCTTTTTGTATTTTTGCCTGATTTTCTTGAATACTTCCCACCCGTCCATTTCAGGCATCATTATATCCAGAAGAATAGCGTCGGGCTCCCCCAATGACAGCTTGTCCAGGCACTCGTTTCCACTAAAAGCTGTTATAACTTCAAATCCCTCTGTTTCAAGCACGAGTTTTATCAAGTCCACTGTATCAGGTTCATCGTCCACTACCATTATTTTTTTACTCATATGCTTTTCCTCCCTTTAGTTTGCCAAGAAGTTCATCTTTTAACCATCCCCAGTATCTGAATGATACTAAAATGACGATAACATTACTGATCAGAAGCAAAGAAATATATAGCGCCTGTAAATCCAGGGAAGAACCTGCTAAACCGGGCATCTCATAATTTTGATGTAAATATAAATGAACTGGAATAGAAGATAAAGCAACAATGCATGCGGCGTAATGCCACCTGTAATAAGGTGGAAGCCTTAATCCCTCTCCCATCCGGGCGCTGAGCCGCGAAAGAATAAGATAAAAAATAACAACACCGATTGTCCCGACTGATTGCAGTAACAGATGCGCCACAGGTGTAATTATTTTAATCGCCTCCAGTCATCACAAAGTAAAGCCTGAGACTTGCGGCTGCCAGTAAAATGCCCCCCGATGCAAAAAAGCCGCTGCCGATGTCGCTCCAAAAATCATAAAAAAAAATGAGAAACGATATGATGAATAAACCGCCTGAAATAATAAAAAGGTAGGGAAGCGCAAGCTTTTTAAAAATTTTCTCATAAAAATATGCGATACCAAAAGGTAAACTTAAGAGGAATATGTATGAAACGCCTAAAACCAGAATCAAAATCAAGAAAATCGTTTTATTGAATATCAATGTTTTTCACCAAACGTTTCTTTGAATACATCTACTGGCGTTTTTCGTGCGCTTCCGCTGAGCACACTTTCGTACCCTTTCATCGCGTCCCTGACATCTATACCCTTCTCTGTGATTTCAAACTCGCGTATTTCCTTGTCGTGCTGGATTCCGCGCGACTTGAGTATGCTCAGGACGCCGTGTATCTTTCCCTCAATTTCCACATGCCGCAGAAGAATAATATTATCAACTGCACTGGACAAAGCTTCATGGGTAAGTTTGACAGCGCCGAAAAGTTCGGAAATCTCACTGGTGACCGCTGTGGTCACGCCCATTGATGAAAAAAGGTCAAGAAGGACAGTGATATAGTTCTTACGTTCAATATTATCCGGAATCGCAGTCTCAAGGTTTTCTATGCCGTCGAATAAGATGCGTTTTACATTATTTTCTTTTATTTTTAGTTTTATTATCAAAGCTTCTTCATCTGGACGGTATGAAACCGGGGAAACATACAGGACTTCAAGCATTTTCTTATCGATATACGGCTGCAGGTTCATTCCGAACGTTCTTGAATTCCGCAACATTTTCGGAGGCCGCTCTTCCATGGAAATAATGAGGGCGTTCTCGCCTTTTTGAAGACCATCGCAAATAAAATGGAGACCAAACGTGGTCTTACCTGTACCCGTCGTCCCTGATATCAGTATGATGTCATCGTCCGGGATACCGCCTTTTAGCATCCTGTCAAGACCGGCTATACCTGTGCTTACTTTGACGGATGATGCGGGTTTTCCATCCCCTGCCTGGGGTAAAAGCCTCGGGAAGACGATGACGCCTGCATCCCTTATATCAAGGGAATGCTTTCCTGAAACATATCTTTGTCCCCTCATTTTCAGGACGCGAAGGTTGCGTTCAACCCTCATTCCCACGGTTTCCTCGGAGATGTATATTATCCCGTCTGCAAGGTATCCGACCACGCTTTTTCGAAGGTCGTCAAGCATGAATTCGCCTGTGATAATAACCAGTGTGTTCCAGCTTTTCATGGAAGTGAATAAATCAAAATAAAAACCGCGCCTTTCATCATCGCTCACCGGCCTGCCTTCGAAGGATTTCAGGATGTCGCCGAGCACCGTCAGCGGGTCGATGACGATTCTTGAAGGTTTAAGTAAGGATATTTTCTTGTTAATGAATTCAAGCACAGCGTCATGCCCCTCTTTTAATAAGGCCTCGTTTATGCTTACGATGTTCATCTTGTTGGTTTCATAAAGCTTATTGTCAAAGAATGAGAACCGTGACATATAGCTGTTAATCATCGCAGGGGGCTCTGAAAGCGTTGAAATGAAAAGGCATGTCTCGCCGGTTCTGGCTGCGTTGAACAGGGATTGAGCTGCGAATGTGGTTTTCCCGCTTCCTGCAGCGCCGGCGACGAGAACCACAGAGGGTTTAATGAAACCCCCTTCAAGAATATCATCCAGATTGGAAATATAAGATGGAACGATGTTCATTTACCCTCCTGCGCGCTTAATTAAATAATAGGTTAAATTCTATATAAGGGTTGGGTAGGGTATTATTCATGTGTCATCGGTTAAGCGTAATTTGGGATAGAACACGGATTGCACGGATGAAAACCTTTGAGAAAGGTTTATCAAACAAGGGGTATGCGAAGCATACCCCAACACTGCGCAAGCCGAAGTTTCGGCTTACGGATGCGCGCGGATACGAAAATAAATCCGTGAAAATCCGTCTAATCAGTGTCATCTGTGTTCTATTTAAACTAAATTGGTGAACCATAAAAATCATTGGTTCTTGGAAAACGAGACATATCGAGCCAGTCAAACTCCTTAACCGATGACCAATGGGTATTATTTTGTTTATTTAATCCCCTTCAAATATTCCAGACTCGCCCGCCCTTCCTCAACCGTCCTTGCCTCGGCAACAAACCTGCCATTATAACCCTTGAATTTCGGGATGACCTCTTTCCAGTTAATATTGCCTTTGCCAAGTTCCAGGTGTTCATCGCTTCTTCCTTTGTTATCGTGCAGATGCACATGCATAACTTTACTCAAATCCGTAAGGAATTCAGGCACGAGCCCGTTGGTATTGGCATGCCCCATATCAAGCGTCAATCCCGCGTTCTCGCGTTCCAGGGATTCTATCATGCCCAGAATCTCACCCGGCTGCTTCCCGAAAATATGCTGCATGTTGGGCATATTCTCAACTCCGATTTTGATTCCGAAATCAAGAGCAAAATCGCATATCGCCCGCAAACCCTCGATATTCTGCTGCCATGCCATATCAGGAAGCTGCATCCCCAGTGGCGAGAGATGGCCGGGATGGACTACTGCGAGTTCCACGAAATCCGAAGCCCGCTCAAGGCATTTTGTCATCTGCCTGATGGATTCATTCCAGATTGGGTGGTTGAGGCTTCCGAGATTGAGGTCTGAGAAAGGGAGATGAAGCGTGAGGACAAGGTTTGTCGTTTCGATGATGTTCTTTATCTGCGACAGCGTCCCATCGTTTAATTGCTGCTTGCCTTCGCTCACCACTTCCCAGCCCGAGAAGCCAAGTTCTTCGAGGTCGTAAGCCCAGTCAAATGGGTTGTTTACAAGAGCAAGGGATGAGAAGCTGACTTTCATGAGGGGTCATATTTGATTTCAATATATAAGGATTATTTGGATGATTTCAGTCAAAAGCTTATAAAAAGAGTGAATAAAACAAAAAGGGATACACAGCCAAACCGTGTATCCCTTTAGGGACGGCATAGCCGTACCCGGTCTTATAGTTCATCCAAGTTAGTAATTTACAGTGAACTACATAAAACCTTCTATCAAAAACAGTAGATGGAGAAGTGGGTAAAAGTCTCTGGTTTTGAATCAGTCTATTTTGAGTGTTAATAAAGTTAATTAACACAATAGAGTATATTCACTCCAAATACATAAATACTTTTCACACCTTTAAGTTAAATGAGTGAACTATGTTAAAAGAGAGAAAGCTTATAGGAATGTCTAAAGTTGCTGTAGGCTGGAAAATAAGCCTCTTAAGAGAAGTAGCAGATAAATTAAAAGCGGATATTGGAGATAAAATCGTTTTTATTGAGGAGAATGGAAGAATTTGCATAGAAAAGGCTTGATGCGGTGAAAGAGTGAGGAAGAAAAAAAACTTATATGAATCAGAAAGTTACATATCAGAAAGTTTGTTCTAATCTTGAATATAACAAAAGTGGATTAATAGAACAAGAAGGACAAGCTCAAACTCCTGTTCAGAGCCATCTTTTCTCTGAAGCAAAACGCCTAATAGGAGATGTTGACGCCCTATATTTTTCTGGTGATGTGCCTATTGCCTATTTTAAAACGCTATCAAACTTTGATGATGAAGAAATTAGGAAGTTACATCGTCGTGTTTGGAATCAAAGTCGTGTTCCTTTGCTGTTTGTTGTAACTCCTGGTGAATTAAGGATATATAATTGCTTCGAGGAACCTACAAATCCAAATCTTGAAGAAGAACTAGATAAACAGAAAATATTTGTTAGACACTTCGATATAGCTGCAAATATTCTTGAAGATCTTAAGGATTTTTCAAAACCTCAGATGGATTCCGGCGCTTTTTGGAAATCGGAAACTGGTCAGTGCTTCCATAGTGAACGCAGGGCTGATATGAAACTCCTTGAGAACCTTCGCACGACTAGGAAACGGTTGCATAATGAATTTGGATTAGATTATTCTGTTATTCATAATCTGCTAGGTCGTTCCATCTTTATCTTGTATCTTGAAGACCGAGGTGCCATTAAAGATAATTATTATGCTGAGTTTTCACCTAATGCTAAAAATTATTTCGATGTAATTCAAAATAAGGAGGCCGTTTATCGACTTTTTGAAAAAATAGGGAAAAAATTCAATGGCGATCTATTTCCTGTAACTGAAAAAGAAATTAACGATGTAAAACCTGCACATTTGAAATTCATCTATGAGTTTTTTTTAGGAACACAGATGTTGACACTTCAGCGAGTTCTTTGGCGCCCTTATGACTTTAGTGTTATACCGATAGAGCTTGTGAGTGCAATCTATGAGGCATTTCTACATAAAGAAGAAGGGGCTGGTTACATTTCGGACAATGGTGCTTACTACACGCCATATCCCCTCGTTGAGTTTATTCTGAATGAAGTGTTACCATGGCCAAGCGAGACGGATCATCGATATGATTTTCGTATCCTCGACCCCGCATGCGGTTCTGGTATTTTTCTTGTTGATGCTTTTCGACGATTGGTTGCACGCTGGAAATTTGGCAATAAAAAGAATAAAATCCCGGATCACGAATTAAAGAACATTCTTGCTAGTAACATCTATGGTATTGATATTAATCCAGATGCTATAAAAGTAGCTGCTTTCAGCTTGTATCTAGCTCTTCTCGATTATCTAGAACCTAAAACTATATGGGAGGATTTTAAATTCCCTTACTTAGTATATCAACCAAATAATCCTACCAGAGGTGGAAAAAATCTCTTTCCTTTAGATACATTCTTAGAGAATGCGCCATTCGAAAAGAATAATTATGATATCGTGATAGGAAATCCACCATGGAAGCGCGATGATCTCCCTGAGAATATATCGAATTATTGCCGAAAATTAGGCTTCGCTCAAGAAATGGCACAAGCCTTCCTTTGGAGAGCTAGGGATTTTTCATCTCATGGAAAAATTGCATTATTAGCAACAAGTAAGATTCTATTCAACAATGAATCACCTGACCAACATTTCCGTCATGAATTTATTGAAAAAAACTATGTTGAAATGATTATAAATTTCTCTGCATTGAGAAAATCAAAAGGCGATACTGGAAGGCAGCTTTTTGTTTCTGCGGTTGGGCCGGCCAGCGTTTTCTTTTTCAGCGTTAACACGCCTGAAAAACCGAAATCTTCTATTTTGTATTGTACTCCTAAACCAACAAGGATAGATAATGCGCTTCCAGGCATTACTATAGACGCATCAGAATTAAAATTCTTACCAAGAGAAAAATGCCGCGTTTCAGATAAGATTTGGAAAGTGGCGATGTGGGGGACGCAAAGAGACCTAGAAATTGTTGAACGATTTTTGAGCGTAAAAGATATCAAATCTTATATTGATGAACTTGAAGGGTGGCATCAAGGTCGAGGTTTTAATACTCCCGGTACCGGACCATATGAAGATGAGGATATAGCTAAAATGCCTTTTATGCCTACTACTTATGTAATAAGATATTGGCTTAATGGTACTGAATTAAAAAAAGTTGGTGATAAAATGTTCCATAGAATCGGAGCTAAAGAGACCTACTATGCACCACATATTCTTATAAAAGAGGGGCAACATAATAAACGGTTTTGTACGGCTTTTGCAGATTTTGATTGTGCATTCAGATATGCAGTATCTGGAATTTCCGCTAAAACCGAAGATAAAATGCTTCTTAAAGCACTGACAGCATATCTAAATTCTTCCTTTGCTTCATATTTATTATTTCTTACAGCTTCTACGTGGGGAATAGAAAGAGAGAGAGTTTACCCTACAGAGGTGCTAGCCCTTCCAGGTATTCCTTTTCAAATGAGTGAAGAATATGTGAGTGAATTAGCAAACAAAGTTGATACTATTGGGGAATTGATGTCAAGTGGGGTAACCGAGATTGATGCACGTATATCAGAAATCGAAGGCGAAATTGATCAGATTATTTATGATTGTCTAGATTTATCTGCATCTGAGCGCTATTTGATTGACGATGTACTTCAATATAGTTTGGACTTTTTCCAAGAGGGGGAGAAGTCCAAAGCTTGCGATATGGTTGATATCGGAGATCTTGAAGAATATGCAAAAACATTCTGTGCTACAGTTAATAGTATTTTACAATTTGGAGAAATGTGGGCAATACCAACAGTTTATGATGGTGATGTACCTCTTCGTTTAGTATCGATCTGCTTCGATAGAAATCGAGATGGAGCTAATACAACCGTAAATATCTCTAATTCGACATCTGAATTGAAGAACGCTCTCTCTCAACTGGAGACTCAGATATCGCAAAAATATTCTCAGAACATATATGTCAGACGGAATGTGAAATTTTATTATAAGAATATGCTCCAGATAGCAAAACCAGATGAAAAACGCTTCTGGACTCGTTCCATGGCTTTACATGACGCAGATGAAACATTAGCAGAAGTAATGAGTCGGGGGGAATAATAAATACTAATAGAATATCAAAATTCAATTGGTCAAGCTAAAGGATTTTATCCAAAATTTGATTCTGCTTTTGTGCGAGCATGTTTATGGATTATTGCAGAAGCTTTCGAAAGGATGAAACAAGAAAAGAGTTACGATTTAGAATGGAGTGAAACACGTTTTTCTGCTTGCTTAATCGGATATATGCGACAAATTAAGCAACAAAGAGGTATTGAATTAAGAATAGAACCTGAAAGCTATTTGTACCAAGAAAAGATTCTGAAAGGTTGTGAAGATCCTGCCACTGCTCCTAGAATTGATATTAAAATTTCAGGAAGTTGGGTGCATGAGGATATTTATTATGGATTAGAAGCAAAAATTTTAGTTGAAACGGATTGGAAAAAACGCAGTGCAAGTTATTTATTAAATCGATATATTAAAACTGGAATTGGCAATTTCGTTAATGGTCGATATTCACACGAAATGTCGAGGGGTTGCATAACAGGATACGTGCTTCAGGGAAGCACCCCCGAAATTGTCTTAAAAATAAACAATATACTCTTACAAGATGGGCGAAGCAAAGAAGTCATTGAGAAATCTGAGTCCATAAATGGTTGTCCTCATTATTATCAATCACGGCACATACGTAATACCGACAAGAAAAAAATAGAACTGCAGCATGTCTTTCTAACATTTGTTTAAATAATCTAGTTATTGTTCATATCGCCTAACAGCTATATAGCGTTGATATGCTTGGGCTGTGAGCCTTTATTTGTGGAAAATTCTTTTTAAAGACTTCATGGTAGCTCGGTCGCAACCTACGTTTGACAAGGTAGTCAGCAACCTGTGGCCCTCATGTCGGTGTTCTCGATTGCCATCTGCTTCATCATTCTCGGTTCCATATCGGTCGAGCTGATGGCCTCCCTGAAAATCGACGCCGGGCAGTTCGGCTCCTTAGTAATGACCCTGTTCCTGACCTGCTGCATCGTGCAGTTCATTATCGGCCCGCTCGTCGACAAGTTCGGCTACAAGCCTATCGCGATCCTGGGTTTCGTGGTCACCAGCGGCAGCTTGTTCCTTTTGGCGTTCGCCCCGAGCTACGAGCTGGTCCGGCTGGCCTGCGTTTTCCTCGGGATCGGCGCCATGAGCCTCAACACGGTCGGCAACACGCTCATCCCGGTCGTCCTGTTCGGGGGGAAGGACCCGGCCAGGGCCAGCAACCTGGGCAACGCCTTTTTCGGGCTCGGCTACGTGCTGACGCCCCTTCTTTTCGTGCTTTTCCTGACGACTCTGAAACTGAGCTACAGCACCTCGGTTTCCATCATCGGCGGGCTGGTCATCGTCTTCCTGGTCTTCGCACTGGCCACGACCTTCCCCAAGGTGGCCACGGGTTATAAATTTTCCATGGCCTTCAAGCTCCTCAGCAAGGGGGCCGTCCTCATAGCGGCCCTGGCCCTCGTCTGCTACATGTCGCTCGAAACCACCATGGGGACTTGGGTCAAACCCTTAATGACTGAACTCCTGGGCGGGAGCGAGGTGGCGGGCGCGGCGGCCAAGGCCGGGCTGGCCCTGAGCCTCTTTGGTGTAGCCATGATGGTCGGCCGATTCCTGGCCTCGACCATGAAGAACCTGACTGCCATGGGCGCCAAAGTCATCACGGTGATGTCTCTCCTATCCGTCGTCGCCATCGTCGGGATGATCGTCACCAAGAGCCCGGCCCTGGCCATCGTGGCCATCCTGCTTGCGGGTCTTGCCTTCGCGCCGATTTTCCCGACCATCGTGGGCGTGACCTTCGCCAAGTTCGAACCCGGCCTTTACGGCAGCATCTTCGGCATCATATTCGCGATCGGCCTGCTGGGCGCGACCTTTGTGCCCAACTATATCGGCAAACTGAGCGTGGGGCATACCGTGCAGGGCAGCCTGCCGGTCGCCGCGATCATCGCCGGCATCCTCTTCCTGATCTCGCTTTTCATCGGCAAAGTGGGGAAACCGGCCAAGACCCAATAAACAGGGCTCCCAGTTGAGCAGGACAAACGCTCACTGCCTCCGGAGGGAACAGGGTGAGGCGGCGGTGCAGCTCCTCTTGTAAGGGGGGCTGAAACACCTCCCAGGCCCGGGCAAAGCGGCCCCCGATGACCACCCGGGAAAGCCCCAGGAGGTGCACCACCGCGGCAATGGCCTGCCCCAGGCTGCGCCCTACCCGGTCAAAGGCCCGCCGGGCCAACGGATCGGCTTGCAATGCCGCCACCACCAGGGTTTCGCCCTGAATGGCCTCGGGATCGGCGGCGTAGAGTTCCCCTAGCCAGGAAGAGGCATCCTGGGCCAGTTGTTCCTTGACCCAGGCCACCGTCCAGAAGCCCGAGGCCATGGTCTCCAGGCAGCCCCGGTTGCCGCAGTGGCACTTGCGCCCCTCCGGGTCCACGGTCATGTGCCCGATCTCCCCGCTGGTGCCCTCGGCCCCGGACCACAACCGCCCGTTAAGGATCAGCCCGCCACCCACCCCGGTGCCCAGGGTGATCCCCAGCATATTCTTATGGCCCACCCCGGCCCCCAGCCAGTGTTCTCCCAGGGCGAAGAGGTTGGCATCGTTTTCCAGGAACACGGGCCAGTTTACCAGGGGGGCCAGGCGCTCCACCAGGCGGCAGTCATTCAAAGCCGCCACGTTGGGGGAAAAGTCCACCCGGCCTTCCCGGGGCAAGACCCGCCCGGGGACCCCGATGCCCGCGCCCTGGAGCTCCAAACCGCTCTCCCGGGCTGCTTCGCCGGCCTTGGCCAGTTCAGCCGCCAGGGCCGCCACCAGGCCCGCCTGATCGGGCATGGAAGCCGTGGCCCGTTCCCACCGGGACAGAATCTTTCCCCGGTGGCTCACCAAAGCCAGGCGGACATTGGTGCCTCCCAGGTCGATGCCCACCACCGCCGGTTCTTTCATCCTGCGCCCCCCGTTGCCGAAATTCGCCCCATCTCAGGGATAATCTCCACCAGCGCCGCCCGCGGTATCGCCCCGGCCCGGATCAGGCGAGGCGAGGCTTTGGTTACATCCACGATGGTGGACGGCAGCCCTCCGGGACAAGGGCCCGCATCCAGGATCAGGTCTAGCTGCTCCCCGAACTCCTGGGCCACTTCCGCCGCCCGGACGCAAGGCCGGCAACCGGCGCGGTTAGCGCTGGTGCCGGTGATGGGGAACTTAAGCGCGGTGATCAACCGGCAGGTGATATTCTGGCGGGGTTGGCGCACCCCGATGGTCCCGGTACCCCCGGTGAGCCGCCAGGGCAGCTGCGGCCGGCTCGGGAAAATGATGGTCAGGGGGCCGGGCCAGAACCGGGCCATAAGCCGGGCCGCCACCTCCGGCACTTCCTGAACCAACGGTGCCAGCATTTCTTGTCCATCCACCAACACCAGCACCGGTTTTTCCGGGGGCCGGTCTTTGAGGTTGAAGAGACGGACCAGGGCCTCTTCCTGAAACGGGTCTACCGCCAGGCCGTAAAAGGTTTCCGTGGGCACCGCCATGATGCCGCCCCGCTGAAGGACCGTCCGCGCCTCGGCCCACAAAGCGCCGACGTCCTCCTCCCGCCATTTCCGGATACGCCCCATATGCCCCATGATACCCTCAGGATTATCTCCTGGCAAGGATTGAGTCTCAGTTTGAGCCGGGAGCACTATTTCCAGGCCCCCCATTATCTAAGGAAGAAGGGCAAGATTTTCAGGTCGCCATCCCCTGAGCTCCCTGGCGCTCTCGATGGTCCCGGCCCCGGGGGTTAAGCCTTTCCTTTTCACCCCCGGCGGGGCTCTCAGGGAGAAAGTTTCATGAGGCAACTGCGGCCATCGCTCCTGGCCCCCGGTTAATTATCTATTGACTTCTCTGGCGGAAGAGGTACAAAAATTTTATTGGCTCAGTCCCTAGCCGCGCTGGCTTAAGCGTTCTCCGGGGCGCTACCGGAGGAGGATATGTGGGATATTGGCGGTTTCCCCCAGACGCACTCCCGGGGCCGGCTCCGGCGCGCCCCCCAAGGCGCCGCCGCTCCTCCCTCCCTCTCGCCTCCGCCATGGCCTGCCCTAAAGCCAGGCGGCGCAGTATCCCCTTCTCGCCGGCCTCTCACCGCGCCTGGCTTGGTTTGGCCTGACACTTTGCCTCATCCGGCCGCCAGTCCTTTGCCATGGCACCCGATAATGGTTGCGATCCTTGGATAATAAAGCTCTTTATGGCGCCCTTCTGGTTATCCTGATGGTGCTCGGGGTGGAGCTGGCTATGCGGGCCGATTGGCTGCAAGGCCCGGAAGAGGTGTATTACGATCTCTGGCATCAACTGGCCGGCCAACAATATCAGCCCCGCCATGTGGTCATCGTGGCCATCGACGACCAAACGCTCCGGAAGCACCAGGACGAACCCCTGGTGTTCTGGAGCCCCCATTTTGCCCGGGCCATCCAGGTGCTGCGCCAGGCCGGGGCCAGGGTCATCGGGCTGGATTACCTTTTTACCATCAGCCCGGAATCGTGGCTCCGGAAACTCAATTTGCCCGAAAATGAGAAAAGCCGCACCTTTGACCTGCCCTTTCGGGAACAGCTGGCCGCCGGCCAGGTGGTGCTGGCCGGCAGCCTGGCGGCCGACGCCCCGGAAGCGGAGAAAATCCGCTTGCCACTCCCCGATTACTGGGGGTCTCTGCCCGGCAAGCTCGAGGATGTGGGGCTGGTCAATTTATACAACGACCCCGACGGCGTGATACGCTGCTTTGTCCCGGTTTTGCCGGTGACCAAGGACGTGGCCTGGGTCACCTTCGCCCAACTCCTGGCCGAACGCGCCGGTGCCAAAATCGATGAGGTTGGCCAGCCCCTGGTGCGATTTATCGGGTTTGTCGGCCCCCCGGGGACCGTACCCCGGGTTTCGTTCCAGCGGCTGCTTCAGGAAGGCGCGGCCCAGGACCCGGAAGTTCAGGCCTTGAAGGGGAAAGTGGTGATTATCGCCTCGGAACCTTCCCAACTCTTGGACTTCCATATGA
>JAPZAO010000064.1 GCA_027460615.1 Candidatus Methanoperedens sp.
GTTTCGCTACCTATCTGGCTGAAGAAGGTGCTAATCCGGCAGCTCTGCAAATTCTTCTGGGCCATGAATCCCTGGATACTACCACACGCTATGTTCATGCCTCTGATAAGTATGCTGAAGAGACCCACCGTAAATACCATCCCTTGGCTAAGCCAGATTAGAATCAGGTAATTAAAACGTTATGTCAACTATAATTAAGGGGAAAGCTGCCTGTCAAATTTTCTGGATAATCTGTATAAACATGTTCTGGGGGTGTTCCTTCAACAGGTAGAGATACTTTTACGAGCGCCTGGCCATGCGTATCATCGAGGGTGGAGCTTATGCAGTGGGGGTAAACAACAGCCGAGGGTTCATTTGCCGGACAGGCAGTTTCCATCATAATAGCCAGTTTTTTCTTAGTTCGCCCTGGCTCATATTAACCTTGCTGAAGAGACCACCTATCCAAGTCATAGAGATATCTCCAATTATGACATTATTCTGCCTACGTATCTGGCAATGGCAAGGGAGGCAGTAAGTCCCGGGGATTCTATCCCGATTAGATTTATCAAGCCCGGAAAGCCCGCTTTCTCTTCATGGGTAATGACGAAATCTCGGAAGGCTTCGCCTGGCCCCTGAAGCTTGGGCCTTATGCCAGAAGATTCGGGGGCTAAATCTTCAAGTTCAACAAGGGGAAGGAATCTCTTGGCTGAATTGTAGAAAGCTTGTTTGTACGTCTCATCAACCTCATAATCTATCGCTTCAACATAGTGGGCACTGGGGCCAAGGAGCACCCTGCCATCGAGCGCCTGTCTCCAATGAATTCCATGTCCAACTTGCTCTGGAGTGGGATAGATGAGCCTGCTTACAAGATTTCTATATTTTGAGTTTAGGCTGAAGTATTCGCCTTTGCAATAATGAAGCTTATAACCTGCTTTAGCTATGTCTATCCCGGCAAGCTGAGCTATCTTGTCAGAGTTCAAGCCAGCGCAGTTCACGACGACATGAGCCACAAGAGCAGAAATCCCATCTCGATCCTTTATTTGGACTCTGTACTTTGCCCCTGCCCTTTCTATTCCTATCACCTCAGTGCCAAACACAAACTCGGCTCCTTTTTCCCTCGCCTGGCTGTGAAGAAACTTCAGCAAAGTGTGGGAATCAAAAATTCCGCTGGATGGGGATAGCAGCCCGGCTCTGGCTTCGATGTTTGGCTCGAGTTTCTTCAATTCCGTCCGGGAAAGGAGCATTAAATCAGCGACACCATTTTTTCTTCCCTGCTTGTAAAGCTCTTCGAGCCAGCTAATCTCATTTTCGTCTGCCGCCACGATAATCTTGCCAGACTTCTTATAGATGTCTTCCCCGGCGGCGCAGAAATTCCCACGACGTAACCTATAACTGGTTTACTCATCTGTTTTATGAATCCGATGGAATCCTCTTCCGCTGTCCCGCCTATCTCACCCACCAGCACAACTGCATGGGTTTTCGTGTCCTTTTCGAAGAGTTCTAATACATCCACGAATGATGTCCCGCTCACAGGATCTCCCCCAATACCTACTGATGTGGATTGCCCGATTCCATTTCTTGATAAAAGGTCTATAATCTCATAAGTAAGCGTACCGCTTCTTGATACCAGTCCGACATTCCCCTGCAGGTGAATGGAATTGGGCATTATACCTGCTTTTGATTCCCCCGGTGTTGTAATCCCCGGGCAATTCGGACCGATAAGCCTTGACGATGAGCCTTCAATATATGAGCACACACGCATCATATCATGCACTGGAATACCTTCGGTTATACACACAATCAATTCAATTCCGCTGTCTATAGCTTCAAAAATGGCATCCGCCGCGAATATTGGCGGGACAAAAATTACTGAAGCATTAGGGTTTGTTTCTCCAGCAGCCTCGGACACCGAATCAAACACCGGAACACCATATACCTCGCTGCCCCCTTTTCCTGGTGTGACCCCTGCAACAATATTTGTTCCGAATTCCCGCATCTCTTTTGCCTGGAATGACCCCTCGTGTCCCGTAATCCCCTGAACTAAAATCCTGGTGTCCTTATTTATTAGAATTCCCAAGTTCAACCACCTCTGATGCTGCTTCTTCGCTTGATGATGCAAGATTTATTCCATGTTTTCCAAGTATATCCCACCCCTCGTTCTCATTTGTTCCCGCAAGCCTGATTACAAGCGGTACTTTTATTTCCGGAATTACATCAATAATCCCACGGGCGACCTCATCGCATTTTGTGAGACCGCCAAAAATGTTAATGATTATAGCTTTTACCTTTTTATTAGATGAGACTATCCTGAGAGCAATTTTTATTTGCTCTTCATTTGCCCCGGCTCTTACATCCATGAAATTTGCAGGCTCGCCTCCGTATTGTTTAATCATGTCAAGCGTTGCCATGGCAAGACCTGCACCATTTACAATGCACCCGATATCCCCATCAAGACCCACATAGCTCATGCCGTTTTTCTTTGCAGTTTCTTCAAGAGACCCTGTTTCTTCTTCCCTGAAATCCTGCCTGAAGAGGGCATTATCATCAATGACCATCTTGGCATCCAGTGCAAAAATCCCGTCCACTGTATCTGCAAGCGGGTTAATTTCGGCAAGTGTGCAATCATAATTTATAAAAACACGGTATAATTTTTTCATTATATCGGCAATCGCCAATGATTTATCCTTATTAAGTGAATTTGCAAGCATTCTTGCCTGGTAATCATGCATCCCTGTGAGAGGATTGATGCGCATTTTCATAATTTTCTGAGGAGAGGTCTTTGCAATCTCTTCGATATCGATGCCACCTTCAGGACTGACCATTATGAGCGGGCATTTTGCGGCTCTATCTATGGTAATCCCAAGAAACATTTCCTTATCCGGCTTTTTGTATTCCTCGACAAGGAGCTTATTCACTGGAAATCCCTTGATGGACATGCCCAGAATCCGCTGTGCGCTCTGGTATGCCTCCTTCGGATTTGATGAGGTTGCTATGCCGCCGGCTTTTCCTCTCCCTCCGGTCATGACCTGGGCTTTAATAGCTACAGTCCCAAGTTTTCCGGCTATTTTTTCTGCATCGCCCGGGTTTGATATAAGACTGCCTTCCGGGACCGGGATACTGTTTCCCTTGAAAATTTCCTTGGCGTCATATTCATATAGCTTCATTACTAATCCACTTTCTCCAAATAATCTTATTTATGATGCCTTTATCAAAAGTAATTTAAATAAGTATCTACATTTGTAGCACTAACCAAGGAGCGTCCTGATTTTGCCATCTCATTTATTATCCCTCGCAGATTTATCATACGCTGACATTATCAATTTACTTGATACCGCATCAGATTTAAAGGAAAAAAGGGTGCGTGGGAAAATGTCAGGTTTAGTAAAATCCCGGACGCTTGCCATGCTTTTTGAAAAATCTTCGACCCGCACGAGAATATCATTCGAAGTGGCGATGACTGAGCTTGGCGGGCATGCAATATACCTTAATTATAAAGATGCCCAGCTCGGGCGCGGGGAATCTGTCGCGGATACAGCCCGTGTTATGTCGCGCTATGTTCATGCGATTATGGCGCGGGTGTATAAACATGAGACTCTCATTGAATTATCAAAAAACTCAACTGTGCCGGTAATCAATGGTTTATCTGATCTGGAACACCCATGCCAGCTCCTTGCCGACCTTCTCACGATACGTGAATACAAAGGTAAATTCAAAGGGCTTAATTTTTCATGGATAGGCGATGGGAATAATGTCTGCAATTCAGCAATTCTTGCATGTGCGCTCACAGGCATGAAAATGACTGTGTCTTGCCCTGAAGGATATGAGCCGAACCGGGAAATTGTAGAAAAGGCAAAGGAACTCGGAGGAGTAATCAATATTATCCGTGACCCAATAAAGGCTGCAAGAAATGCAGATATCCTCTCGACAGATGTCTGGGTTTCCATGGGAGATGAGGAAGAATATGACCAGAGATTGCATGACTTCCGGCCATACCAGATCAACAGCAAGCTTTTAGAACAAGCTAAGCATGATGTGATGGTACTGCACTGTCTTCCCGCCCATAGGGGCGAGGAAATTACTGCAGAAGTAGTCGATGGGCCAAATTCAGCCGTATTCGACCAGGCTGAGAACCGGCTGCATGTCCAGAAGGCATTGCTGCTGAAACTGTTATCTTAATTACCCCATGCGGGGGTCGCCCAGTCCGGTCAAAGGCGTTAGCTTCAGGGGCTAATCTCGAAGGAGTTCGTGGGTTCAAATCCCATCCCCCGCATATCTATTTCTTCCAGAATTCCCACCACTTCCTGGTTCCGGCCAAAGCCAGCCTGCCGCTTATTTTTTGATATTCAAACTGCAGAAAACCAACCTGGTTTCGCATATCGTTTATCCAATCATT
>JAPZAO010000065.1 GCA_027460615.1 Candidatus Methanoperedens sp.
GGTCAGGACCACGCTTGGCCCGAAAGGAATGGACAAAATGCTTGTAAACCAGATCGGCGATGTGGTAATTACCAATGACGGCGCAACGATTTTACGTGAAATGGATATCAAGCACCCGGCAGCCAAAATGATGGTTGAAGTCGCCAGGACGCAGGAAGATAAAGCCGGCGACGGGACAACAAGCGCTGTGGTACTTTCAGGAGAACTCTTAAGCAAAGCGCATGCCCTTGTTGAGCAGGGCGTTCATCCCACGACCATTACGAGAGGTTACAGTCTTGCAGCCGAAAAGGCAATCGAAATCCTGGATGAACTGGCTATTGACGCATCCGATGAAGTCCTTGAAAATATCGCAAAAACCGCGCTTACAGGAAAAAGCGCAGACCTTGCCCTTGATTCACTTGTCCAGTTATGCGTACAGGTCGCCAAGTCGATTAAAGAAGGCGGCAAAGTGAATGTGAAGGAGAACATCAATATCATCCACCAGCGCGGTGGAAGTATAAAAGATACAAAATTCGTTCACGGGCTTGTTATCGATAAGGCAAGAGCGCATAAAAACATGCCCAAGAAGGTTGAGAACGCAAGAATCGCCATCCTTGATACCGGAATCGAGGTTGAAAAAACACAGGTCAAGTCAACTCTTAAAATATCATCTCCCGAACTTCTCTCGGAAGCAAGGCTTGAAGAAAGCAAACTTGTTGAAGAAAGAGTGGAAGCGCTTGCAAAAAGCGGCGCCAATGTCGTATTCACAGAAAAAGGCATCGACGATATAGGAATGCATTACCTTAAAAAGAAAGGTATTTTTGCAGTGCGAAGATGCAGCCAGGAAGAAATTAAGAAATTAGTGAAGGCAACCGGGGCACGCATTGTCTCGAAAGTGGACGGCGTTGAAGAGGCAGACCTCGGAAAAGCTGCACTTGTCGAAGAGCGCGGTGTCGGTAATTACAAGATGGTCTATATCGAAGGATGCGAAAATCCCAAAGCCGTATCTATTCTCATTTACAGCGGCGCCGAACATGTAGCTGATGAAATCGAGCGGGCGCTTGATGATGCACTGCGCGTGGTCGGCGTGGTAATCGAAGACGGAAAGATCGTGGCCGGCGGCGGTTCGCCTGAAATCGAACTTGCAACAAGGCTAAGGAAGTACGCAAACACATATGGCGGAAGGGAACAGCTTGCAATAATGGCTTATGCTGATGCGCTTGAAGAAATACCCAAAGGCATCGCCGAAAATGCAGGTCTTGATGCAATCGATATCATCGTAGACCTCAGGAACAGGCATAATAAAGGCGCCAAAACAGCCGGGTTAAATGTATTCACTGGCAAAGCGGAAGATATGCTTGACCTGGGAGTAGTTGAGCCGCTCCGCGTGAAGACACAGGAAATCAAATCTGCGACCGATGCCGCAATAATGATTCTTCGCATAAACGATATCCTGATGGCAAAGGAAACCGGCATGATGGATGTCAAACCCGAACATACGGCGGACTTTTATGATGGTATCCAGGCCCCTGATGTTGGAGAAGACTAACATTAAAATAGAATAAAGCTTAACATAACACATAATAACTCAATGAGGTTTGGTGTTAGTATGAGTTGTATGAATTGAAAAGCTGATTTTTTTCATTGCGGAGCTGTTTAATTTTGAACAAAAAGAACACGAATAAAGAAGAAAAACAAATCAAAGACGAAGAAACTGACTCTTCCGCCGGCGAGGTCGCAGAAGAAATCAAAGCTCCGGAACCTGAAGAAAAAAAAGAAAAAAACCTTGGGAAAGAACTGGATATAATAAATAAACAACTCGAAGAAGAAAAAGACCGGTATCTCCGCCTCAATGCAGATTTTGACAATTTAAGGAAACGCACCCTTAAAGAAAGGGACGAATTCATGAAATATGCGAACGAGAAGCTCATACTGGAATTGATAGATGTATGGGAATCCCTTGAACGTGGTATTGAAAACGCAAAGAAAGCGAACGACAAGGACAAACTGATTGAGGGAATGGAGCTGGTATATAAACAATTCAAGAATGTACTTGAAAAAAACGGTTTGACCCCGATTAAAGCGCTGGGAGAAAAATTCGATCACTACAAACACGAAGCGATGATGCAAACAATTACTGATGAATGTGATGAAGGTATAATCCTTGAAGAATTTGCAAGGGGTTACATGTTGAACGGCAAGGTCATTCGTTATTCTAAAGTCAGAGTATCGAAAAACAAACAATCGGAAGAAAATATTGAAGATATAGAAGGAAAAATAGAATGAGGTGAAATAATGGCTAAGATAATAGGAATAGATTTGGGTACAAGCAATTCAGCCGCTGCTGTTATGCAGGGAAACAGGCCGGTAATAATACCGAGCGCGGAAGGGATATCCCTCGGGGGCAAAGCATTTCCGTCATATGTAGCATTCACAAAAGACGGGCAGAGATTAACAGGAGAGCCTGCAAGAAGGCAGGCGGTGACAAATACTGAGGGTACGGTCACGGCTTTTAAGAGAAAAATGGGTACGGATTACAAATACAACCTGCGCGGAAAGGATTACAGGCCGCAGGAACTTTCAGCTTTTCTCCTTCAGAAGATAAAACAGGATGCTGAGGCTTTCTTAGGTGAGAAGGTCGAAAAAGCGGTAATCACGGTGCCTGCGTATTTCAATGATAACCAGAGACAGGCGACCAAGGATGCCGGGGAGATAGCCGGGCTTGAAGTTATCAGGATAATCAATGAACCCACGGCTGCAGCCCTTTCTTATGGTCTTGATAAAGAGGGCGACCAGAAAATCATGGTGTTTGACCTCGGAGGGGGAACCCTTGATGTTACAATAATGGAACTCGGAGGAGGGGTTTTTGAAGTAAAATCCACTTCGGGCGATACGCAGCTTGGCGGCACTGACATGGATAACAGGCTTGTGGATTACATTGCCGAGGAATTCAAGAAAGAACATGGCATCGACCTGCGCAAAGACAGGGTCGCGAACCAGAGACTGCGCGATGCGGCCGAGAAGGCAAAAATCGAGCTTTCCACAACCCTTACCACAGAGATCAACCAGCCGTTCATAACAGCAGATGTCAGCGGCCCGAAACACCTGACTATGACCCTCACACGGTCAAAACTCGAAGAAGTCATAAGGCCTGTAATCGACAGATGCAAAACGCCTGTGGAGACCGCATTAAAGGACGCAAAATTAACGCCTGACGGTATTAAGAGGGTAATCCTGGTTGGCGGACCAACCCGGATGCCCATAGTACAAAAATTCGTCGAGGACTATGTGGGCAAAAAAGTAGAAGGGGGCGTTGACCCGATGGAATGCGTCGCAATGGGCGCGGCTATCCAGGCAGGTGTACTTGCAGGCGAAGTAAAAGATATTTTGCTGCTTGACGTTACACCGCTCACTCTCGGTATCGAGACGCTGGGGCATGTCATGACAAAGCTCATAGACAGGAACACAACAATACCCACAAGAAAAAGCCAGATATTCTCGACCGCTGCGGACAGCCAGACCACTGTGGAAGTACATGTGCTTCAGGGCGAGAGAGCGATGTCATACGATAACGTGACGCTTGGGAGGTTTAACCTCGTGGGCATACCGCCTGCGCCGCGCGGAATTCCGCAGATAGAAGTCACTTTTGACATAGACGCGAACGGAATCCTTCATGTGACCGCAAAAGACATGGGAACAGGCAAGGAGCAGAAGATGACCATTACCGCGCCTCTGAAGATGGCTTCTGATGAAATCGACAGGAAGATAAAAGATGCAGAGAAATATGCGGATGAAGACAGGAAACGGAAGGAAAAGGTCGAAATACTGAACCAGGCCGATACGCTCGTCTATACCACTGAAAAGACCCTGAAGGAGCTCGGGGATAAAGTCAGCAGCGACCAGAAAGCTAAAGTCGAAAAGGCGCTTGAGGCAGCAAAGGAAGCTATGAAGAGCGAAGATGTGGAAAGGATAAAGTCCGCAATCGAGGAACTCACCAAGGAAATGCATGCGATAAGCACCATATTATATCAACAGCAGGCGCAGCAGCAGACTGAGCAGAAAGGACAGGAAGAACCAAAGGATGAAAAGAAAGACGAGAAAGTAACGGATGCGGAATATAAGGTTGTGGACGAGGATAAAAAATAGCTGCATGCAGCATCATGAGGGGTATGAATGCATACCCCTTATCCGCACCGTTTCATAAATATTCCGGACATATCTTTTTTACATTCAAGGTCATTATAACCGCAAATCATGGCTACTAAACGCGACTACTACGAAATTCTCGGCGTGGATAAAAAAGCATCAGCAGATGACATAAAGACAGCGTACCGCAAACTTGCGATGCAGTACCATCCGGACAGGAACAAAGC
>JAPZAO010000066.1 GCA_027460615.1 Candidatus Methanoperedens sp.
CTCACCTTTGGCACACAGGAAAACCTGAGCCGCTGGCTGCATACCATGGGAGAGCGGATTGGCAGGCCGGTAAGCGATGCGCGTCCCATTATCGACGGCACTCTTCCTGACGGTACCAGGATTAACGCTATTTACAGCACAGACATAAGCCGGAAGGGTTCCAGTTTCACCATGAGAAAGTTCATGGAAATCCCTGCAAGTATTCCGCAGCTTATCAAATGGGGAAGTATTGACGGGAACATGGCTTCTTACCTCTGGCTTCTGCTTGAGAACCAGATGAGTATCTTTTTCAGCGGTGAAACTGCAAGCGGCAAAACAACAATGCTCAATGCGGCTTTGCCGTTCATAAGCAGCAAAGCAAAGATGTATTCTGTGGAGAACACAGCAGAAGTTGCCCCGCCCCAGGCTGCCTGGCAGCAGTTGATAACCAGAGAGGATGGTCCCAAGGAATCACAGGTTGATACATTCACACTTCTCAAAGTCGCCCTCAGGTCAAGACCTAATTATATCATCGTAGGTGAAATCAGGGGCGAAGAGGGC
Source organism: Candidatus Methanoperedens sp. (assembly GCA_027460615.1). GTDB lineage: Archaea > Halobacteriota > Methanosarcinia > Methanosarcinales > Methanoperedenaceae > Methanoperedens. The sequence goes on from JAPZAO010000066.1 coordinate 541, forward strand.
GCAGTAGCATTCCAGGCAATGCAGACCGGACATGCAGTTCTTGCCACATTCCATGCATCATCGGTCAAAAAACTTCTTCAGCGTCTAACAGGTGAACCTATCAATATCCCGCCAACATTTGCGGATAACCTCAATTGCGCCCTGATTCTCCAGGCGATATACAGGAAAGGCAAATATTTGCGAAGATGTACTTCGGTTGATGAGATTGAAGGTTATCTTGAAGAAGCAGGCGGAGTGATAACCCGTGGCGTTTTCGAATGGGATTTTACAAATGACAGGCACCGCTTCAGGGGGATGAATAACAGTTTTATACTTGACAAGATAGCAGTAAAACAGGGATATGACGATAAGCGCATGATATATGACGAGCTTGCACTGCGCGCTAAAATTCTCAACAGGATGGTCGAGGAGGGTATCCTTGACTATTATAAGGTAAGGGACATCATCTGGGGGTACCAGGCGAAAGGTCTTGACGGCATACCGTTTGAGGTATGAAAATGGATACGAAGATCATATTTCACTGTCTTGGTATCTCGCAGAAACATTATTTTAAGAAATTCGTGATACCGACATTTGTATTTGCCATTATTTTTCCTTTTCTGCTATTGATAGCCCTCCCGTCTATCATGACCGGGATTATGGCAATCCTGGTTATAATGATTGTTTTTGTACTGATTGCCATGGTTTTAATCTACCCGATAACAATGATTGAAAAAAAAAGGAAAGAAATCAATAACAGTATCCATTATTATATTACGCATATGGGGGTTCTTGCAACGTCCCAGATGTCAAGGGTGGATATTCTGCTCAAGTTATCACAGAATGAGGCTTATGGATATTTAGCCAGGGAAACGGGAAGGATATATGCCCTGATTTATTACTGGCACGTAAGTTTTCCTGTAGCGTGCAGGTTCATTGCAAAAAGGACGCCTTCAATCCTCTTTTCAGATTTCCTGGACAGGATGGCGCATTCGGTGCAGGCCGGTCAGGATTTTGAAAATTTCGTCATATCAGAACAAACGGTCGTAATGAACGATTTTATGACAATGTACAAGGATTCGCTAAATTCCATCGACATGATAAAGGAAATGTTCATTTCTATGTGCATGTCCCTGATTTTCATTGTAGCATTCGCTATAATAATGCCCATAATTACAGGTCTTGACGCTATAATGTTACTTAGCGGCTCGATAGCGATATTCGTTGTAACCGAACTTGTTATTGTGTTATTCGCAAAATCAAAAGTGCCGACCGACCAGATATGGCATACACTTGAAATAGAGACCGTTGCCGACCGAAGGATTAAATGGTCAATGCCGGTTTCATTACTCGCCTGTATAATCACAACCGGCATCGTGATAACTTTTTCAAATCTTCCCATAACAATAATGTTCGCTGTTGCTTTAACGCCGTTACTGTTTACCGGCCTTATAGCGCAGACAGAAGAAAATAAAATCAAGCGGTTTGATGATAATTTCGGCGCTTTTATACGGTCTCTCGGCGGCGCTGCCGGGGCGAGAAGCGGTCTTATTCTTGAATCGTTAAAAGAACTTGTCTCGCATGATTTCGGGCCTCTTTCGGAAAATATCAGCAACCTTTACAAAAGACTGAAAACAAGACTCAATACAATGCGTTCATGGGAGCATTTTGCAGCAGGTACGGGAAGTAATCTCATTGAACGGTTTGCAACAATGTTCGTAGAAGGTACGAACGTGGGAGGGAAACCCGCTATCATCGGGGATATTATCAGCAGGAATTTCATGGATATCGTCTCGATGAGGAAATTAAGATACAGCAGCGCTTCAAGCCTTATAGGCGTGCTCTACGGAATGACCGCCGGGATTGCCGCCACTATGTTCCTCGCAGTGTCCATAATCGCCATGCTTGCAAAGCTTTTTTCAAATACTCCCATTCCTGATATCGATATAGGCATCTCGATTGCATCAATTGCCAATAGCAATATTCCCCTGCTGACCACACTGCTGATGTTCATGATGGTTTGCCATTCGTTAATATCTGCAATGCTCATCAGGATAGTTGACGGCGGTCATCATTTTAACACATATACCCATTTTGTGGGGCTTGTGTGGATTTCAGCGCTGTCTGCGGAATTGACCGTACGCGGTATAACTCCTCTTCTGGGAATGATGTGATAATTCCTTTCACACAAACCTCACACCTCTGTTTATAGTCATGTGGATTAGATTTACCCTTTATTGACAAATGGAATAACCATATAAATAATATTATAAAAATATCTACTAATTAAAAATGGAGGAAAAATGCCAGGAAAAATATTACTTGTGGATGATGCAGCATTCATGCGAATGATGCTCAAGAAAATCCTTGCACCGTCGGGAAACGAGTTACTGGAGGCTGTCGATGGTTCTGACGGCGTAGCTAAATATAAAGAGCATAAACCCAATCTCGTATTTTTGGACATAGTTATGCCGAATGTCGATGGGATCGAATGCCTGAAGCAAATAATAGCATTTGATAGTAATGCCAGGGTCGTAATGTGCAGTTCGATTGGCCAGCAGACGGTTGTGAATGATGCAATCAAAATCGGCGCAAGGGATTTTATTATCAAGCCTTTCGACGCTGCAAAAGTACTGGAAACCGTTTCGAAAAACCTGTCATAAAGGAATTAAATGCCGAGGATAAAAGTACTGGTCGTGGATGACTCAGCTTTCATGCGCAAGGCCATCACCGATATTCTCTCTTCTTCCCAGGATATAGAAGTCATCGGCAAAGCAAGAAACGGGCAGGAAGCGATTGAAAAGGTAATTGAATTAAAACCTGATGTCGTTACCCTGGACATTGAAATGCCTGTTCTTGACGGCCTCCAAACGCTGGGATATATAATGAGCGAATGCCCGACACCGGTAATAATGCTCAGCGGGGCGGAATCAAAACATGCAGATGTCACGATGACGGCATTCCAATACGGTGCAGTGGATTTCATCCTCAAACCCTCGGGAAATATCAGCCTCGATATGAATAAGATAAAGGATGAAATGGTAAAAAAGGTAAAAGCCGCAGCCAAAGTTGAAACTCATAAGCTTGGTTTTATCCAGGAACATGGTAAAAATGATAATGGCGGCATTTCCGGAATTGAAGATTTTAAGGATGCCAGGAAGAGGCCAAAAGCCATCACCGGAGAAGAAACGCATAAGGTTGATTTAACCGAAACGATTGAACCTGGCAAAAAATCAAAATTTAAGAAAATAATAATTATCGGTACATCTACAGGCGGGCCGAGAGCACTGCAGCAGGTTATACCCCTGCTCCCTTCTAACCTTAATGCGCCGGTTCTTGTAGTCCAGCATATGCCGGCCGGATTTACAAAATCACTTGCTGAGCGCCTGGACAGCCAGTCCGGGATAAAGGTAAGGGAAGCCCGGGATGGGGATATAGTGAGACCCGGAATTGTCCTGATAGCGCCGGGCGATTACCATATGACTGTGAGGCAGGAAGAAATAAACGGCAAAACGAAAGAAGTTATAGGGCTTAATAAGAGTGAAAAAGTGCAGGGCGTCAGGCCGTCTGTTGATGTTCTTCTCAATTCAGTTGCGTCGCAGAGGCTACGGCAAGGGCGTCTCCTGCTATCAATGTTGCGCCTACTGTTTCGTCGAAACACCCGAGAGCAGCCCTGATTTTCAAGACAAGATTAACTTTGTCGACGGCAAACACTTTACGATGGGCAGTTGGCAGGTT
>JAPZAO010000067.1 GCA_027460615.1 Candidatus Methanoperedens sp.
CCTTCATACGTCCTCTCAGCACACACACCGAGCAGCGCCGCGATTGCATCAAGTATCCTTCCCGTGCTTGATGTAAGAGGCGAGTTGAAACCTGTTTCCATTTGCTTTAAAACAATAGCCAGTTCATTCTTTTCAAAATAAGGTTTGAATATCCGGGAAAGCTCATCGGGCTTGTATTTCCTTGACAAAACGCCCGCAGCCATACGGGCAGGATATCGCGCTGCAAGGTCGCCGCCCGGCATCAATTGGGGCAAAAGATGCCCCGCACGCTCAAAACTTTCACCAGCGACGATTATTTCGCCTCCCCATGCAGTCCCGTCATTCCCGTATCCCACACCGTCAGCCGCAATGCATACCATTTTCTCACGACCGCTTTCTGCCAGGAGCGATGCTGCGTGGGCAAAATGATGCTGGCATTTTATTAAAGGAACATTGAATTTTTCGCTTAATTCCTTTCCCAGCGCCGAGGTATTAAAAGACGGATGCATGTCCACGGCTACCGCATCGACCTTATCAACTCCTGTCAATTCCATGAGGTTTCTGACCGCGGATTCCAGATATTCAAGCGTTCTGAGTTTTGTTGTGTTGCCGATATACTGCGTCAGGAAAGCCCTGTCCTTTTTCAGGATGCATGCGGTCACATCAAGTTCCGCGCCCAGCGACAGCACTGTTCTTTTTGTGTCTATTACTTCCACCGGGGAAGGAACAAAACCCCGCGACCTCCTGATAAATGCTAAATTATTATTTAAGACATTGACAACAGAATCATCGCACCGGTTTTTAATCATCCTGTTGTGTATCAGCGAAAAATCCGCGCCCAGCGAAAGAATATCCTCGTTATCGATTGCCATCGGTTCACCTGGGATGTTTGCCGAGGTCATTACAAAAGCAGGCTCGTTTGAGTAATGGAATAACAGGTGATGCAAACCCGAATACGGGAGCATGATACCAATATTGCCAAGACCCGGGGAAATATTCGTTGAAATCTTATCTTTTTTCGAAAGGATGACGATGGGTCTTTCCATTGACGAAAGAAGCTGTTCTTCTTTTTCTGAAATGAACGCAATCCTTTTCGCCTCAACCATATCCCGAGCCATTATTGCAAAGGGTTTCATCGGTCTTCCAAGAACCCTCCGCATCCGTAATATTGCATCATCGCCTGTCGTTCCTGCCACAAGATGCGTCCCCCCTGTTCCTTTCACTGCTACTATTTTCCCATTATCCAGAAAAGCGGCTGCGTCCTTAATCGGGTTTTTTGAAAATGTCTTTTCCCTGCCACTGTACAGCTCATAGAAAGGGCCGCAATCAGGGCAGCAGACGGGCTCGGCATGAAACCTCCTGTCCGTGGGGTCAAAGTACTCATGCCTGCAATCTCCACACATCCGGAATTTTGACATCGTGGTATTTTCCCTGTCATAAGGAAGCGATTCTATCATCGTGAAACGCGGACCGCAGTCCGTGCAGACCGTGAATGGATACAGGTGCCTCCTGTTTGAGCTGTCAAAAACCTCACCCAGGCAGGCATCGCACATGGCAGCATCAGGCGGCATTATGGAATCGGGGCTGCCCTGTTTTTCACTCTTTAAAATGAAAAAATCACTGTACTTTTTTTCTTTCCCTGGTTTTATATCAATATTCGTTATCATGGAAAGTGGCGGGCTGTTATTCCTGACCGTATCCAGGAAACTTGTGATTTCCTCCTCATTTCCTTCAAGCAAAAGTTCCACGCTATTGCATGAATTCCTGATATACCCGTGGATATTGTTTTTTTTTGCGGTCCTGTAAATGAAAGGACGAAAACCCACGCCCTGGACGGTACCGCTGATTGTGACCTTGTATTGGGGCATTATTTTATATCGTTCTGCTGTTTAGTTGTTTTGTTTCATTTCATCTTATTAACAATATCTTCAATTTTGTCAGGGCAAATAATCTTAAATCCATATTTTTTGAATAATTCATTATATCTAGTCTGTAATTTCATTTGAAGTTCTTCTTCATTATTATTTCGATTCCACAAAAGGTATGCCTGCTGAATCTCGAATCCTTCTGAATTTAACTTGTTGATGTGCTTTTTTATTTGGGACAGAGAGCTATCTATTTCTGAACGAACAGCTACCGCATCTTTTTCAGCTTTGAACATCTTACATTCGACCAGAATAGATTTTTTTATGATGAAGTCATTTTCATATCCACCTGAATACTCTCCAACTTCATATTCGATTTCTTCTTTTTCCAACAACCATCCAAAGTAGACGGGCAAAAGACCATCTTTCGAAAGAATTGCTTCTTTTAGAACCTGATTCAATGAAAATATTGAACCATATGATTGTGATTTATTACAATTTAGACATTTAGATCTAGATATTTTGGATGGCGCAATTCTTCCTTTATGCTGAGTATATGACGGGTTCTCTATACTACAATTTTCACACCAGAATATTGTATCTTTATTTTCGATTAGACGATATCGATATAAGTCGTCAAGAATTTTTAAATACTCACTAAATGAAAGACCCGATTTTGCCAGTAAATTATTTAACCATAAGCTTGAAGATAAATGAAAGGATAATATAAAATTTGGAAGCATTTTGGAGGTATTGTCAATAAGTTTTTCAACATTTTTCGTTAGTCCTGACGCAAAAAGAAGAATAAGTTTTTCAATCTTTGACTTTATAATAGGGTCAATTTCACCCTTGCCTTCTTCAAATCCCGCTCCAATTTCTTCAAGAAATGCATCTAATTCAATGGTATTTTCATAATTTTTCAAAACGTTTTTCATTATATTATAGTCAAATTGGTCAGCATTTATTAATGTCTTTATGTTTGGATTAGTTCGAATGAATTGAATTACGAAATATGCTACAATATCCTTGAAATCTTCTGAAATAATATCTCGGTTGCTGTCATTAATCCCAAACATTTGTTCCAAAATATTATTTTTATAATTACTAAACACTTCAAGTTCGTTTGAGACAATATGCGTTAGTGCCTTTGATTCATTTTCACTTGAGTCTTTGTTTTTAATTTTAGGAAGATTGCACAAGTGGAGATATGGCATTTGCATTTCATCATCGATGCCAAATAAATCGAAACGATGCAGAAATAATAGGCGTTTGTGTATAAAAAAGCTTGAAAATTGATTGAAAAAAGAATTCAAATTAGGAAATGACGTAGTCTCTTTAATTAATTCTCTTGTAGATTTTTTCACTATTAGAGAACTTTTAACAGCTTTTTCTATTCTTGCTTCTAATGATTTTTCTTCATTCATTTGTCAGCACCTTACCATATCCTCAGTAATAACGAATATTATAATAGTATCTCTCGAAAGACTTAATAGTATCCGCTTAACCCAATAATTAAGTACTGGAACTCCCTTTACTTCAGATATGAAAATCCTCTTATCTCACGGCGCCGGCGGTGAAATGATGAACAGCCTTATCGCAGATTCGATATTGAAAAATATCTCTTTAAGGAACCTTGGCGAAGTGGGACTGTCCGACCTTGATGACGGCGCCTCGATTTCATTGGGCGATAAGGAACTTGTAATAAGCACGGACAGCTACATAGTTTCACCTATTTTTTTCCCGGGCGGGGACATAGGGAAACTGGCGGCATGCGGCACCATAAACGACATTTCCATGATGGGCGCGCGCCCGATTGCCCTTTCCCTTGCTATTATTATGGAAGAAGGTTTTGAAACCTCAGAACTTGAACAAATAATCCGCTCAATCGATGAAATCTGCAAAATGACGGGAGTGTCCGTAATCACAGGGGATACCAAGGTCATGCAGAAAGGAAAACTTGATAGAATCGTGATAAACACCACGGGAATAGGGTTGGCAGGGCGCGGGGAAGTGATAAAAGATTCAAACCTCTCGGCAGGAGACAAAATAATCATTAGCGGCACAGTGGGCGACCATGGTATTTCCCTTTTATCCTTCAGGGAGGGATTCGGTTTTGAGACAACGCTTCGCTCCGATGTCGCCCCCCTCTGGAGCATGGTTGAAAAAGCTCTCATGACCGGGGGCATTACAGCTATGCGCGATCCCACGCGAGGCGGGCTTGCAGCCACGCTTAACGACTGGGCGCGAAAAAGTAAAACCGGGATAATCGTCCATGAAGAAAAGATACCGCTTAAACCAGAAGTTGAAGCTGCATCGCGTATGCTCGGTATCGATCCTTATACTGTTGCCAACGAAGGGAAAGCCGTAATCGGGGTCAGGAAAGATAAAGC
>JAPZAO010000068.1 GCA_027460615.1 Candidatus Methanoperedens sp.
ATAAATCCATTTGTAATAATTATGTATTCTATACCGTCCAGCAATACAACAGGGTTTTTGCTGGTCCTGAAAAATTCATTTATCATACCTGCCATTATTTCAATATTCGCAGGATTGATGCTGCCTTTCCCGTGTTTACTTATCCAGAAAACAGGTGTTGTTTGCAAAAGGTATCTCTGCATTAGCCCTTCCGGCTGGTCAGTTGCGAAGCACAGCCCCTGCGCCCTTGTGTGTTTGCAGTGTTTACATGGGCAGGATAAAGTACATTCCATGCATACGATGCTCTCGCATGGGAAGGCCCCGGTCTGGGGACATTCTGCGCATATACCCTTCACCATGTTCGCGAAAATCTCAAAACTCCTCTCTGGTTTTGGTTCTTTTACAAGGTAGCTTCCTCCCCTTTTTAACCTGTAGCCATCGAAATTCGTCAAAAGCTCTGTGGCAGGGACCACTTTGGGTCTTCTTTTAAAGAAAAGCATTTTAATCACCTTTCGGAAGCGTGAAATAAAAAGTGCTTCCTTTATCCAATTTGCTTTCCACCCATATCCTGCCCCCGTGCGCCTCCACGATTCCCTTGGCAATCGTCAGTCCGAGTCCCATTCTCTCGGATTCTCTCGTCAGGGATTTGCCGCCAACCGTATAAAACTTTTCAAATATTTTGTCATGTTCTTCCTCCGCTATCCCCACGCCATTATCGGAGATCGAAACCAGTAAATGGCCGTTTTCATTTTTCAATTCTACGTTTATCCTTCCTTTGTTCGGGGTATATTTTATGGCATTGGTCAAGAGGTTGCCGAACACCTGCTTTATGCGCTGCCTGTCTCCCCTTATCCTGGGCAGTTCCCCATTGATCTTTAATGACATGGCATGCTCTTTCAGGTCTGCAAGCCTGCTCACCTCATCTACGGCGCTTTTTGCAATCTCGTCCAGTTTTAACGATTGCTTCTGGATCTTAAACTTCCTTGATTCAAGCTTCAAGGTATCCAGCATGTCTTCCACCAGCCTTATCATATGGTCTGTCTGGGAGCGTATTACAGCAAACTTCTCGCTCTGGTTATCATCCAGTTCGCCCAGCATGCCGTCCTCGAACATCTCAAGGTAGCTGTTTATTACGGTAAGAGGGGTTCGAAGTTCGTGCGAAGCTGTTGAGATAAAATCAGATTTTGCCTCAGCCTCCTCCTTTAACTCGGCATACGCATTCTCAAGCCTGACGTAGGAATCGCGAAGCTCCTCTTCAAGACGGGTAAGTTCTGTAATATCCTCCATCAAAAGCACCACTTTTCTTATACTCATATCAGCTTCTTTCAACGGATGTATTTTATAAAAAAAGAACAACCCACCCGGGTATCTCAACTGACCTCCGTTGAAAGGAATACTGGTTTCAAATACCTGCCTTATTTTTTCGTCAATCCTGGTTTTTTCAATCAGCATTTGAGAAAAAACCCTCTCAAGCCGCTCTCCCACCACGTCCCTCTCCTTCTTGCCCGACTTTACATAGTAGTTCCTATTGGCATACAGTATTTTCAGTCCGCTATCCAGGACAATAATAGTGCTGGGTATGGATTCGATTATATCTTCCTGATATTCCCGGACAGACTCAATTCCTTTCATCTTTACCAAGCGAATCAATAAGATTCAGTAATTCTTTTGTCTTGAATGGTTTCATAATAAAACCCCTTGCTCCAGCCTCGATACACTCTTTTTCAAGCCCGTGTTTTCCCACTGCCGTTACCACGATTATCTTTGCATTCGGGTCATAGCCGATGATGCCTCTGGTGGCGCTGACACCGTCCATCTTTGGCATCAATATATCCATAAGCACAATATCGGGATTCACTTCAATGTACTTTTTCAATCCATCCTCCCCATTAGCCGCCTCATGCACTTCATGACCGTGCGCCCCCAGCGAGTCACTGAGTGCTTTCAGCACATATGGAGCATCATCAACAATAAGAAGCTTCATATACGTCACTAAATAGGATAGCATTAGTTTGGATATATCTTGTTAAGTTTCAATTTTTGAAACAAATTCCGAAACAAATTCTGAAATAAAATCTGGAAGTTGCAAAGTTATTTTAAGCCGGAAAGCCTTGTATTGGTTATCGTGGGGCGCTAAGAAAAAAGAGCATCCGTACTCAAGCTCTGTAATGATTTTTGCGGCGGCAACGCCATCGGCAAAAACCTGCCCAAAGCCTGGGAATCATGCTCATTGCCTTAGCTTACGATTATAGTTAAAAACCAAACAATTTAAACTATATTTTGTGAGCTTTGCGTTTCAGCGGTGATAAAATCACACACCGCAAAAGAGCGAGGAACGCGAAGTGTTCACAAGATATGTTTGGAAAATCAGGTTCTCAACTATGATTTCAGCCACGGGTTGAGAAAAAGCGGGGGTTATGGGCGGGCATGCTTACCCGCCCATTATTTTCAAGGTGAAATACATGGGAAGATTGGGTATAAGACCAAAGGCAAGAAAAAGAAAACCTGTACATTTCGATATCGGCACCGGTATCGGAAGCGCAGGCAAGGCACTCAAAGGGCTGGGCAGTTTTATCGAGCTTTTATCCGAGATGGAAGAAAAGGGAGAAGAGAAAGCGGAACGGACAGGCGAGATAAAGCTCCCGGGCGGGAAAGCCATGTATGGTTTCTCGGTGAAAATCGGCGGGGCCGGAATTCCCCAGGTTGAACACTTTGGAAATATCATGCGTGACACCGGGAAAGGACCCGTGGTAGAAGAAGTAAGGGAGCCCATTGTGGATCTCCATGAAGAAAAAAACAGGCTTGAGGTAATAGCCGAGCTTCCGGGCGTCGCTGAGAAGGATATTTCATACGTGATAAAGGACAACGTGCTTATTCTCAATGCCGAAAGCGACGGCAGGAAATACAGCAAGGAAGTGCTGCTGCCCTCAAAAGTTTCTGTTCTCAAGACATCCTATAAGAACGGCATATACAGGTTGATCCTGAAAAAGGAAAAGGATGGGAAATGAGAAAATATTGCATTCCTCACTATTATATGGGGGAAATAAAGAGGTGAAATATATGGTAGAACAAACACCGGATTCATCCAGTCTTGCAGAAGTACTGGACAGGATCCTGGATAAAGGCGTTGTAGTGGACGCATGGGCAAGAGTATCTCTTGTCGGAATTGAAATACTGACCATTGAGGCGCGAGTTGTCGTGGCTTCTGTGGACACGTTCCTGCACTATGCAGAAGAGATAACGAAGATTGAACAGGCTGCTATCAAAGCGGCACCTGGAGTTCCTGCTTAAACAGGGCTCTGAATAAAATAAAGAGGTGAAATAATATGGTAGAACAAACACCGGACTCGTCCAGTCTTGCAGAAGTGCTGGACAGGATCCTGGATAAAGGCGTTGTAGTGGACGCATGGGCAAGAGTATCTCTTGTCGGAATTGAAATACTGACCATTGAGGCGCGAGTTGTCGTGGCTTCTGTGGATACGTTCCTGCACTATGCAGAAGAGATAACAAAGATCGAACAGGCTGCTATCAAAGCGGCTCCTGGAGTCCCTGCTTAAGCAGGACTCCTGTATTCCTTTTAGGAGGATTTGTTATGGCAGAAACGGCAGAAAATCTGGCAGCAAAGCATACCCGCAGGGAGATAGAAGAAATGGCAGAAAAGCTTGGAATACGCACTGTGGGCGTATCCAAATTAAAGATAGCCGAATCTGTGGTTGAATCCAGGAAAAAACATGTTGCAAAAGAAACACGAAAAGTAAAACAAGAGAAAGAAGTTAAGGCGTTCAAACCTATGCAGACAATCGGAAAGAGGGGAGTGTTTGCAAAGCAGGCGGATATGGAGAAAAAAGCCGGCGAGATAGAAAGTTTTGTTGCAGGGTTGCACAGGAGCGCTGTGGAGATGCAGCAAAAAGGCATCATGGAGATGAAAAAAGGCATCAATGCACAGGTAAGGGAGAACGAAAAGGCGGCAGTAAAAATGGATAGCGGGGTCAAAGATATCCAGGCCGGGATCGAGGAGATGCAGGCTGACATAGATAAGAAGAGGATGGAGATGCAGAGAGGCGTCCGGGAGATGCACAGGGGCGTTGCCGAGGTACGGAAAGGCATCAGAGAGATGGAAAACAGCTTCATGGAATTCCGGAACGACACGATGAACTACATAAAAGATTTCTACTATGGTTAGTCCCATAGTAGTATTTTTTTACACGCATATATCGAATTTCGTTACGAAAAGGAGAACTATATGAAATATAAAGATACTCATCCAAGAAAGGTAAGGGGCGCGGCAGTTCACCAGACAATCGGTGAAAAGATGAAGGAAACGCCAGTCAAAACAAAAGCAAAGCAAAAAGATAAAGAAAAAAAGAATCGCAGTGTACCGTCAATAGGCGTATCGGAGCGCCAGGCAATCGAAGAAGCATATCTTGCGCCTGAAATTGACCACTTTGTTGAGGCTCATGACGTTAAGAATGTAGAGAAACGGATTAAGCTCTGGCTCAATACAGGCTATCCTGTTCACCTGATAGGACCCACAGGCTGCGGAAAGACAAGTCTTGCAATGCACGTAGCAAATGAACTCGGAAGACCTGTGGTATGGATTAACGGGGATGAATCCATTACAACTACTGACCTGATAGGCGGTTATTCGCAGATAGAGCAGGAAAGCATAAGGGACAAATACGTTCACAATGTGTTTAAGAGCAAGGACATATTGAAAGCTGACTGGGTTGATAACCCGCTTGCCCTGGCATGCAAATACGGCTACACGCTGGTATATAATGAATTTTCAAGGACAAAACCTGCGGCCAATAATATCCTGCTTTCAGTCTTTGAGGAAAGGATACTTGAACTGCCCACCAAGTTCGGTGAGGAAAGATACATCAAAGTGCATCCTGACTTCAAAGCAATACTGACCAGCAATTCCGTTGAATACGCCGGCGTCCACAGACCACAGGATGCGCTGCTTGACCGCCTCGTAAGCATATACATGGACTATTACAGTTTTGATACCGAGGTAAACATTGTCAATGCGCATACGGGTTTGCCAAAAGACGATGCCCGGAAGATAGTGGGTGTGGTCAGGTCGTTAAGGGAAAAACTTCCCGATGCACAGAAACCGGGGACAAGGGCATGCATAATGATAGGGCAGGGACTGAGGGCATTGAACGGCCAGGGTAACAAGAATTTCGAGCAGCTCTGCATCGATGTAATGGCTACAAAAACACGTTCTCCCATGGACCTGATTGAGAAACAGGCGCTGGTGAAAGATGCTATCGCGGCGCTGGCATAGCATTGCATAAAAAGCATTCTACAGGAGAATCTGGCATGGGAAAAAAGCCCGTTATAAAAGAGACCATCACGAAGAAACTTGATATAAAAGAGGCCAGCAAGAAAAAGCCCGATATAAAAGAGATAAGCAAAACCGCTCTCTCCATGACCGAGAGCCTTTTGAACAAAAAATCAGAGGGTATTACAAGCATAAGCGGTGGGGATGATGGCTGGAAGGTGAATGTCGAGGTCCTTGAAAGGAAAGCTGTCCCGGACACTCAGGACCTCCTCGGCACGTATGAACTCAAACTGACCGGTCATGGAGAACTCACCGGTTATAAGAGAACCACGATGCGGAAAAGAGGTGACAGGGTATCGGCAGTAGAGGAGTAATTATGCAAAGGAGAAGGTAATAATATGAAACTTGTTGAATTAGAATGCCCGATGTGCGGGAATCAGTGTAAGGGAAAAATTCTCCACGGGTATCCTGATTACGTTACAATAAGTTGTATCATTGACGGTTTCCAGGCAAGGAAATTAAACAGAAATAGTGGAAATAAGGCTTTAAACGAGAATGCATAAAGGGAGATAGTACTTTGAACGCAAAACCAGTCCTGCCTGGAATAGATGCCATTCTGGATGGCGCTATTATGAAGAGCAGGCATGCACTGTTCCTGTACACATCTCTTGTGAACAAGTATGCCATACAGGCGTCTTTCCTGGCTTCATCGCATGAGGATGAGCAATTGCTATATATTACAGAAAAAGAAGCATTCGCAGTGCAGAATCAGTTTGACATGGGACATGAACTGCTGGTGATTCATCCTGAAAATATTGGCAGCCTGGAAACCACAGACAATCTCAGGATGATCATAGATGGTGTTGAGTCCCATGAAAAACTCAAGAGCCTTACTGAAAATGAAAAAAATATTGTGCTGTGCATGTATGACCTTTCCAGTCTTCCGACGCAAAAGGTCAGGGAGCTTGCGGCAGGCCACAACAGGTTGATCCTGAATACGCCGGACATGGCGGTTCTATCCTCAGGGCTATTTGACAGGTCAGGTGCAGCAGATGAGACTATTGACAGGCTTGTAAGGGAATATCTTGATATAGTGATCCTTGCACTGGTCGCCGGGAAACCCATGTGCGGCACGGATATAATGGATATAGTTCACAGGAATTTCAATGTACTCCTGAGCCCCGGGACGATCTACCCCCTGCTCCATAAGTTAAAGAAAGAGGGACTTCTGGAATGCGATTGCAATATAAAAAAGAAAGTGTATAAACCGGCAAAGGGAAGCGAAGCGCATATCCGCGATATACTTGACGGGCACCTCCTGGCAAACGAGTTCCTGAGCGGTTTTGTGAAATCAAATAGTTCTGAGGTGAATAGAATATGAGTGATGGAATATATGTTTATTGCATAATCAGGTCAAATGGCGAAAGAAACAGCTTCGGGAATATTGGCTTTGGCAACAATGAAGTTTACACTATTGATTACAGGGATTTTTCGCCAGTCGTCAGCATTGCGCCTGTCAAGAATTATGAGGTAAATGAAGAGGACGTTGAACTTCATAAAAATATAGTGCAGCTGGTCATGAAAGAGCACAGCGTAATACCTGTGGCTTACGGCATGGTGTTCAAGAACAAAAAATTGATCACAATAGCAATGAGTGCGGGATATAAAGCCATCAAAAAAGCCATGGAATCCATTGACAATAAAATAGAGCTGGGAGTAAAGGTGATAATGCCAAAAGACGCCGAACTAAATGGAAAAAAAGAAGAATGCAGGTCGGAATACTTAGAACGGCTCAAGAAGATAGCTCATGACTCAAAAGAACTGAAGCTGTTCAGTGAACGTCTGGTTTTGAATGCGTCATTCCTTGTTGCAAAAGATAAGATTAACGAATTCTCAGGTGAAGTGGAAAATCTCACTAATAAATACGATTATCTGAAAACCCAGTACAGTGGACCCTGGCCACCGTATAATTTCGTGGATATTCATGTGCTTTCAAAGAAAAAAGGAGGCTTTCGATAATGTTCCTTCTTGATGATATAGTACTGCGGGGTTTTGGTATTTCGATACCCGGTCTTGATATGCTCTGGACTATCGAGCAGATCAGGAGTTTTGCATACAGGGAGTTTTACAATCCTGAAAAGATCAAGAGCAGTATAAAGGAGAATCGGCTTTTGTACGAGTTTGGGGAAATGAATAGGGATGAATATGAAAGAAAAAACAATGAGCTTTTGCATAAGCTAAAAATGGCGCAAAGGGGACAGGAGATAAACATTGGCGGCAGGATGGATATTCTTGGAGTGAGATGATGATCAGGGAAAAATCGAAAGAAGGTAAAGTTCCGACCAAAACCGTATCGGGAGAACTTGAAGGACCGCCGGGTTCAAAAGCTGAATATGATTGTACCATAAGATTCGGGCTTAATGCAGAAGATTTTTTTCTGAATAAGAGTTTTCGTCCGCGTCAACGCCCAAAGAATCATACAATATCCTTAAAAACCGAAAAAGGGGTGTTAAAATGATAGATGTTAAGCAGAAAATCAAGGAAAACCAGAGAAAACAACGGGCAGTGGTGGATGCCTTCCATAAGAAGATCAGGGACGAGGCAGTTCCATTTTTAAGAGCAAAAAAAATCGCTCACAGCAGACGTGTTGATGAATTGCAGGATGCCATTCATGAAAAATGGACATTGAAGAAGGAAAGCGCGCGGGAGCAGTTAAAAGCAGCGAAGGAAAAGCACAGGGCAAATGTGGGTGTACTTGGAGATGCAATAAAAGCACAGCAGAGAAAACAGAGAGCCAATGCGCAGGAACAAATAGATAAAGCAAAGTCTGTTTTTAAAAATATTGTACAAAAAAACAGGAAAATCATAGAAAACAGGAAAATGACGCGAAGGATGAGGGAAAAAAGAAAGGGGAAACTCCTTTTTGCATGTCCGACCATGCCAACACAGGATTTTTCGGATCATTTATCATATTCGCCATCGCACTCAACAGTTCCCGATCCTGAATATGCAGGAACCCTGACCCATTGTTTCAAGGGCACAACCGTGCCTGACCCGAAATTTGCAGATAAACTGGCATATTCCCCGAAACATCCTGAAGCCTCAAAACCTGAATTTGCAGAAGCCACAATGTTATCATGTAAACTTTCATTGATGCCAAAAGTGATACTGGAAAATCCACAGGATACCGGACAGGATGTATCACCAATCGCTAAAAGAAAATCGGGGAGGAAAGAACAATGAAGGGATTGATGCCTGAAGGCAATAGAGGTCTTCCCGATGCGATAGAGAGGATACTGGACAAGGGTCTCGTTATCAATGCGGATATCGCAGTTTCGGTTGCGGGCAACGAGCTTCTTGGCATCAAGATAAGGGCGACGCTTGCCTCCTTTGAAACCGCAGCGCGATACGGTATGGAGTTCCCGTCCGGAACAAATCTCAAAACCCCGGCGTGGAGTGAGGCAATGAAATTAAAGGCAAGCTGCCCCGAATGCGGAAATAAAAGGGACGAGCGGCTGCTGCTGGAAGAAGGCTGCCATATATGCGGCTGGGTAAGCCCGATCGAGCGGCAGAAAGCCCTGACGCATATGGTATGAAATCTGGTGAGGCAATTGGAAAATAAATGAAACCGCCGTCAGAGGTGTTGAAAAACCACAGAGAACGCGGAGGACACAGAGAAAAAATAACAAATCTCTGTGCTCTCTGTGGCCTCCGTGGTTAATTATCTGGAATAAGATAGCAGGTGAATATTTATGGGAAGTGAGAAACGCAAGAAAGGGGCAGGGGAGACTGAAAAAGACCGTGAGGAGAAAATAAAAAAGCTTGAGAAAAGGATTGATGAGCTTGAAAGGAAAAAAGAGGAGGAGCCAAGTATCGTGGGTGATGTGGTAAGCCAGTTCATCCCCGGTTTTGGCGGCATTGTAAAGACGCTTGAAAAATCCTCGCCTGAGTTCAGGAAAAGGATAGCAGAGACTGATGCAGAGATAAAGCACAGGTTGGAAACAGGCTGGAATGGCAAGCCCGAAGTGAAGTATGGCGTGTCTATAAAACCCCTTGTACCTGAAAGGGAAGAGATGGTGCCGCAAGAGGAGGAAGCGCCCGAAAAGGAGCCTATTATCGATGTTTTTGAGGAAAAGGATTACATCACGGTTATTGCGGAACTGCCCGGCGCTGAGGAAAAGGACATAAAAACAAAACTTACGGAA
Source organism: Candidatus Methanoperedens sp. (assembly GCA_027460615.1). GTDB lineage: Archaea > Halobacteriota > Methanosarcinia > Methanosarcinales > Methanoperedenaceae > Methanoperedens. The sequence continues at coordinate 9,472 of JAPZAO010000068.1, forward strand.
AATGTCCTCAGGATTTCCGCCTGCGGATACACCAAAAGTATTGCGCTGCCTGAAACTGCGAAATCGATTGCCGGGAGAACATATAAAAACGGCATACTGCAACTGAAAATCGAGAAGGGAAAACATGCCGGTCAATATCGATGAGGGCAACCTCAAACAGGGGCTAATGGGGCTGGTTGTGGCGCTTGTGGAGATTATACAGGAGGTTCTTGAGCGGCAGGCGATACGGAGAATGGAAGGCGGGAGGCTTAGCGAACAGGAAATCGAGAGACTCGGCGCTGCGTTGTCAGACCTGAAAGAAGCGCTTACGAACATAAAGAAAGACAATGACCTTGAAGATGCTGTGAACTCTATCAGGGAAGAGCTTGACGATGTGGCCGGGGAAATGGTGGACAAATTTAACACTGAAAGCCGGAATGAGGGGGTCATCGAGGCGTGAGCGAGGAAAATATCGGAGAGGGGAGATACCTGTACTGCATAACCAATAGCAGTGCAGGGATGAGCATTGGTAATGCGGGAATAGAAGACAGCACGGTATATGCAATTCCTTATAAGGATATTGCGGCAATTGTGCATTCCTGCATCGCAAAACCTTATGCGACAGAGGATAATGCAAAAGCAGCGGAGTGGATATTATCGCATAATTATGTTATCGATTGCGCCGCCAAAAAATCCGGAACAGTCCTGCCGTTCTCTTTCGATACCATTGTCAGGGGCAGTGATGAGGTCGTATCCTGCTGGCTGGAAATGTGCTACATCGCATTGAAAGAAGAGCTTGACAGGCTGAAAAATAAAGCCGAATACTCAATCCAGGTTTTCTGCGAGCCTGAATATCTCAAAGCGAAACTTGCAGGCGGCGATAATGAGCCCGGGGAAATGAAAGAGAAGATGGATAAAATGTCTGGGGGCACCGCTTACCTGTTCAGGCGGAGGTTTGAATTGAAAATGAAGGATGCAATCTCAGCCGAGGCAACACGGCTCTCCATGGAATTCAGTTCAAATATACAGGAGCATGCCGAAGAAATGAGGGCTGATGAAAAGATTGCGCATGTGCCTGAAAAATATGCCGGGAAAAGACTAATCGTTGCGCTTTCCTGCCTTGTCCGTGAAGAGAACGTCGGGCGGCTCGGCGAGGCGCTGGATGAGATTAACAAACGTGAGGGTTTTGCAGTCCGCTTCAGCGGTCCCTGGGCACCGTTCAGTTTCGTCCGGCGGTTTGATGAACCCGGTAAGGACGCTGGAAAATGAAGCCTGAAAGGGAGAATAACTTAGTCGAACTGCTTGACAGGTGCCTGAACAAAGGTGTCATATTGAATGCGGATGTGATAATCTCTGTCGCAGGCGTGCCTTTAATTGGAATAAGCCTGAAAGCTGCGCTTGCAAGTATAGAAACGATGCTTGATTACGGTATGATGGAGGCATGGGATAAAAGCACGAGGGAGTGGTATGCCGCTGAATTGACAAAGAAAGAGGCTGTGCTTGCAGATGGCGAGGAAATCTTATTCAGGACATTTGGCTATATCTGGTACAGCCGGGGAATTATCCGGAACTGGAGACCTGGTGTCTGGTACCTTACTAATAAGAGACTTTTCCTGTGGAACGGGGAGATGCTTTTTGAGACTCCTTTATTTAGAGTAAAGGCTCTCACGGTTGAGACTGAAACTTATTTCGATAAGGAGCATAATATACTTATTTTGCATATCAATGGGGGACCAATCCGTATTCGTGTATCAGATGTTGTTGAATTCAGGGAGGCAATTGAGAAGGTTTCTTTAAAGAAGCTTGAAGTTGAAATTCCAGCTTTTTGAATTTGCAGCAGTACATTTACGTTTTTACTGCCGCTTCTAGAAATGTGAATTATCAATCAAGGCTTTTTACCTCTATATCCTTTGCCAGCAAGGGTATGACGTTGTGGGCAGCCCCGATGAAAAGCAGTCCTGTTTCATTGTTTTTAAGCGTGGCATCAATCGCCTTCGCAATAAAGGCATCGCGCTCCCGTATCAACTCATCTTTTACCTGTTCGTATTTCCCTGACGCTTCTGCCTTTTCCTTTTCACCGGTTGCGGTCACGATAGCCTTGATGTGCTCGTACTCTTTCCGCAGGAGTTCCGGGCTTTCAGTAGCCTCGATTGTTGCGCCTCTCTCAATCAATTTCTGGACAATCCGGTAGTTCCTGCTTCCTTTCTCCGCTGTTTCCCTGACAATCCTCAATCCCAGCTCGCCGCCGCAGGGAAGACCGTCCTGGTATATTCTCGTCCTGCTGTAATCAAGAGCGAGACCATCTATTTCCTTTTCCGCCTCATTCCAGAAATTTTCGATTCTTCTCTGGTTCTCAAGCCACTTTTCCCTTCCCATCCTGGCCATGCCTTCTTTTATCAGTCCCTCTCCCATGGAACCCATGTCGGCTGCGGTATGGACAATTTTTATCAAAAATAACTTTCTCATCCAGCTAACACCATTTCATTGCCCGGGCGTTTCATGCCTCTGCCTGTACGAGTCAATAGCTTTTACAAAATGTTTTTGTTTTATGATGAAATCCGGCTTTTCAAGGTCGCCTTTATTATCAATATATTCTTCAATTGCCATCACGGCCGCCTCCCTGCATACGGATGCGACATCCGCGCCCGTGAAACCCCCCATACGCTTTATCAATGCCGCCGGTTTTATATCCCTGCCCAAAGGTTTTTGCCGTGTATGTACTTTGAATATCTCAAGCAATTCGGATTCTCCCGGAAGCGGTACTTCCATCACCATGTCAAACCTTCCGGGACGCAGTAGGGCGGGGTCTATCATATCTAAACGATTTGTGGCGGCCAGCACCGTAACTCCCCTTAAGTCCTCGATGCCGTCCATTTCGGTCAGCATCTGGCTTACCACGCGTTCCATTACCTGGGTATCCCCGGCTTTCCCGCGCCTTGGAGCTATGGCATCTATTTCATCGAAGAAAATGACGCAGGGCGCCGCCTGCCTTGCCTTTTTAAATACCTCCCTGATTCCGCTTTCTGATTCGCCCACCCATTTAGATAAAAGTTCAGGTCCTTTGACAGATATGAAATTAGCATTGCTCTCGCTTGCCACGGCCTTTGCAATCATGGTCTTGCCTGTGCCCGGCTGCCCGTACAGCAGGATTCCCCTGGGCGGCTTGACGCGGGCATGATTGAAAAGAGAGGCATATTTGAGTGGCCATTCTATGGTCTTCCTGAGTTCGTATTTGATATTTTCCAGTCCGCCGATATCGCTCCATGATACATTAGGCACCTCTACGAAAACCTCTCTCGTAGTGGAAGGCACAATCTCGGAGAGAGCCATGATAAAATCATCCATAGACACTTTTAAATCCAGCAGTATTTCCGGGGAAATCGCCGCTGACTCAATATCAATTTCCGGCATTATTTTGCGTATGGCGTTCATTGCAGCTTCCCTGCAAAGGGCAGCCAGGTCTGCGCCCACGTATCCGTGGGTAACGTCCGCAAGATGTGAAATATCCACATTCTCTTCAAGGGGCATTCCCCGCGTATGGATATTTATTATTTCAAGCCTGCTGTTCCTGTCAGGAATACCTATGCTGATCTCGCGGTCAAACCTGCCGGGTCTGCGGAGCGCAGGGTCAAGGGCGTTCGGGATATTGGTGGCTCCTATCACCACCACCTGACCTCTTGATTTTAAGCCGTCCATCAAGGCCAGCAGCTGCCCTACTACCCGCTTTTCAACATCCCCGAGGATCTTCTCCCTCTTCGGGGCTATCACGTCTATCTCATCAATGAAAAGTATGCTGGGCGCGTTATTGCTCGCCTGGGCAAAAACTTCGCGCAGTTTTCCTTCGCTTTCCCCGTAAAACTTATGCATAATCTCAGGACCGTTCACGTGCATGAAGTAAGCCGAGGTTTCGTTTGCCACAGCCCTTGCTATGAGGGTTTTGCCTGTGCCGGGAGGACCGAGGAGCAATATTCCTTTTGGCGGGTCTATACCGAGGCGTTCAAACAATTCGGGATATTTCAGGGGAAGCTCAATCATTTCCCGTATTTTCTTCAGTTCTTTACCCAGCCCGCCCACATCCTCGTAGGAGATTTTCATCCCCGGCTTTGCCACGTCCTCTGATTTCCCGAGCTGTATGCTGGTTTTTGGATGCACAAGTACAGCGCCTTCCGGGCGGGTATCGACAATCGTATATTCCTGATAGCGTGTCCCGAAAAAGGATATTCGCACGGCATCGCCTTTTACAACAGGCAGACCTTCCAGCAGCCTGCCCATATACCTGATGTCCCGCCGGCTTGACCTTGTTGATGAAATTGTAATGGATGCCGCGGCGGTTGCACTCGTTTTTCTTATCCCCGTCTTATCGCCTACGCCTATCTGGGCGTTCCCCCGTATGATTCCGTCTATCTGGATGATGCCCTTGCCGCGATCCCCGGAAAAAGTAGGCATCAGCTTCGCTACTGTGGTTCTTTTACCTGTAACCTCAATGATATCTCCCACATCCGCATCCAGGAGCTTCATATCGGCTGGGTCGATGCGTGCCAACCCCCTTCCCACGTCTTTTGAGAAAGCCTCCGCGACCTTCAATGTTAAATCTTTCTGCATTTTAATGGATTGCATTAAATTAAATATAATACCAATATATATTTAGTAAATTATAAACCAATGCTATTGCATTAGATAGTAATAATTACGCATTATACAGTAATAAGCTTTCTGAGATAAATGAAGAACACACATCCAATTGAAAGTGCACCATTCAAGAATATTTGCCCTATGAAGGGCGTTTAACACAAAATGGAGCGCCCCGACCGGGACTTGAAAAATTTTTTAAAACCGGATAACCGGCAATTGCTAAGACTTTCCAATCTCCACATAAAATATGCTGCCCCTTTCCGGATTATCCTCAATCCAGGTCCTGCCGCCATGCAAATCAACAATACGCTTGACTATTGCAAGCCCAAGACCCGTGCCTTTTATGCCTCCCTTCTCCATTGTCTGGAAACGGGTAAACAATCTTGCTTTCTCTTCATCCTTTAATCCGATGCCCCAATCCTTAACATATATCCTGTAGTGATTATTGATGCCTATTATATTTACTTCGATTTTACCTCCATCAGGAGAATACTTTATGGCATTGCTCAGGAGATTTGAAAAAACGTTCTCAATCATCGGATTCACTGTAGCATAGCATTCTCCCGACGCCAGATATTCAAGTCCGAGGTTCTTCTTTTCCATCTGGTGCTCGAAATTGTATGTTACTGATTTAAAAATCTCATTTAAATCAAGTTTCTTTCTTTCCAGGCCTTGCGCACTTTCTATCTTGGCATACATGCTTGCACTTTCGATCATTTCAATAAGTTTATCTGTAGCTTCCTTAATTCTTGTCAGTGTCTTGCGTACTTCCACGTCTTTGGTTTTCATAAGATGCCATTCTGCAGTGGTTTTTATGACGCCGGCCGGGTTCAGCAGGTCATGGCGCAGTATATCTGTGAAAGTATCCTTAATATGGTTGGCAGCCCGAAGTTCTGCAGTGCATTCCTTTAAACGAATCTCTGATTCTTTATACTCCATTATCTGAAACAGAAGTGGACGGAATAAAAAAAAGTAAAGTGCAGAACTTAGAAGGACGAGCAAAAGGAGAGAAACGATAATCACTTCGTTCAAATTGTGAAATATGTCCGCGCTCGATAGAAAAAACGTCACGACTATCAGTGAAATGAATATAACAAAAGCAATGATAATCAAAAGCCGAAATGGCAGCTGGGAATAGTCCATCCGGTTCGACTCCGGATTAGTACCAGGCGCATTTAAAGTATGATTAATCAGAGGCTCATCGTTTTTCTGTTCATGTAGTATCATAAGATTCTCATATACATATACAGTTTTTAGTTACCCTGTATACTTATATAAACAGAATTGTGAAACTTGTGTGAATTATAATTAAGAATAAAAGCTCTTGAAAAGCAGGAAAAATCAGGAGGAGTTAATAGGAGCGGCCGAAGGCAATCATGTTAAAATCAAAGATGCTATGGACAAATTAACACCTTCCCTCAACCAGATTATTCTTCAATCACACATTTCCTTAGCCAGCCCCATTATTTCTTTAGATGGGGGACTCTCCGGCTCTGCAACCACAAAGCATTCTTCGGCCAGAAGCGCTTTCTTAACTACTCTGCTTTCAGGAATAACAGCTACCACCCTTGTTTCGAGAATCCTTTCCATCTCATCGATCCATCTCTCATCATTCTCTGCCCGGTTAAGCACTGCGCCGAGAACCTTTACGCCCTTCTTTTCAAGAAGGACTTTCATGTTCAGGGCATCCAGCACCGAGGCTTTATCCGGATTCGCCACCAGCAGCGCCTCTATCTCACCCCAGAGCACATCCACAGCCTCCCTGCCCGGAGGCATATCAAGTATTATGAAATCACTTTTCAATGGAAGCTTCATCAACAGCTCCCTTATCTTCCCCGGGTTATCCCCGCTGTAGCCGTCGAGCATAACCCCGGGCGGTATGATACTTGAGCCCATCGGTCCAGAGTAAGCGACGTGTTCAAGCTCGAGCTTCCCCTCCAGAACGTCTATCAGGCCGACAGGCGGAGTCCCCAAACCTGTGATTATCTCAAGATTCGGCATAGCTAAATCCATGTCAAAAATAGTAACTTTATTGCCCAGCTTTGCAAGAGCTGCACCGAGATTGGCTGCAATAGTTGTTTTGCCCACACCGCCTTTACCGCTGGCTATTGCTATGAAACGCCGCTGTTTCTTTTGTATCTTTTCATCGATAGGGGGGGTTTTCTTTGCTGTGGAAGTTTTCTTAAACAGAAATCTTATTTCTTTGAAAATTTTTTTTATCACTGTTCTACCCTGGTTCATTACCTTCGGAAACATACTTATATCTTTTCAGAGATAATGAGCCGGTATGGAAGATGAGCGTAAAAAAATAATGGAGAAGCGCTCCTCTCTCAGAAGCTGGCGTGAGCGGGGCGGAAAGCTGCCGCGCAGGAACATGCCTATCGTAGCAGCGGTAGTTTTTATAGTTCTCCTCTCCCTGATATTTTATTCTTTTTCACGGGACAATGCTAGCAATAATTCATCATTTCCAGGACCGCAAAATAATACGTCTACGTTACCTGAAAATATCTCAAAATTCACTCCAAATACTTCCATGGTACAGGCGCCCGGCATAAAGTTAAACTCACCAATGAATATTGTTTACAACACAAGCACTCCCCCTCTTGATCTTACAGTAGCGGGAAAAAACCTGAGCGTCGTTTTGCTCTCCGTAGACGGCGGAGTGAATATTGCAATCCCGAATGATGGAAAAACCGTAAGTGCAAAGATGCCTTTACTTATCCAGGTTTTCCGGGATGATTTCAGCAACACGAAGAAATGGGAAAATGCCAGCGGGAAATGGAGTGTTAAAAATGGCAGGTACGCGGCTGCGCCACCCATAAATTTCAGCATTGCACTTGCGGATATGAATATAAGTACTGATAAATTTGCAATTGAGGGTACGATAAATAACAAAGGAACAAATGACAGCGGGGGATTAATAGTCTCAAATAGCAATTCTTCGGATTTCTATTATGCTATTGCCCTGGCAGGTACCAAACAGTGGGCAATTGGAAGATATAACGGGAAGTTTAATCACAAAATAATGGTAAATGATTCCAAGCTGCAGCTGAATAAGGATTACAAAATTAAACTACTTATTATCGATGGTGAGGTAACATTATATACAGACGGAACTGAAAAAACAAAATACAACTTCGGAACTTTTCTTGGAGGGAAGCCCGGGCTTCTTGCAATAAATTCCAGTACCGAATTCGATGATTTTTCAGTGTTCCAACCCCTTTCCGATGGACGTCATAACCTTACGATATTTGCTAAAAACACCGCAGGCAATACCTCTACCCAGACTGTTAAATTCAATATCAGTTTAGATGTGATTGGAAAATTGGGAGTGCCGGGCGTTAAAAATGGCCTGGAAATCACTGTAAAAAGCGTGACTCCTGGAGATATATATACAAGCGTCTGGGTATCAGTTAGAAATATAGGGAATACAGAAAAACCGTTTAAACTTACACCCAGCCCTCTTATAATAGACAATACGGGAAACCAGTACGAAAGCATAAAAGTGGCAAGATCCGGGGAAATAGCCCAGACCAGTTTATACAGCATGGCAAAAAGGGAGGGTGCAATCTTCTTTGAGAGGCCTAAAGAAGGTGCAAGTATGAAAAAATTAGTGTTGTATGTGAACGGGGATAAATTTGAGTATACGCTTGATGCAACATAGTTAATCTTTATTTTTTTCATTTTACGGCGCCGGGGTTGCGACCCCGGTCCCGGATATTTGAGGAACAACCCGGCGAGAATATGGTGTCTGGACTTCGTCCAGAGTCAGGAAGTGTGCTGACGCAAGGACGAACAACGACATATTTTTATAATAAGGCACTTATCAAGATATTTTTATGAAGGTCGTGGTATTAGCAGGTGGATCAGGTAAACGGCTCTGGCCAGTGAGTAGAGAGCTATATCCCAAGCAGTTCATGAGTTTTGATTCAAAATCCTTACTACAGCAGACTGTTGAGAGGGCGGAAAAATACGCTGAGGACATATATGTGGTTACCAATGATGCCCAGTACTACTATGTGAAGTACCAGCTTGAGGGCAGGGTAAATGAAGAGAACATCCTCAAAGAACCCGTAGGTAGAAACACCGCCCCTGCGATAGCCCTGTCGTGCAAGTATATCCAGGAAACTGCGGGAGACGGCAAGGTGCTGGTGCTGCCCAGCGACCATTTGATCTCCGATAGCTTTTTTGATACCATAAAAAAAGCAGAAGGTTGCACAGGAGGGATATGCCTCTTCGGAATAAAACCTTCTTATCCTGCGACAGGCTATGGCTACATCAAGGCTGGAAAAGAATTAGGCTTCGGATTTGAAATAGAGAAATTCATAGAAAAGCCAGAGCTGGAGCTTGCCAGAAAACTGGTTGCAGAGGGCTGTCTCTGGAACTCCGGGATTTTTCTGTTCGACATATCCGCAATGATGGAGGAATTTGAGTCAAACCTTCCGGAATTATATACTTATATGGGCTCATTTAAGGAATTGCTTGCCAATTATCATAATGTTCCAAATATTTCCATAGACCGCGGAATAATAGAGAAGGTGAAGACGGCATCAGTGTTTCTTTTTAATGGGGAATGGAAGGACATAGGCTCATGGCAGAGCATATATGAAGTCTATGGAAAGGATGACAATAACAATGCCCTGAGAGGTAATGTTAGCGCCCTGGACACTGAGGATTGCCTGATATGGAGCGAGGACAGGCTCACTGCCGCGCTTGGCCTGAAGGACATCATAGTTGTAAGCACCAGGGATGCGCTTCTTGTGGCACACATGACCCGTGCTGAGGATGTAAAACAACTGGTTGAAGAACTCAAGAATAAAAATTATGTAGAAGCTTTACAACATACCACCGTTTACAGGCAGTGGGGATATTATACCATCCTGGAAAAAGGTTCCATGTACAAAGTCAAAAAGCTATGCATCTTTCCCGGCAATTCCATCAGCCACCAGAAGCACTACCATAGAGCAGAGCACTGGATCATAGTGAAAGGGACGGCAAAGGTCATTAAAGACGGACAGGAAATATTTCTGCACGAGAATGAAAGTATTTATGTACCAAAGTCAGTAACCCACATGATCGAGAACCCGGGAAAAATCGAGCTGCACATAATAGAGGTGCAAACCGGTGAGTATATCGAAGAGGATGATATTGTAAGGATTGAAGGAGACAATCCGAAAAAATAAGCGCACGCAGGGGGAATCCAACTTACGGACGCATTGCAGGAAATAGTTGCATGCCATGTAGTAATAGCTACATCCAGTAGCAGCAGGTGAATTAAGTATTGGTGAAGTTGCTGCATAGGATTATATCATGGACTTTTGAAAACCAGGCGCAGGGCATGGAGTTGGGTTGACCTTCGAGATTTGAGGTAGCGCAGGGTTCTACATAAGAGGGGGTGGGAATTACAGTATAAGTATGTTTCAATATCATAGGGAATTTTTTGGATATTAGGCATTTTATGAGGGTTTTTGGCAACCTTAAGGTTGTTCATCAAGTTTGGTACAGGCTCAATTAAGGCAAAGATATTCAAAATCAATGAAAATCTTGATTACCTCAGGTTTTAACAACAAAATTAATTAAGTTAATAGTACAATATTGAATGTGAAGTAACCATGGAAACAGTATCAATCGATTTTCCGAGAGATTTAGTAAATATTGAGAAACATTGTCTGTAGAACTTTATCGAGAAGGTCTTGTATCTATCGGAAAAGCAGCGGAAATAGCAAATGTTTCTATCTGGGAGATGTTAGAAATTTTAGCAAGAAAAAAAATTCCGCTTAATTATTATTCAGAAGATCTTGAAGCTGATATTAAAACTTTAGAGAAGGTTCTGAAGTGATCGTTCTATCCGATTCAGGACCACTGATTGCTTTATCCAAGATAAACCATCTGGACATTCTTAGAAAATTTTTTGGAAAAATAATCATACCTCAAGCCGTATGGACAGAGGTTGTCGAAAAAGGAAGAGGAAGACCAGGTTCAAAGGAAGTGCAAGAAGCTAATTGGATTGAAGTGCAGAAAGTAAAAAATATTATTGGAATTGAAGCTCTGAAACACCGAAATCGGTACAGGAGAATCAGAGACTTTAGTCCTTGCGAAAGAACTGAATGCTGATATCGTTCTAATTGATGATAGAATTGCCAGGGAGATAGCCAGGTCGATGGACCTGAATGTTGCCGGGACACTTTCAATCATTTATAAGGCTATAAATAATAAATTTATCAATGAAAATTTTAAAGAAATCATGAAATTAATGAGGAAAAATAATATCTGGATAAGCGATGAGCTTTATGATTCATTTGAAAAATAGTTTAAAACCTGTGCGAACTTTATTAAAAACGATGCCCCCCCATGCATGAAATATATAAACGGTGATGCCTTTATTGTAGATACAAACACATGCATCATATGTTTTAACAGTCCTGCGCACCGATAGGTAACCAATGCAAGCTACAAACTTTATGTGCCCTGTTGTTATAATACCATAAATTATGCTTACAACCTTAAAGCAATACTACTGTGCCTTATATAACTCCATCGCCATGATGATGAACTCAGCGTTCGGCGCGTTCTTCGGCCTCCTGTTCTGGACAGCGGCGGCGCGGACGATGCCATCAGCGGGGGCTTGGGGTCGCAGTGAGGTAGGACGGCGGGGATTAATATGAGAGGAGGATATTGGTGAGAATGGGCATTTGATTGAAAAAGGCGGGACATCAATTGCATGGATTTAAATTGCATAAAAAGTATACGTGAGGAGACTGTAAATGAATTCCGGAATTATACCGGAATACAGAGAGGTAAATATGGGCGTTGATCATAATGATCTCAAAGAATTGTTCTTAAAAGATTCATTCATCATTTCAAATCATGCCAGGGTAAGAATGTTTCAGAGAAATATATCCACAGACGATATAAGGCGCATTATAGAATATGGGGAAATAATTGAAGATTATCCTGAAGATGAACCATGCCCAGCAGCTTTGTTGCTGGGGTTTACAAAGGAAAAGCCATGCCATATAGTAATAGCTCAATGCGAAGATCACGCCAGGGTAATAACTGTTTATATTCCAGAAAAAGATAAATGGATTGATAATAGAATAAGGAGAGATCGAAAATGAAACCTGATAAGTGCAGTTTTTGTAAAGGCAAGCTTGTTAAAGGAAAGACTGAGTTCACGGTGAAAGTGGGAAAGGAATTGCTCACTATAAAAGATGTTTCTGCGTATATCTGTGAAGAATGTGGTGAAGCCTATTATACTCCTGATGTCTCTGAAAAAATTGATGAAATTATGAAGAAATTCCATGAGTCAACTTTGCTTGTACATCCAGTAGCAGCGGGTGAATTAAGCATTGGTGAAGTTGCAGCATAATATTATATCATGGACTTTTGAAAACCAGGCGCAGGGCATGAGGCTGGGGTTTACCATTCGAGATTTGAGGTAGCGCAGGGTTCTACATAAGAGGGGGTTCGGGAATTACAGTATAATCATGTTTCAACAGTCTTGGCGCACCATCTAGAGCCGATGCTGCATGGACACATAGATAAACAACCCCGCTCTGTGCTCCGTGGTTGATCATCCATCCTGCGCCGTACATTTATCACTCAATAAATATTAAATTCCCGGCGCCTCCACAAACCCCAACCTTCATGCGCAAAAGAGCACGCGCCTTTAAATACATTTCAAGAGTTAATAAAGCCCCGCTGTTTACTTTCACTTTGTGGTGCGTTTCAACATAGTTTGTGGTGCGCATCAAGTATGTTGTTCTAGGATCTTGCGGGAAAAGGAATTTCAGAAGAAGAGGGCGCTAATTCCCTTATACCTTCTTCTATCGGGTGTTGCGGGCAGGTTTGAACAGTTGTCCATGACAAC
>JAPZAO010000069.1 GCA_027460615.1 Candidatus Methanoperedens sp.
TGCGCGATCAGCGGCATGGATCGCGCGTTCTTTTCGAACAGCGGCACGGAGGCGATGGAGGCAGCGCTGAAAGCGGTCCGGGCTTACGGCCGCGCCCGGGGCGGGAAGGTGCGCGTCGTTGCCCTCCTCAACTCATTTCACGGGAGGACGTTCGGCGCGCTGGCCGTCACCGGGCAGCCGAAGCTGCGGGAGGCCTTCGAACCGTTCGGCGGCGAAGTCACTTTCGTGGAACCGAACGATGACGCGGCGCTCGGCAGGGCGGTGGGCGAGGACACCGCGGCTGTCGTGCTGGAGCCTGTTCTCGGGGAAGGCGGGATTTATCCCCTTGACGTCAGATTCCTGCAGCGGGCGAGGGAGTTGACGACTGACTCCGGCGCCCTCCTGGTCGCGGATGAGACGCAGTGCGGGCTCGGGCGCACGGGAAAGCATTTCGCTTTCCAATGGGCGGAGATCCGGCCCGATGTTGTTGTGACCGCGAAGCCGCTCGCGGCGGGGTTGCCGATTGGAGCCACGCTCTTTACGGAAAGCGCTGCCCGGCATCTTCCTTTGCATGCGCACGGGTCCACGTTCGGAGGCGGGCCGCTGGCGTGCCGAGTTGCGCTGGAGTTCCTGTCGCTGGTGGATGACCTGCTGCCGCACATCCGTGAGATCGGCGCGGAATTGCGCAGAGGTCTCGACGAGTTGCAGCGGCGGCATCCGGCGATCACGGAGATTCGATCGAAGGGGATGATGTTCGGGATCCAGCTGTCGCGGCCCGGCCAATCGATCGTGCTCGCGGCGCTGCAGCGCGGGTTGCTGCTCAATTGCACGCACGATACGGTGATACGGCTCCTCCCGCCATTCATTCTGACCAGTGCCCAGGCGCAGGAAGCGGTACGGATTCTGGACGAGGTATTGCAAGACTGCGCCAACTGAGGCGCGCGGTGGAGATCCCGGTGCCTCGGAGCAAATGTCGACGCGTTTATCGCAAATGCCGGGTGCTCTCGGCAAGCGCCTGTTCGGTTTCGGCAGGCCGAGCGGCATTGTTTCCGGAAAGTTGACCCTTGGCCTGGTGAACACGTCATATTCAATGCCAGACTCTTCTACGGCGTCAAGCGCCGAAAGGACGCTTGCAGGCGTTATGCTTAATCCTTTTTTGATTACTTTTCCAGCACTCCAGTCCTCGGTTCCGCGGCTTGTATGCGATACCACTTTTTTTCCCCCTGATAAAATCCCGGCAAGCAGGATTGCAGTGCTTGTTTTCGCTTTCGTGCCTGTTATTTCAACCAGCGTTTTATTTTTCAGGTTGTACCCGGATAAAATTTGCCCGACTGCTTCATGATGCGATAAAACAGGTATATTATTCAAAAGTGCATCCTTGAGCATGGGATAATTGGAATCAAGATGCACCGGAGCGATTATGATGTCAAAATCCGATGCGTTCAGTGGCTCCCGGGAAGTTCTTATGCCATAATTTTCCAAAGCATCTAACTCTCTGGCGCCCAGCGTCTTATATACATCTACCGCTGCAATTTCGCTTACAATATTCTTGAGCTTCCGGGCTATTACCGCGCCGCCGTGTGTCAGGTCAAGAACGGCTACTTTTGATGAGGATTTAAAATGCATCAATTCGATGAAAGGGCTTCCTGTGCCCTCTTGAATGCCAGTTCAGCGACCAGTTCATCAACGCCGAGAGGCTCAGAATATACAAGTGTTACATCCCTGCCATCCAATTTTATCGTGGTTTTCCTGTCCTCGCGGCTTACGCCAAGAATCTGGGGTATGTCTTCCGTGGTATGAACACCATGCGCCAGGAAAATAGGAACGGCTACAATTGTGGTCACACCAGTACCCTTGAAAGCGTCAAGCCCCTCCTTCATTGTGGGATTGTTCATATTCATAAAACCTGTCCTGACGACCACATTCCTGTATTTCTTTGCGATAAGCCCGGCAACCCCTGTCACCACGTCTTTGTTATAGGGGAGTTTACTTCCATGCCCGAGTGCCAGTATTCCAATTTTTTCATTCATAAAAATCCTCGTTTAATCGTGATAATTGAATGGTTTTTTATGGTGGTGGCTTCATATAACACTTTTGATTGGGCTTTTCGGGGCATCAATTTAAATGCCCGCATGTATATTCACGTCAAACCTATGCGAATTACAATACTCCGTCTCGGCCACCGCATCCAGAGGGACCAGAGGATAACCACCCATGTTGCACTCACGGCGCGCGCCCTGGGTGCAGAGGGGATGCTGCTTGATTCTGATGATTCGGGCATCGAGAAGAGCCTGAACGAGGCAGCGGCAAGGTGGGGCGGCTCGTTCTATGTAAGAAGGATTGCAAGCTGGAAAAGTGAGATTAAAAAATGGAAAGAAGCAGGCGGGAAGGTGGTGCATCTAACCATGTACGGCATCAATCTTCCGGATGCGATTCCGCAAATAGCGGCGGATAGGGGGAATCTTATGATTGTAGTCGGCGCAGAGAAAGTACCGCCTGAGATATACGAGCTTGCAGACTGGAACGTGGCTGTGGGAAACCAGCCGCACTCCGAGGTCGCAGCGCTTGCCATAATTCTTGACAGGCTTATGGCGATAGAGGGGAAGGACGCCTTGAGAACGCAATTTACAGGGGGCGAGATTGAGATTGTTCCCAAAAAAAGAGGCAAAGAGGTAATAAGCAAGTCAATCACCCACACCCGAAAGATGTGGGCATGTTCCGTGAGGAGCATGGGAAACTGGTTGACAAGGAGGCATAAGTAATACTATGCAGCAGTTAGAAGAAAGAGATACATACACACCTACGGACATTCCGCACATTCGTAGCAACTGTGACCTGGCATTAAACAGAGAGGAAACTCTCAGTGTGCCAGATTTAAAAACATCTTCTAACAACTCCGATGCGGCTTTAACTGCGAAGGGATACGCAGGGCAGGACTCGCGAGTATCTGCTGTATATATCCTTAACATGAGAGGACAACCCCTCATGCCTACAACACCAAGAAAAGCACGAATATTATTAAAGGAGGATAAAGCAAAAGTTATCAAAAGAACACCATTTACAATCCAATTAAAATATGCAACTGGTGAAACAAAACAAGAAATAACCCTGGGAATAGACTCGGGATACGAGAATATAGGTCTATCGGCAATAACAAACAAGAAAGAAGTATATTCTGCAGACATAAAGTTAAGAACCGATTTGGTCAAGCTCAATTCAGAACGCAGACAATACCGTAGAGCAAGACGAAATAGAAATACATGGTACAGGAAACCAAGATTCCTTAATCGGAAGAAACCAGAAGGATGGCTAGCACCATCAATACAACACAAACTTGATAGCCATATCAAGCTAATCAATAAAGAAAAAGAAATCCTTCCAATTACAAAGATCAATGTTGAAGTGGCTGCGTTTGATATCCAGAAAATTAAGAATCCCGAAATATCAGGATTAGGATACCAGAACGGAGTAAAGAAGGATAGCTGGAACACAAGAGAATATGTACTTCACCGGGATAACCATACCTGTCAGGCATGTCATGGTAAATCAAAAGACCCGATACTTGAAACCCATCATATCAACTCCAGACAAATCGGTGGGAATGCTCCCGACAACCTCTTAACCCTTTGCCATACCTGTCACGAAAGGGTTTCAAAAGGTAAGCTGAAATTGGATGTTAAACTACCAACAGGCTTCAAACCAGAAACGTTCATGTCAACAGTCAGATGGAAACTGGTTGATATGTTAAGATATACAGGAAATGTTGTAAACCACACTTATGGATATATTACAAAAAGCAATAGAATTGCACTTGGCCTTGAGAAATCTCATAGTACCGATGCCTTTGTAATTGCAGGAGGAACCATACAGGAAAGAAGCTCGTCCTCTTTCTTAATACAACAAGTCAGGAAATGCAACCGGAAACTATTCAAAGGAGACCGAAGCCATCTCAAGAACACTGCACCAAGACTCATTCTTGGATTCCAGAGATTCGATAAAGTTCTTTGGAATAATATCGAATGTTTCGTATTCGGGAGAAGAAAAGCAGGATATTTCGACCTGAGACAACTTGACGGCACAAAAGTTCACGCATCTGCGAAGGCGAAAGATATAACCTTATTGCAATCAGCCAACACGTTTCTAATAGAACCATTACGGTGGGGTACACTCCTCCACACTCTGAAGAGTGCGGTTTCCGTTACCCCTGCACCCCACGGAGGATTATGAAAGTGCTGGTTATAGCCAACAGCGCCCGCAGTATCGTATGTTCGGCAAAGAAAGCCGGATACACGGTTTTCGCTCTTGACCGTTTTGGCGATGTGGACACATGCAACTGCTCTGATAAATCCCTGCTTTTCAAAACCAGCCAGGAAAATGAATTGCAAGGATTAGCAGGAACCTTTGGAGAGGTCGATGCCGTGGTGCTGGGGCCGGGATATGAGAAATTAAAATTCAAGAACACCTTGAACAACCCGCCAGCAGTCATGGAAGAGGTCAGCGACAAATCAAAGCTTCCCAGGAAGCTCAAGTCAATGGATATCCCCCATCCTGAAACAGCATCAATAGAAAAAGCCCATGAACTTGGATTCCCGTTAATGATAAAGCCAAAATCAGGTTCGGGAGGGATGCGGAACATGGTCGTAAGAAACGAGGAAGAACTGTCTCTTTTTAAAGAGAGAAGCGATGCCCGTGAATTCATAGCACAGGAATATATTGAAGGGATACCCTGCAGCGCATCCATAATAAGCAGTGGGGAGGATGCCGTTGCGGTTGCACTGAATGAACAGTTAATAGGCGTTCCCTGGTTGACCGGGCTGCCTTTTGCTTATTGCGGCAATATCACGCCATTCCATTCAAAATTCAATGATGAAATGATACAATATGCAAAGCAGATTGCTCTTGAATTCGGGCTTGTGGGTTCTAACGGCGTGGATTTTATCCTGACAGAAAAAGGCATAGTGGTCATCGAGGTAAATCCGCGTTTCCAGGGCAGCCTGGATACTGTGGAGTCGGCATTTGGAATAAACATTTTCGATGCGCATGTTAAATCCTTTTCAGGGGAACTTCCCGAAGTACGAGAACCTGTATGTTTTGCAGCCAAGTCCATTGTTTATGCAAATAAGAAAACCGTGATAAGCAAAACGGTCTCAGATACGCTTAAAGGATGCATGGAAAAGGGGAGAGCAGCCGATGTCCCGCAACCGGGAACGGTCGTTTCACAGGATGAGCCGGTATCGACAATGCTCGCAACCGCCAGGACCCGTTCGGCTGCTCTGGAAAAGGTCGTTGAATCCTCGCGCTCTCTCAGGAGTCTGTTTGAAAAAGAGAAAATTAAAAATCCGGGACGGAAGTTTAAAGTCATATAAAAACAAGAATAAGATGGTGATATTTTTGGTTGATTTAGATGATCCGGTTATTAAAGGCTATCTCATAAATCTCGTCGGGGAAGAAGGGTTTAAAGTCGTGGCGAATATGCCCGAAGGTGAAGTCACGGATGAAAAAATCGCCCAGGCGACGGGCGTATTATTGAATATTGTAAGGCGTACGCTGTTCATTCTATATGAGAACAGGCTTGCAATCTATCGCAGGGAAAGGGATACGGACAGCGGATGGCTGACTTATTTATGGCAGCTTGACCTGTCAAATTTAAACAACCAGCTTGAACTTGAATCCAAAAAACTTCTAAAAAATCTTAAGACAAAACTTGAATTTGAGGAAGATAAAATATTTTATGTATGTGAAAAACAGGACGGGCGATTTCTTTTTGAAACGGCGGCCGAACTGGAATTCAAATGCCCTATCTGCGGCGGGGAATTAAAATACCAGGAAAATGAACCTGTTATTAAAGCCCTGAAACAAAGAATCAACCAGATTGAAGAAACGATATCAAGCGCTTCAGCTTAAATGAGCGATCCCCGTCAAAACCTGACCGAAAAAGACGCTATAGCGCTTCTTATAAGTTCAGGATGTTCACCCGATGTGATAGAGCACTGCAAGACTGTGGCTGAATATGCCAGGCAAATAGCAATTAACATAAGAAAAAGCGCAGAGAAGAAAGGGCAATCAATAGATATCGATATGGATGCGGTCTATCTTGGGGGACTGCTTCACGACATCGGGAGGTCAAAAACGCATGGGATAGGACATGCGGTTGCAGGTGCGGCGATAGCGGTTGAAAATGGGCTGAGTGATAAATTAGTGAATATTATAGAACGGCATATAGGCGCCGGAATCCCAAAAGAAGAAGCGGTGGGTCTTGGAATTCCCAAAAAGGATTACATGCCTGTTACGATTGAAGAGAAAATAGTCGCGCACGCGGATAATCTTGTTTTTGGAAATAAGAGGGGGACCGCGGATGAGATGGTCAGAAATTTAAAGAAAAAAAAGATTGATGAGAAAATAATCCACAGATTCATAGAACTAAATAACGAAATTAATTCTATGATGGATTAACAGTGCTTTTATTCAATGCGTTTTTTATTAGATCTATATATTCCTCTTTCAATGAATATACAATTGGCGTTTTATAGGATTCCTTATAAGCATGAAGAATCCCGAGTTTGGAATGGATATATCCCAATGTTGAACCAACCGCGCTATAGGAAATTTTGAATTTGCGGCTGAGTTCATTGTAAAGCATGTCTACTGTCACTTTTTTTAATTTGAGCAATATATCTATTATAGATTTCCTGATACCATCGATATCAAGCTCCAGATATGTCTCAAGGCGTCTTTTTATTCTAAGTTTTAGCGACTCCATCATAATCCCTCTGGCTATTCTAAAAATCTTCTTTTATAATATATATACTTTTCTACAATTTGATTGTTAAATATAATATAATAATAATTGTTTGGACAATCATAGAAAAAGCCTTTATACAATAAAACGCTATTGAGATACGATAACCATGACAAACGTGAGGGATCGTCTTTTACACAATTGAATCGCTTAGGAACAAAAAAATAAGTATTTTTGATACTACACTTCGCGACGGGGAACAGACTCCGGGGGTATCGCTTACCCACGATGAGAAACTCCTCATTGCGCAGCAGCTCGATAAACTGGGTGTTGATATCATTGAAGCCGGTTTCCCGATGTCTTCAGACGGAGAGAAAACATCCGTAAAGAGGATAGCCGGCCTGGGGCTGAATTTACAGGTATGCGGATTGGCACGGGTCATAAAATCAGACATAGATACGTGCCTTGACTGCGATGTGGACATGGTGCATACTTTCGTCTCCACATCCGATGTCCAGCGGATAAGCACCATAAAGAAGAGCAGGGATGAAGTCTACAAAATGGCGATAGACGCGGTGGAATACATAAAAGACCATGGCGTTAAATGCATGTTCTCTGCCATGGATGCCACAAGGACAGATATTGATTACCTGCTCAATATCTATAAAGGTGTAGAATCTGCGCATTGCGATATTATTAATGTACCAGACACTGTAGGCGTGATAGTGCCCTCGGCTATGATTAAACTCATCGGTGAGATTGCCTCAAACGTGAAAATACCGATTGATGTACACTGCCACAACGATTTCGGACTTGCGGTAGCGAACAGCCTCGCCGCTGTCGAAGCCGGTGCAAGCCAGGTGCAGGTCACGATAAACGGTCTCGGGGAACGCGCAGGAAATGCCGACCTCGCAGAGACCGTTATGGGATTGCACTCATTGTACGGCGCAAAGACCAACATCAAAACCCAGTATCTGGTTGAAACCTCGCATCTGGTAGAAAGGTTGACCAAAGTCCGTATGCCGCCGACAATGCCGGTTGTAGGGGAAAACGCGTTTGCCCACGAGTCAGGCATTCATACGCACGGCGTCCTGGTGAGAACCGATACTTTCGAACCCGGGGTCATGACGCCTGAGATGGTGGGTCACAGGAGGCGCATCGTACTCGGTAAACATGCAGGCAAGCATGCAGTAAAACAGTCTCTTGAATTCGCCGGCCTCCATCCCACGGACGAGCAGCTAAACGCTATAATGAAGCGCCTGAAAGATATAGGCGACAAGGGGAAACGCGTTACGGATGCCGACCTGTATGCGATTGCAGAATCAATAATGGGCAGCACTTCAAAAGGCGAGCAGGCTATCATCCTGAAGGAAGTGTCAGTCATGACTGGCAATATTATAACCCCGACTGCGACCGTAAAAGCGATTGTGAACGGGAAAGAGCGTATAGGAGCTCATATCGGCGTAGGGCCGGTAGATGCGGCGCTCAATACGGTAACAAGTCTCCTCGGGGACTATAATGTCAAATTGCGCGATTTCAGAATAGAGGCTATAACTGGCGGTTCGGATGCCCTTGCAGAAGTAATAATAGGGGTCGAGGATGAAAAAGGACGGGCGGTTTCAGCGCGCGCCACGAACGAAGATATTGTAATGGCATCGGTGGAAGCGCTTGTGGCTGCGATTAATCAGCTTTTAAGGGACAAGATTTAATTTTTTTTAATATAAAATATAACTGATGAGTCCAAAATTTTTACTAATTACAGCATTTTCAGTAATGGGAATTATTTTAATTAGCGGATGTATCAATGAAGAGAAAACAAAAGAAGAACGCGGTTTGACAATAATAGAAAAAGTTGAATTATCAGTAGATGAAAAAGCCAAACTATCGAGTTTGATAGAGAATATCCCGGAGGAAGTCAAGCAGGAATTCAATATTAAATATAGAGCGTGGAAAGAAACCTGGGTTGACCCAAATCTAATCATTCACAGTAACCCAAGAATGTTTACTCAATCCAGGCAATATGAGGAATTTCTAAGCTACTGCAAGGAACAGGATAAAGCGATATGGCCTCTTTTATTCCAAAAATATGAGCAAGGAGACGAACTTGTTAAAATGACTCTCATAGATTTGACATATACTGAATATGGTTCCTTCTTGGATGAAATAAGGCAGGAAAGCGCCCGGGAGCGGTACACTGTTGAAGGTGCATACATAGCCCCATCAGAGAAAGCAAATATGATGAAGTATATCAAGAAGCTATTGGCATTACTTTGACATGAAAGGCTAATTTAGTAATATTTGATACTCTCTCTTTTATTTTCTTAAACATGTCCAAGCTCAGGGATTTTCTTAAGTGAATTCTTGACATACTCTACGCAGGCAGCCAGCACGTTTTCCGTTTCCCCGCGCACATCCATTCCAGCCGCGCCTTCATGCCCGCCCCCGGTCCCGTTGAATTTTACGCTAATATCTTCCATCAATTTTGCAAGATTCACGCCTGCATTCTGGGCTTCTCTCCTTGCGCGGGCGCTCACCTTGACCACATCATCCTGTTTAGACGCCACAAATACAACATCAGCCCCGATTGAGATTAAACCCGAAGCAGCAGCCCCACCAAACGAACTGACCCGCGAGGTGACAATAATCCAGTCGTCCACCCTTTCAATCACAGCGCGCTGGGCGGCTTTCAGGAATGCAATCCTCATGGAAACATCCTGGGGGACGGACGACAGCATATCCATTACTTCACTGTACTCGATGCCGCTTAATTCAATCAGTTCGGCTACAGCCTTGAAAGAATCCGATGTTGCGTGCCTGAAATTGCCGGTGTCCGTGATAATGCCGGACATCAGGGCAAATGCCGTCCGCCTCATTATCGGCGCCCCCATGGTCTTTAAAACGTCAAGAACAATCTCGGCTGTTGAGCTCTTGTTCCTGTGAAGATAAAAAGCCGCTTTCTCATTCAGGGATGTGCTTGCATGATGGTCGATAACGGCATATGTTTTTAATGGATAATCGTTCAATTGTGCAGGCGTGGACGTATCCACCACTACCACGAGGTCAAAATCCCCTTTCGGTTCATTAACAAATTCGATATTCAACTGCCCGGCAATCTGGGACGCTACCCTGTCGCATCCTTCGATGACGCCGATTGTGCCTCCGACAGCTTCTTTTAACGCAAATGCGCTTCCCAGGGCGTCAGGGTCGGCATTCCTGTGGCATAAATAAAGAATGTTGTTGTAATCCAGCAGTTGATTATAGAATTCCGATTCGTCTAACTCCATACCTATTGGGCGGCCGGAGTACCGATTGCCTGTTTGAGCTGCTCCTGTAGCTGCTGGAACCGCTTCTGGATGCGTTCTTCCTGGCGAACCAGGGTCTGCACCCGGAGGGTAAGGGTATCTTTTTTCTCTACGAGAGCTTCCTTTGTCTTGTCACGTCCGGTTTTTATCAACAAATCGCCGATAGCCCTGTAAACAACGGCATCAGCTTCAAGTTTTTCAAGTTCCGAAAGAGCCAGTTCGGTCTCTTTCAAGCTTATTTCGACCTGGTTTTTCTGGACTGCGAGCGCCTGTGCCTGCTGCTGGATTTGCTGTAGCTGGGCAAGCTGGTTTTGAATTTGCGGGGGTAATTCTGAACTCATGATTCACCTTATAAATCTGGTGTAGTATTGCACAACATTAACTTATAACTTGTGTATTCAAAGAGAGAGAACACATCTCATACGTGATTTTAATAAGCCGGAGCCATCCGTTAAGGGCAGCCCTCATCGATACGAGGTCGTTTGCCTCGACATTCAGGATAAGCGAATTATCCTCAAGCTTGAGGGTTGTTTTTGTCCTCTGGTAATCCTCGGCAAGTTCGGGGAGCAATGCTTCATAGATTATCCCGGATTTACTTCCGGCATCGAATTCGAATTCTGCGAGAACGAGCATGATTATCGATAAGGTTGCGTTTATATATTTACATTTGCAGGCTCTGTAAAAAAGTTTGGTTTTTGATATAAAATATTAGCCACGGAGGCACAGAGACACCGAGAAATAATAACTCAGTGACCTCCGTGTCTCGGTGGCTATTTTGATTTAACAACACCAAAGGATTTTACACCAACCATTTGCAGTTAAATTTTTAACCTTATCGATATTATAAGAATTGATCAAATATCCAATGGATTCATGGATTACTATTGAAATAATAATCATATCAGTACTGATTGTATTTTCTGCCTTTTTCTCGCTTTCGGAGACAGCACTGCTTTCAGTTGGTAAGATAAGGATAAGGCACCTTGCGGAAACGGGGAATAAAAACGCAAAAATAGTCTCCAAATTACTTGAAAACCCTGAACAGTTCCTTACAGCTATCCTGGTCGGCAATAATATCGTCAATATTAGTGCTTCCGTCCTGGCAACCGATGCGGCATTAAGGGTTTTTGAATCTTCAGGGATTGCAATAGCGACGGGTGTAATGACCCTGGTCATTCTCATATTCGGTGAAATTTTTCCAAAGACGCTTGCATCGAGGAACCCTGAATATATTGCCATGCATATTGCAAACCCGATAGTAATTTTTATCGATATCCTGAGACCTGTTGTCTGGTTCTTTACAATGATTGTCAATTTCCTTATAGCGCTTACCGGCGGGAAGGAACGGGTAAAACACCCTTTCGTTACAGAGGAATTGATCAAGATGATGGTGAAGGTCGGGGAAAAGGAGGGGACTATTGAAAAACACGAGAGGGAGCTGATACACAAAGTCTTTGATTTTACCAACGGAAAGGCGCACGGCGTCATGACGCCAAGGGAAAAAATCGTTTGCATTGAGGAATCGGAGACGCTTGACAAAGCGCTTGAATTAATTAATAAGTCGGGGCATTCAAGATTGCCCGTGTACAGGGGAGATTTTGATAATATAGTGGGGATGATATATGCCAAGGATTTCCTGAAGTTTCGGGACTATGAACTCGCCAAGATTAAGGTATTCCAGGTTCTGCGCCCGCTTCTGGTTGTGAAAGCGGGAAGGGAAATTTCAGTGATCCTGAAGGAACTACAGCAAAAGAAAATGAATATTGCAGTTGTCGTGGATAATAACTTGAAGGTTATCGGGCTGGTTTCTATCGAGGATATACTGGAGGAGCTTGTGGGGGAGATATATGATGAATATGATGTGGAACCCAAACAAGAATTAAAGCCGCAGGGGTAGCCGGCGGGGGCGAAATTCCGAATCAGCGCCTGTTTTTTGAGCAATCATTATATGGATATGAATCCATTTTGAAAACATGACTGAATCGATAACAATCGAAATTCTCAGTAATCCAAAAACGATGGAAGCGCTGCACAGAAGCGACCTTGACATAAAAAATGGGCGGGTTAAGGAAGTAACCTCTATTGAAGAGCTACTCCGCGATTGCTCGGTAAAAGGAACCGATGACCAGACAAAACCATTCGATAAGTGCCCTGTTTGCGACGGGGAACTTGTAGAAAAACAAGTTGAGAAGCTTCTGAGAGGGGGCGACAACACCGCCGTCATCAGGGTCAGAGCATATGTTTGTCTCCACTGCGGGGAACGCCTTTATTTGCAGGAAACTGTCAAACGCTTCGAAGAGATAAGAAGAAAATCAACTGATAGGACAATCATTTCAGGTAATAGTATAAGGAACCGCAGATGAACGCAGATTTATAGCCAGCTATCAGTATTTATTAGGTTTCAACAGAACCCCCATGCAGAGCAATCCGCCTTAAGGGCGGCGCCGTCAAAAAGAAAAAAAATCAACAGCGAACTGAAACGAACTTGTTCGAACTCAATTAAAGTGCAGTAAGGCTTTTCTCGGCTCTTTTTGTTAAAACTATTCTATACATTGGAGCTTTTTCTCGCATTTAATGCTTTCCAATCTACATATTTACCCGTTTTGTATTCTTTTTCGCCTTCCCTGATGGCTTCAAGCTCATCTTCTTTTGGCTCAACTTCGGGAATCAGCAGGCTCTTCAAATCTCTTATTTCGGTTCTTAAAAGCTTGAGTTCTCTGTAAATGCTTTCATTTGTTGCTGCCATTTTCTTTAACCTCTGAATATTATGTGTTTTGAATATTTAAACCTGACTTAGTTACCACCACTTCATACTCTCCCCGAACTTCGCCGTCTTCTCCCCCGCATCCGGCTTCCTGAACACATATAGATGCTCATGCCCTATGAGGTAAAAGTCATACTTCTTCCCGAACCACTTCTCCCTCGTGCTCTTCATCTTCCACTGGAGCTTGATTATATCCTCGCGCAGGATGAACCCGGCTTCAAGAAAGCTCATGAGCACCCGCGGCGTGATGGGCACGAAATGCTTGCTGCGCCGCGAATCACCCATGAGGATGGCGCAGTGTTTCCCATGCTTGAGCACACGCATGCACTCCTGCGCGACCCTGCTCATTTCCGCGGCGAACTCGGCGATGTTATGCACGCTCGACAGGTCGCCCTCGCGGTTGTGCGAGTACGGGATGATGCTGGCGTATGGCGGATGGGTGGCTATTAAATCTACGGACTCGCTCTCTATCAGGTCAAGCGAGCGCGCATCCCCAACATACGTTTTAATCTCCGGCGCCTGGTAGTCAGCATCGAGCGGCGTATAAGCAAAATCCAGCCTGTTGCGCGCCACCATGACGGCATCGGGATTGATGTCCACACCCACGGCGCGCCTGCCCAGAAGCTTGCATTCCACAAGCGTAGTGCCGGAGCCAGCCATCTGGTCAAGCACAAGCTCGCCCGGCGCCGTATATCGAAGAATAAGGTTTCGCGGGATGTAGGGCGACCAGTTGCCCCTGTAATTCCCCACATGGGTAGCCCAGTCGCCGCGGTCGGGGAAGCTCCAGACCGTGGTGGTTTCGGGGGTGAAGGTGGAGGGGGCGAATTTTTTAATTTTGAGATGCGCATTTAAGGGAACTTTCACATTATTTATAACAACATGGTCGTGTTTTTTTAAAAATTTTAAACAATCCTGATGAGTTATTTCTTTCATTGAGGTATAAAGTGGTTTTTGTTCTTGCTCTGAATTTGAATCTTTTGTTTCCATTTCAACTTTGAATTCTATTAACTCTTAATATTTGTTTTCATTTACATATCTGCTTGTAATTAATCTGTAATCAAAGTGTAATTATTTATACCTCTTTAATCTATATGACTCTTACAGGTTAGGTGATTAGATGAAGATTAACGATTTAGCAAATCTGTTACGTGAAGCGTCAAAGGATTGTGAAAATAGGCAGATGTTTCTTCCAATTGAAGTCTTAAATGTTATCAATGGAAAAAAACAAGAAAAATCTTGGGAAAAAATCAGTATGGGGAAAGTAATGTACTATCTTGCTGATATGCTTGAGGAGTAATAGATTATGAAAAGGTTTGGTAAAAATAAGTGTCCAAAATGTGGGTTCGGGTCATTTGATACTGAGCCAAATCAATATCAAATCTTGGAATTTATTGATGGGAAATTTGAAGAAGTCAAAACGGAAGGCATTAATAAGAAGGATTTACGAATTTTCTGTCGTGATTGTGGTAGTGAAATCGATGAGCAGGAATCCATTAGACTAGAAAGAGTTGTTTTAAAACATCTGAAAAAGCCAAGACTCTAATGCAGTTTAAAAAAAGTAAAAACTTATTTATATATTTCTTCCATAATTGCATTCATTGACATATTTCTTCCTTCACCAGTAGGGTAGTTACAATCTTCTTGACCCCAAATCCACTTGTAAACTTTGAGAATTAACTCTGGAGCGTAACCATCTAATGAGTTGCCCAAGTCTGGATTTTCTTGTATTACTTCATCTGGCTCCTCTCCGGCATGAACTCTTTTTAAAGCTAAAATAACCCTTTTAGCTTCGCTCTTATTTTGTTCCATTTTATTTTTAAGATCATCAAAGATTTCATCGTGGCTTATTCTCCAGAGTTCGTTTTTAGACTCATTATAAATCCAAACCATAAAATCATGAATCTGCATTCGTCCGTAAACATTTTTTCCGCCAGGTTTGGTTATACAAATTTTCCTTCCATCGGAAAGGGTTTCTACCTCATATCCACTAAAAGGAATTTCTATGAGTTTTTTTCGGAATTCTTCTCTCGTAGCGTTTCGAATTCTTATAGGTATTTTATTAAGCTTGGCACTATAGATTGCAGGTTTTTTAGCCATGCTCAAAATATATTTGGCATACAAAATAAATATAGTTACATTTTAATTACATCACAATTGAAATTAAGTTTTAAACTACTGCGTAGTCCAAGACAAAATTAGATGATCTTTACTGTTATACTATTTTTATGCAAATCAATCGCCAAAATACCATAGATTAAGTCTATTAGGGTTATATTTTCGATTTTTCTTGTTATCAAATTCAGTAAATCTTGAAGGCGGAGGCTGAAATCTTCCGATACTCATACATAAATTATCAATTTCTTTATATCGACATATTGCTGCTCTGACCCACCCCAACAAAAATAATGTCGGCGGGTCAAATCGACTTTCACTTGTGTAATTGATTGCTTGTTCAACTACGAAAAGTTGCATCATAGTTGCAATAACCCTTAAGCTGTTCAATTTATGTTCAAATATATCTTCTTGGAATCTTTCCACTACAATATCTGGGTCTTCCCCATAGAAAATATCATCAAACGCTTGTGCAAGCTTTCTTTGTAAGTCAGGGCGACTTCTGACCCTCAAATCCAAATCTATTATCAATCTAAGGTGGTTAGGTCTAAAATGTTCGCTTCCCTCTTTCAACCAAATCTGAAAATTCTTTTTTGGGTCATAGTTTTGTCTCAGTCTTCGGGGAACCTCTGTGGGTCGAAAAACCGATAATTCCACACCTTCATTATCAGTAAGAATAACGTCATATGTTTCAAAGGGTAAGTTGATGACCCTCTGGATCATTTGCTCCATCCTCATTCTTACTTACCCCAATTGCTATTTTTCATAGCATATAATAAAAATAGTTTATAAATAAATATAGTTACATTTTAAGTATAGCTTGGTTACAGATTATTTTAAAATCAACAATTACGATTTAATTACAATTGTATTGTAACTAAGTTTAAACCACTTTGTAACCTAAATCAAGATCAGATGAACGATTGGGATTTAATAAGCTTTGTAAAATCAAGCGATAAAAGACTTCGTATTTTATCAATGCTGAAGAATTCAGTAAGCACACCAAGCGATATTTCATTAAAATTGAGCATTCCGATTAGTCACGTAAGCAGCACATTGAGCGAACTAATGGAAAATAAAATAGTAATTTGCTTAACACCTGAAAGACGAAAAACAAAGCTGTACAAAATAACTGAGAAGGGAGTGAAGGTTTTATCCAAAATTGATGAAATTACCGGAGGAAACATCGGTGATGAGTAACACTCTACAAAAACAATTGCTTTTTGATTTTCCCCCAAAAGAACCTAAAAAAAATATTTCCGTCCCCACATTTATCAAATGGGCTGGTGGAAAAACCCAACTGTTGAACCAATTTGAAAATTTTTTCCCAACATTTTTTGATAAATATTATGAACCTTTTTTAGGAAGCGGCGCCGTATTTTTTTATCTAAAAAACTTATACCCTGAAAAAGAGTTCTTTCTTTCAGATAATAACGCTGAATTAATAAATTGCTATGAGATTGTGAAAAATGAATTAGAAAAATTGTTAGATCTTCTAAAAGAGTATAGGTCAAAACATAGCAAAGAATATTATTACAATCAAAGAAACATAGATACAAGTGATTTATCAAAAATCGAACTGGCAGCGCGCTTTATCTATTTAAATAAAACTTGTTTCAATGGGCTTTATCGTGTGAATTCTAAAGGGAAATTTAATGTACCGATGGGGAGCTACAAAAACCCATCAATTTTCCAAGAAAAAGACTTAAGAACGTCAAATGGACTGCTTCAGGGTGTTACGCTTAAAACGATGTCATTTGAGAAGATAATTAAAATCGCACAAAAAAACGATTTCGTTTATTTAGACCCCCCCTACCATCCGCTTTCCCCAACTTCCAGCTTCACAAGCTATACAAGCATTTCATTTTCAGAAAAAGACCAGATACGATTGGCAGAAGTCTATCGTGAACTCGATAAAAAAGGATGTCTCCTCATGCTGAGCAACAGCTACTCGGAGTTCATTTTAGAGCTATACAGCGATTACAGGATTGAGCAGGTGAGCGCCAAAAGGATGATCAACTGCAACGGAAAGAAAAGAGGGGCGATACCCGAGGCAGTGGTTATGAATTATTAGAGTTCGTATCAGTTCGTTGTTAATTTTGTGCCGTTTTTAATGCGAAGCGGTCGCATCGGAAACCTATCGGCGCCGGGGATTTAATAATTACAGAGTGATAAATATGCGGCGCCTGATACCGAAAAACAGCTACGAGCTTTGTGATAGAACACGGAGCGCACGGATGACACAGATGCACACGGATACGCATCCGTGAAAATCCGTCTAATCCGGTGGCTCGGGCCGCATCCGCTCAGCGACCCGCACCACGCGCTCCGGATCGGGGCACGGCCAGCACCGGACACGGCGCGAGCCTGACCAGCCGGTCGGCCAGCACCTCGACGAAGCCGCCGAGGATGCCGCGCCGAGCCTCCGCGCCGACCACGATGAGGTCCGAGTCGAGCTCCTCGGCGCGCCGGGCGATCTCGCGCGCCACCGTGCCCTCCGCCACCTCGCAGCTCACGTCCTGGGCCCGACCGGCCCGGGCGACCGTCGCCTCGTCGGCCACGCGGCGCCGGGCCCGCTCCACCCGGACCACGTCCTCGGCGGTCGCGCCCTCGAGCCCGGGGACGCGGCTCTACGCCGGCAGGACGTGCAGCGCGGTCACCGCGGCGCCCGCGGTGGCGGCGATCCGCAGCGCCTCGCCGAGCGCCCGGCGGGCGCCCGGGCGGAGGCTCGTGGCGGCGAGGACGTGGCCGAGGCCGGTCGGATGGCGATGCTCGAGCAGGCCGCTCAGCACCGCGAGCAGGTCGCTCCGCGTGACCACGCCGGCCACCTCGTCGGAGTCGACCACCGGAAAGGCGTCGACGCGACGCTCGCGGGCGAGCCGGGCCGCCTCGGCCACCGGCGTCTCGGGATGGAGCGCCACCGGGCCGCGCGCCATGACGTCCGCCACGACCAGGTCGGCGAGAGGCCCGAGCCAGTCGTGGGTGGCGATCTCGGGCACGCTCGAGGCGTCCGCGCGGTCGATGTCGCGCTCGGCGAGCATGCCGATCAGCCGGCCGTCCTCGAGCACGGGGAGGTGACGGATCCCGCGCCGCCGCATCAGCGCGCGCGCGTCGCGGAGCCTAGTGGCCGGCTCGATCGTGACGGCCGGCCGCGTGAGCAGGGTCTTGATCTTCATGGATTCCTCCTAGGCGGACCGCCGACAGCGCGGCCCGCTCATGAGCACCGGGATGGGGGTGGCATGGAGCGGCAGCGGCCGCGCCACGCCGTCGGTCAGGACGAGGACGTCGGCGTCGAGCTCCTCGATGACGGCCCGGGTGACCTGGGCGAGCCGGCCGACGCGCACGTGGGTCCAGACCGTCACGCCGTCCTCCCGCAGGCGGGCCGCGGCCGGCCCGAGATACGCGCCCGCGGCGGCCCGCGCGCCATCCTCGAGCTGATCGACGAAGGCCACCGTCCGCCCGTCGACCCGCCGCGCCCGCGCGGCCGGCTCGACCATCAGGAGGTGGATCACGCTACCGGGACCCCGGGCCAGGTGGCGCACCCAGGCCAGGGCGCGCTCGCCGCGGTCGGTCCCGTCCAGCAGGACGAGGAGACGTCGATATGAGCTCGATCGCATGCCCCGAGCGTACCGGGTGGACGTTGCCGGCCCGTCGCCGGGCCACTAAGCTTTCGTGACGTGCCGGCCCGGCCCCGGCCGTGCTACCTTCCAGGCCATGACGAGCGCCGCGCTGGCCGTGTCCCGCTCCCGCTCCGTCCGCGACGTGCTCCCGACCGGTCTGGCGGGGGCGGTCGCGCCCTACCGGGTGGCGCTCGGATGGCCGGGCGCGGGGCTCTTCTGCCCGTGGGCGGCGTTCGCGGCGGGGGTCGTCCTGTCCCTCGCGCGGCGGGACGCGCACGCGCTCGGGCAGCCTGTGGTCGTGCTGTTCCTCGCATCCTCGGCGCTCGGCTTCCGGCTGTACGCCCGCCGCTAGATCCTGCGCTCGGAGAAAGGACCCGTCCGATGGCCGATGCCCCGCTGCCCACCCGCGACCGCGTCGAAGGCTACTTCAAGGAGCTGAACAACTGGGGCCGCTGGGGACACGACGACCAGCTCGGCACCGTGAACCTGATCACCCCGGCCAAGCAGGCGCAGGCCCAGCGGCTGATCAAGAAGGGTCGTACCGTGTCGCTCGCGCGCGACGTGGTCCCGCGGCCGGTCTACATGTACCACATGACGTTTCCGTCGAAGCGCGAGCGGGTGGACGTGGTGCTCGACCGCTTCGACATGGTCTACCACGGCTTCTGGATCACCCACGTCGACGCGCTCTGCCACGTGGGCTGGGACGGCGAGCTCTACAACGGCCGGCCGTTCGCGGAGAGCCTCACCACCGAGGGCGCCCTCTGGTGCCCCATCGACCCGATCTTTGAACATGGTATTACCACCCGTGGCGTGTTCCTCGACGTGGCCGCCGGGCGCAAGGGGGGCTACGTCACGGTGGGCCGCCCGGTGACACCGCGCGAGCTCGACGAGGCGGAGCGGCGGGCCGGCGTCAAGGTCGAGCCGGGCGACGTGGTGGTGGTGCGGAGCGGCGACGAGAAGTTCCGGCTCGAGAATCCGGACTGGAAGCCGCGGATCTCGGAGCACCCGGGGCTCAATCTCTCCTGCCTCGAGTGGTTCCGTGAGAAGGACATCGCGGGAATCTCGTGGGACATGATGGACGAGCGCCCGAGCCGCTACCCGGGCTTCGGCATGTCCGCCCACCTGGCGATCCCGTTCCTGGGCCTGGCCCTGATCGACAACTCGGATCCCGAGCGGCTGGCCCGGGCCTGCGCCGAGGAAGGGCGCAACGAGTTCCTGTTCACCGCGACGCCGCTCCGCCTGGTGGGCGCGACCGGCGCGCCGGCGCACCCGCTCGCGATCTTCTAAGCCATGAACAGACACGACCCGCGCCGATCCGCCCTTCTCGCCGCCGTCGCCGTCGCGCTCTGCCTGGCCTTCGTCATTCCCGCCGCACCCGCCTCCGCGGCTGAAGGGGAGATGCGGTGGGGCCTGCACGTCACGCTGGCCCCCAAGTGGCTCGATCCCGCCGAGACCGAGGCGTTCAGCACCCCGTTCATGGTGCTCTACGCGGTGCACGACGCGCTGGTGAAGCCGATGCCGGGCGGGCTCAACACCCCGAGCCTGGCCGAGTCCTGGCAGGAGTCGAAGGACCACCTGACGTTCACCTTCAACATCCGGAAGAACGCGCGCTTCCACAACGGGGAGCCGGTCACCGCGGAGGACGTGAAGTTTTCCTTCGAGCGCTACAAGGGCGCCAGCGCCACGCTCCTGAAGGAGAAGGTGAAGGAGGTGCAGGTGCTGGGCCCGACCCAGGTGCGCTTCGTGCTGAAGGAGCCGTGGGCCGACTTCATGACCTTCTACGGCACGACCGCCTCGGGGGCCGCCTGGATCGTGCCGAAGAAGTACGTGCAGCAGGTGGGCGAGGACGGGTTCAAGACCGCGCCGGTGGGGGCGGGGCCCTACAAGGTGGTCTCGTTCAAGCCGGGCGTCGAGATCGTGATGGAGGCCTTCGACGGCTACTGGCGCAAGCCCCCGTCGGTCAAGCGCCTGGTCATGCGCTCGATGCCGGAGGAGTCCACGCGCGCCGCCGCGCTCCGGAACGGCGAGGTGGACATCGCCTATCTCCTGACCGGCCCGACCGCG
Organism: Candidatus Methanoperedens sp.; assembly: GCA_027460615.1. GTDB lineage: Archaea > Halobacteriota > Methanosarcinia > Methanosarcinales > Methanoperedenaceae > Methanoperedens. Next base: position 20,581 of record JAPZAO010000069.1, read on the forward strand.
GAGGCCATCCAGAAGACGAAGGGCTACCAGGTCAAGGCGCCGCTGCTCTCCGGGGCCTTCTGGCTCGAGCTGCCCGACCAGTGGGATCCCAAGTCCCCGTGGCACGACCGGCGGGTGCGGCTGGCCGCGAGCCACGCGATCGACCGCCAGGCGGTGAACCAGGCCGAGACCCTCGGCTTCTCGCGGCTGACCGGCAGCATCGTCCCCCGCATCTTCCAGTACGCGGTGACCTACGAGCCGCCCGCCTACGACCCGGCGCGGGCCAAGAAGCTGCTGGCCGAGGCGGGCTATCCCAACGGCTTCGACGCGGGCGACTTCTACCCGTTCCCGCCCTACAACTCGATGGGCGAGGCCATCCAGGGCTATCTGCAGGCGGTCGGGATCCGAACCCGGGCCCGCACCATGGAGCGCGCCGCCTACTTCACCGCGTGGCGCGAGAAGAAGCTCCACGGGATGATCCTGGTCATCACCGCCGCCTTCGGCAACGCGGCCACCCGGATCGAGCCCTACCTCACCAAGAACGGCATCTACGCCTACGGCAGCCTGCCCGAGATCGACGACCTGTACGTCCGGCAGGGGCGTGAGCTCGACCCCAAGAAGCGCGAGCAGCTGGTCGGGCAGATCCAGAAGATCATGCACGACCAGGTGCTGAACATCCCGATCTACGAGCTCGCGTTCATCTGGGGCGTCGGCCCGCGCGTGGAGGAGGGCGGGGCCGGGCTCATTCCCGGCTTCTCCTACTCGGCGCCCGCGGAGGACCTCAAGCTCAAGGCGCGCTGAGGGGGGCCCGGCGGTGGCCCAGTACTCGCTCGGCATCGACATCGGCGGGACCTTCACCGACCTCGTGGTCTACGACCACGACACCGGCGCGCGCTGGAGCCGCAAGGTCCTCACCACCCACGACGACCCGGCGCGCGCGGTCGCGGCCGGCGTGGCCGGCTTGCTCGGCCAGGCCCGAGTCGATCCAACCGCTTTCTCCCGGACCGTCCACGCGACCACGCTCTTCACCAACGCCCTCATCGAGCGCAAGGGCG
>JAPZAO010000070.1 GCA_027460615.1 Candidatus Methanoperedens sp.
GGCAAGTAAATACAAGTATAATGTCCTTGTCTGAAATCATTAAAGAAAAAATCAAGCATCACGGTCCTATCTCTTTTCGTGATTTTATGGAAATGGCATTGTATTATCCCGGGCTTGGTTATTATACCTCTTCCAGGGATAAAATCGGAAAAACCGGGGATTACTATACAAGTCCCAACCTGACACCTGTTTTCGGGGAAATAATAGGCAGGCAGCTTGAAGAGATGTGGCGCATTCTTGGCCGGAAAGAGTTCACAGTCGTGGAGATGGGGGCTGGCATGGGTCTTCTTTCATGCGATGTCCTTGCATATCTAAAAAAAAATGAGGAATTGTATGAAAACCTGAATTTTTGCATAATCGAAAAAAGCCCTGCAATGCGCAAGGAACAAAAAAAGTTACTTCGTGAAAAAGTTACCTGGCATGATTCAATCGAAGAGCTTAGGGGAATCAGGGGATGCATTTTTTCAAACGAGCTTGTGGATGCCTTTCCCGTACACCTGGTCGTCATGGAAAAAGAACTGATGGAAGTCTTTGTTGGTTATGAGAACGGTTTTATTGAAATATTAAAACCCGCATCGGATGAACTTAGAAATTATTTTGATGAACTTGGAGTGGTTTTACCGCAAGGATACAGGACTGAGGTAAACCTTGACGCTATAAAATGGATAAAAGAAATCGGGGCATCTCTGAACGTTGGATTTGTCATAACAATAGATTACGGCTACCCGTCTTTTGAATTATACCAGGAATACAGGAACAGGGGGACGCTGATGTGCTATTATAAGCATACCGCAAATGAGACGCCGTTTGAGCATATCGGGGAGCAGGATATTACGTCCCATGTGAATTTCTCGGCGCTGGAATACTGGGGCCTCAAAAACGGGCTTGAGCTGTGTGGTTTCACAGACCAGTCGCATTTCCTGGTGGGGCTTGGGATTGAAGAATACCTGAAAAAATTGCAGGAAAATGAACCTGAAAATTATCTTAAAAAAATGCTGCCTGTTAAGACGTTGATGATGGAGATGGGTGATACCTTCAAAATCCTGATACAGGAAAAAGGAGTGGAATGCAGCGAACTTTCAGGATTGAAATACCAGAGCCGGTGGCAGATTAAGTAATGAGGAAAAAAGTAAAAATAAATAAAAAATAAAAATTTGGTCTAATCAGCACACCAGACACATCGGTTCTTCACAGCAAACAATTGAACCCGCGCTGTCTTCTACGCAGACGACCTCGCTTCCGCAAACTTCGCAGTAATACATCTCGCCTTTTTCTGCTTTGGATGCTTTCTTTGCTTTTGCCTTTTTTGCTTTTGGTTTAGCCGGTTTGGACGCAGTGGTCTTTGCTGCAATTTTACTTCTTTCTTTCCACCATGAAGATGCAGGCTTGGTTGATTTGGGTTTTGTTTTCTTTGCCATAAATTTTACCTCCACTTGAATTATGTTAAATTTTAATTAACGATACTATAATTTATACATATCGGTCATAACTCTTAACCATCATTTCCTATCATGACAAGTGATATAAATGATAAAATTATTTACAGGATTATGATACTTACCCCTTTCTTAAATGGAATTGAGGAAACTATCGGGGTGCACGTTATCCTTTCAAATATTTTCTGGTGGGCTTCCCTTATCCTTGTCTTCACAGCATACAGGAGCCGGAAACTGTGGCAGGTAGGTGATACGCCATGGACTTTTTTGTTTTTAACCTTCCTCTTTTTCGGAATCCGCGAATTAGGCCACTTGGGTAGTTCATCTTTGATTGCTTCAGTACGATATGTTTTCGGAATATGGTCTGCAATTTTTATGACTTCGCTGTTTATCTATTTGTATGTGTTGATTTACATGAGAAAAACAATTCCAAAGATTGCGACATGTCTACCTTTTGTTCTTGCTCTTGTGTTCCCGCTTGTCATGCTTTTCCTCTTTTTTGCAGGCATAAAACCCGATGATTTGAAAAATATCATATCTTCAATAGAAAATCTCGTATGGATAGCGGGAAGTTCAATAACTATTTTAACAACCTACATGCTCGGAACCCGGGCGGCGGGGGGATTTGTAAAAGTATTCATGTTATTCCAGATAGCCGCGATTTTAGCTCTTTTATGGAAATTCATGGCTCTCATAACAAGTATTGGCTGTACAATACCCTATTCAATCAGGGAAACTCTTGAAACGCTTTTCGGGGTGTTTGCGATAATATCCGTATACGTATTGACAAAAATGCTAAAATCGTTAGCAAGGACCATTCGGTGATTAAGATGGCTACTAAAGCTGAATTATTTCACCTTGCACTTGAACAACTGGAAAATTCGACAGGCGATATTTTAAGCTCTGCACTGGTGACCGATGACGGGCTGATTATGGCAAGCACGACTTCAGGAAAAGTAAACAAAGAAACCTTTGCTGCATACTGTGCGGCAGCGTTCAAACGTGCAGGAGAGACCATGGAAGAACTTTCCGGCGAGAATATCGATACATTGCTTTTTGAATCCAAAAATAACCGCATCGTAACCGTGCGTGTCGGGGAGCATGCCCTTCTGGTAGTGTTAACCAGTAAGAATGTCCAGATGGGGCTTGTACTTATCAATATGCAGAAGACTGCCCAGAAAATAAAGGAATTAAGTGAAACAAGTATTTTCACACCATCCGCGGTATTGGCGATAGCGCAATAACGAATTAACGGAATCCTGGAACACAATGAATAGGACACAAGCTAAAACCAAAATATGGCTGGTTAACGATGAGGAGAAGCCGATTATGGGAGAAGGGAAGGCTGCTCTTTTAAAAGCTATAAATGAGGAAGGGTCGCTGAACAAAGCATGCAGGAAAGTGAAAATTTCTTATAAACATGCATGGCTTCTGCTTAAAGAAATTGAAGAGAGCGTGGGTGAGCCTGTGATAATTAAAAAACGGGGTGGAAAAGCCCAGGGTACATTCCTGACCGAAAAAGCAATAAACTTGCTTGAGGAATACAATACATACCAAGTAATACTTGCACAAACCGTTTATGACAAAACTTTCTGGGAGGTGATCGGGTTGAAAATCTCTGCAAGGAACCAGATGAAAGGCAAAGTAATAGAAGTTGAAAAAGAAGGTCTTATCGCAAAGGTTAAGATTTCTATAGAGCCGACAACGATAACAGCGGTCATCACGAAAGAGGCTGCTGATGCTCTTGCAATCAAAAAAGACGATAAAGTACTGGCGGTTGTAAAAGCAACTGAAGTCATGATAGGGAAAGAATGACCGAATCTTTTTCTTAATTAAAATATTAAGAGCGGCACAACTTTTTCGAAACTTTTATTAATTAGCATTATGTTTGAGTAAACATATAGAGGCAATAATATGAAAAACATTTTTGCTAAAATAATTTTAGTTTCGATTTTAATATCGCTATTCGCTGGCTGCGTCCAGCAGGCACCAAGTGTAAATACAACATCCCCGACATCGACAGCATCCGCTCCGCAGGATTTGCGCCTGGCTACGACAACTTCTACCTGCGATACGCGATTGCTCGATGTGCTGAACAAAAAATTCGAGGAAGAAAATAACGTAAAAATAAAAACGGTATGTGAAGGTACGGGTAAGGCGATAGCCACAGGAGAACTCGGGGCAGCGGACGTGGTAATGGTGCATGCAGTCCAGGCTGAATTAAAGGCAGTTGCCAACGGGAGTTTCATAAACCGCAAATATATGATGTACAATTATTTCGTAATCATCGGGCCTGAGAACGACCCTGCAGGAATAAAAAATGCAACAAATGCTACGGATGCTTTCCGCAGGATAGCCGCAAAGCAGTCCCCCTTCATATCGCGCGGCGATAGCTCAGGCACAGATATAATGGAAAAATCAATCTGGAAAGCCGCGAACATCACGCCTGCCGGAACATGGTATCAATCAGTAGGAAAAGGCATGGGCGAGACCATAACTACTGCCGATATCAAGAATGGCTATACTCTCTCCGACCGGGGAACATATCTTGCGATGAAGGATAAAATAAAACTGAGGCTCCTTTTCGAATCTGACCAGAAGTATCTTTTCAACCCCTACCATGTCATGGCTGTAAACCCGGCGAAGTTCCCGAACGTGAAATACGACCTTGCAATGAAATATGTCAACTATACGACATCTCCGCAGGGACAGGACATAATAAGGAATTACGGCAAGGACAAATACGGTGAAGCGCTTTTCGTGCCCGAGGAAGATGCGGGCAACGTGACAAGTCCGTGAAAATATTGAGGTGACCGGGTTTGAATCACGCTGCTCCCAACGTTTGCATTCGTGCAGATTATGGCAACCCGTTCAAAGCGCCAGCTGTAAGGGAGCTTTGCATGGACGATGTAATAAAGAAAATCACTGATCCATATCTATTATTCCAGATAGAGCGGGTGAGTTCATTCCATGGATACCTGAGCACAGGCGCATTCATCGGCATCCAGATGCTCAATATCGCAAGACGGGTGCTGGATGCGAATTTCGGGGAGCAATTGTATGTCACCTGTGAAACGTATAATTGCCTTCCAGACCCGTTCCAGATCCTTGCCGGGTGCACCATCGGGAACAAGAAGCTGAAAATCAAGGATTACGGCAAGATGGCTGTTGTGGTGAACAAGAGGGCGCCAGAAGGACAGACGCTGATTAGAAGTGTCCGGATAGTGCTTGATCCTGCAAAAACGGCCCAATATCCGAGACTTCATGAATGGTACATGAAAACCGGAAAAGTTTCTCATGAGGAGGCAGTTTCTTTGCTGATCGATGCCGGGGAGAGGGTTTACACATACAAAATTATGAACATAGAATTATCAGAAAAACCAGAAAAACGCATAGCTCTGTGCGATAAGTGCGGTGAGAGTTTTGTTCAAAAAAACGATGGGGCCCTGTGCCTTGCCTGTATGGAAAATATTGCAGTATTAAAGGAGTAATATATGAAAGAGGTAGTGTTTGAAACAAAGGAAGATAAGACCCTGGTATATCTTCCGGAAAAGTGTATAGGCTGCGCAACATGTACAATGATGTGTCCCAAAGACGACCTGGTGATAGGCTCGGTTGGAGCGGTGGCACGGGGGCTTATCAACAAGGACTTTCTCCAGAAAGGAAAAGGCGGCTGTCTTATATGCGGCATGTGCGCAAAGGTTTGCCCGACAGGCGCGCTTGAAGTAAGAAAAGCAGGCAAGGCGGAGATGGACGACTCCTATCTCTACGGTTCTTTGAAGCCCACTTTGGTCAGTGAAAAATGCGTGCACTGCGGCATGTGCGAAGAAGTGTGCCCGCAGGATTGCATAGAAGTACAGAAACGCAAACTTGCCCAGGACGGAAGCCTCAGCATGGATGGGAAAACCATCATCGACCAGAAATGCTGTGTTCACTGCGGCTGGTGCGCCTCAATATGCCCTGTTGAGGCAATAACAATGGAGAAACCATTTTCAGGAGAATTTTCAAGGGATGAGAGTGTGTGCCAGACATGCCGCACCTGTGTGAATACCTGTCCATGCGATGCCCTTTTTAACAAGGAGTGGAAACCCGGGGAAAGGGTTGAGAAAGTGACGCACAGGCCTGATGCCTGCATATACTGCGGCGCCTGTTCCGTGGCCTGCCCTGTTGGGGCAATAACAGTAAGGAAGACTGCAATACTTCCTGATATGAAGAAAAAGCAGATATTTGAGAAAAAGCTCACCGCGGAGCCGACTACAAGACCTGTGCTGACTTCAACACTTATAACGGACGAAGAGGCGTGCCTTGGATGCGGCAACTGTGTAATCGCCTGCCCTGTAAATTCATTATCAGATCCTTATCTTGCAGCCGGACATCTCAATGAACTCGACACTAAGCCGCTGCTTGAGGTTGAAAACGGCAAAGTGAATGTGGTAAATCAGGAAGTATGCGGCTCATGCGCCACATGCAGCCTGATATGTCCAACTGATGCGATACGGCTTGAGAAAAAGGAGGTGGCATGATGCCAGGCACAATGGTTATTAGAAACGGATATGTCTTCGATCCGTTGAATGAAATCGATGGGGAAATAAAGGACATATTTATCAAAGATGGCAAGATCGTAGATGAACTCGAAGGCAGCAGTTTGCGGGATGCAAGAGTGATTGATGCAAAGGGCAAGACTGTAATGCCAGGGGGTGTTGATTCGCATTCCCACGTCGCCGGCGCAAAGGTGAACGGAGGAAGGATGATGTGTCCTGAGGACCGCTATAAATGGGTGACCAAAAAGACAGACCTCACCCACAGCGGGAGCGGGAATACGGTACCTTCGGTGTACGTCCAGGGTTATGATTATGCAAAAATGGGATATACCACGGTATTTGAGGCTGCAATACCTCCAATGGAAGCGCGTCATACTCATGAAGAAATGCGCTCAACTCCTATTCTGGACATGGGAGGGTATCTTGTTCTTGGAAATAACTGGTTCATAATGCGCTACCTCAAGGCTGGGGATATTGAGAAAGCCGCCGCGTATGTGGCGTGGATGATGAGAACGCATAAAGCATACGGCATAAAGTGCGTCAATCCGGCCGGGGTTGAGAACTGGGGCTGGGGAAAGAACGTGAGTTCGCTGGATGAGCCTAATATACATTTTGGAATCACTCCAAGGGAAATTATTCACGGACTTGCAGAAGTAAACGAAATGCTGGGAATGCCCATGTCCCTGCACCTTCATGCCAATAATCTGGGGCATCCGGGATGCTGGGAAACTACAAGGGATTCTCTTGAAGTGACTCGCGATGTGAAGGTCAAATGCAACATGGATGTAGAATGGCAAAAGACAAAAATCGACCCGAAGAGAACCCAGAGCGTTTATCTGGCGCATGCCCAGTTCAACTCGTTCGGCGGTACCTCATGGGGGGATTTTAATTCCGGGGCAAAAGGTATTGTAGATTATGTAAACAAGACTGATCATGTTGTGATAGATAACGGCGCTGTTCCCTTCGGACCGGCAACAGTAATGACCGGGGACGGGCCTGCGATACATCATCTTTACAAACTAACCGGCAACAAGTGGTCTAATAAGGACGTTGAGCTTGAGTGCGGTTCTGGTATTCTTTCATTCAATTACCTGAAGGCAAATCCGGTACACAGCGTGGAATGGGCTATCGGGCTTGAGCTTTTGCTTCTTGTCAATGATCCCTGGAAGACCATCCTGACCACCGACCATCCTAACGGAGGGCCATTCACCAAGTACCCGCAGGTAATCACATGGCTCATGTCAAAGAAAGCCAGGGATGCTACATTTGCCGAATGCCATAAGTGGGCGCAGGACAGGAGCAGCCTTGGGGGCACTGACCGCGAAATGACACTCAACGAGATAGCAATCCTCACAAGGGCAAACCCCGCAAGGACTGTGGGGATAGCACACAGGAAAGGACATCTCGGAGCAGGAGCAGATGGGGATGTTACCATCTACGACTTCGATCCGACGAAATTTGACGTAAACGACTATACAAAGATCATACGAGGGTTCCAGAATGCCGCCTACACAATAAAGGACGGCGGGGTTGTGGCGCAGAACGGACAGATACTATCAGTTCCACATGGCAGGACATTCTTCAGCGAAGCCCATATGGACGATGGGATTGAGAAAGAAATGTTAAAAGACGTTAAAGAGTGGTTCAAGTACTACACCCTGGGCTTTGCGCAGTATCCCGTTCCTGATAAGTATATTCGTAACCCTGCGCCGGTGCAGGTAAACAAACCCCTTGAAGCGATTGTGGGGAGGTGAAAGTTATGAGCGAAGTAATACTCAGACCAAAAGGCAGCATCGATATCATGGTTGAGGCAGAAGTCATCAACCCGGATATCTTTGTGGGAAAGACGATAAGTGAAATTGAACAGTTGATTGTCTGGCAGGGAGCAAAACAACTTCCGCTTTCAGATTTCTTTGATGTTGAGGGAAGCGCAGGGAGCACGGCAGCAGATATGAAAATCATTGTAAAAGGCGATGTATCAAGAGTGAAGCATATCGGGCATGGCATGAAAGCAGGGGAGATAGTGATAGAAGGCTCATCGGGCATGCATGTCGGCTCTGAAATGACAGGAGGAAGCATCCTCGTAAAAGGCGACGCAGGTTCATGGGCTGGCATGGAGATGAAAGGAGGAACTCTGCACATAACCGGGAATGCCGGCGACCATGTTGGATGCGCTTACAGGGGAAGCTGGCGAGGAATGAATGGAGGGAGGATACTGATCGACGGTAACGCCAGTAGCCAGCTCGGAGGCGGAATGAGCGGAGGAGAGATCCATGTTGGCGGGAGCGTTGAGAATTTCCCAGGGATAAGAATGAATAATGGTCTTATTGTGGTAAAAGGCGATGCGATCCGTGGCGTTGGTGCTGAAATGGCAGGGGGTACTTTTGTCGTAAGCGGGAAGATCAAACAATTATCACCCGGCTTTGAATATACAGGCACTGAAAAGAACCCGAAAGTCGGTGAAACGGTGCTATCAGGAGAATTCATGAAATTCGCGGGCGACTATGCGATAAGTAAGTCACCAAAAGGAATTTTGTATGCATCAAAGGATGCAAATGAGGGGGTGTGAAAAATGAGAATCAAGGTATTATTGAACTCAGGAAGCACGATAAACGAGGGCAGGCTTGCCAAGGGCGGAGACAAGCTCTCTCCCGAATACCAGGAGGAATGCGCGGTGGCAGTTATTCATCCCACGATATTCAAAGAACTTGGCTGTCCTAAAAGAATAAAAGTGATATCGCGTGATGAAACGCGTGAGGTCGTTGTCACTGCAAAGTGTGAGGATTCGGTCACTCCCGACCAGATATTCATGCCAAGATCGATATGGCCAAACGTGGTTGTAGAGCCTGAGACTTTCTCCACAGGGTCTCCCCTCTACAAGGGAAGTCCGGTGTTCATAGAGGCCACGGAGGAAGAAGTAAAAAGCGCAGAAGACATTGTGCTCAAAGTCTATGCAGGGAGGAGATAACATGGTCAGCAAGAATATTATCTGTCCTGTATGCGGGGCATCGTGTGATGACATACAGGTGGATTATGATGGTGAAAACATCACTGTAAAGAATGCCTGCAAGATGGGCAATGCCAAATTCCATGAAATCGTAAGCCATCACAGGATAAAAGAACCGCAGATAAAGGAGAACGGAACATTCAGAAAAGCGCAATGGGATGAAGCATTAGACAAGGCTGCTGAAATCCTTGTTAATGCAAAGCGCCCTCTCCTTTTCATGGGAAGTGAGACCTCCTGCGAAGCAATGGAGGTGGGTCTGCATATCGCCGAGTACCTTGGTGCAGTGGTGGATTCAAACGCTACCGAATGCCATGGGCCGACTGCCATGGGTATTCAGGAAGCCGGAAGGGTAGGATCCACTGCGGGCCAGCCAAAACTCAGGAGCAGCCTTGCGATTTACTGGGGAGCCAATCCGCTTGAATCCATGCCAAGGCATATGTCTCGGTACAGTGTCTTCCCGCGGGGATACTGGACAAAGCGCGGAAGGTTTGACAGGACTATAATCACGGTTGATCCGAGGAGGTCGATCACAGCCGATGCTTCAGACCTACATGTGCAGCTTAAGCCTAACACGGATTATGAACTGCTCTCAGCCCTCCTGACACTTCTGCATGGAAAGAAACCGCATCCTTCGGTTGAAGAGATAACCGGAGTTCCCATTTCTACTATGGAACAGATGCTTGAGATGATGAAAAGCACAAACTTCGGTTCGATATACGTTGGCCTGGGATTGGCATCATCATACGGCAAACACAGGAATACCGAGCTTGCATTAAACCTTGTAAAAGAACTCAACAACCATACCAAGTTAGTGATAGGGGCTCTTCGCGGTCACTGCAATGTGGCGGGATTTAACCAGATAGCATCTTATCTCTACGGCTACCCCTTCGGGCTGGACTTTTCCCGGGGATTCCCGAGATACAATCCGGGTGAGTACACGGCGGTTGATGTACTCAGAGAAAGGGATGTAGATGCTGCGTTTGTAATGTCGGCTGACCTTGTATCCCATTTCCCTGCAACGTGTGCTGAATACCTGAAGGAGATACCCATGGCATGCCTTGATATCGCGCCGTGCCCGACAACGCTGGCTTCTGACGTTGTACTGCCAGGCGTTATCGATGCCATGGAATGCGATGGCATGTTCTACAGGCTGGATGATGTGCCTGTTTATTTCCAGCCTTTCACAAAGTCGCCATTTGGGTTCACACAGAGCAATGAAGATACGATGAAGCAGCTCTTTGAGAAGATAAAGAAACTCAAAACAAACTAATGGAGAAATGAGAGAAAGCTGGCACGCGGAAAAGGGCGGTAAATGGACAAGCTACTGGAAGGATGAGGCGCACGACCCTTCCGCCCCATATATTTTGACAAAGTGTGTGGAAATCTCCGGAGAGGAACGAAAAGAACTTGAACTGGATGTTGTGGAAGAAGAAAGCATAAAAATCATGCTGGACGGGCGCCATCTTGTCACCCTTCTTGCCCTGCCTAGAGAACTTCGCGAACTTGCTGTGGGATTTCTCATTTGCGAGGGTGTTCTTAAAGGAATAGGGGACATTCGTTCGATACGTGTGCAAGAAGATACCGTATTTTGCGAAAGCACACTCGATAACAGTGAACTTGAACTGTGGACAGAAGTCAGGAGTTCAGGATGCATTGGAATAAAATCTTCATGGGAAGGAATAGAACCTATCACCTCAAGCGTTCGGATGGAAAAAGAAGTGCTGCTGAATGCTATCGAAGAGATAAAAGAGAGGGGTAAGCTCTGGAGGCGGACAGGCGGCACGCATTCCTCGCTTATTTGCACCAGGGAAGGCGATATCGTATCGTTTTGCGAGGATGTCAGCAGGGCGTGTTCTGTGGACAAGGCTGCCGGAGCGGCGCTGCTTTCGGGAAAAGACCTTTCAGACTGCGCCCTTGTCACAACAGGAAGGCTTTCAGGCGGGATGGTGGCAAAAGCGGTGCGTGCAGGGATTCCGATCGTGGTGAGCAAGGCTGCACCATTAAGCACCGGGGTTGCGCTTTCAAAAATGGTCGGGATGACTCTGGTGGCATTTGTGAGAAACCCGAATCTGTATATATATTCAGGCGAGGAAAGAGTCGTATAAAATAACTTTTAAATTTTAGATTATGAGGTAATAACCATGCTGGAAGGAAAATTATTGATTGGAGGAAAATGGATACCATGCGAGCGGAAGTTTGAATCTTCGAATCCTGCTACAGGCGAAGTTCTGGGGAGGGTATGTCTTGCTGGTAAAAAAGAAGTTACAGAGGCTGTCGTGGCTGCAAGGCTTGCCCAGGTAAGCTGGAAAAATACTGGCATAAGTGAAAGAGCAGGAATTTTTATCCGGATAGGGGACGAGATTCTAAAAAGAAAACAGGAACTAAAGACGCTCATAACCATGGAAATGGGGCGTCCGCTGTTCGAATCTGAAATCGAAGTGCTGAAAACCTCCGAGATGGTAAAATATTTTGCAAATGAGGGTAAAACATACCTGGAAGGGGATGCGATTCCAATCAGTCCGGATACATTCAGCTTTACCAGATTTGAGCCGGTCGGAGTGGTTGGAGTTATCAAGCCGTGGAACTATCCAATGCTTCTTCCATTATGGGCTATTGCTCCCGCACTTATTGCAGGTAATACAGTTGTATTGAAGCCCTCTGACCTGACGCCTTTCGTTGGGATAGAGATAGGTAAAATATGCCAGGATGCCGGGATTCCGGACGGTGTGATAAATGTTGTAACCGGGGACGGCAACACAGGTAAAAGTCTTGTCAGTTCGGATATAGATATGGTATCCTTTACTGGAAGTGCGGAAACCGGTAAAAATATCATGAAAAACTCTGCTGAAAAATTACACAGGATATCTCTTGAATTAGGGGGCAGCGATGCTTTTATTGTTTTCAAAGATGCCGACATTGAGGAAGCGATAAACGGCGCGGTATGGGGAAGATTCATGAACTGCGGGCAGGTTTGCGTTTCGCCTAAAAGGATTTTTGTGGAATCAGATATAGCAGATAGTTTCATTGAAGAATTTGTAAATAAAACCAGAAATCTCATTATTGGAAAAGGTTTAGATCCTGGTACGGATATAGGCCCCATGGTCAGTATGGAACAGCGGGAGAAGCTTGAACTGCAAGTGGAAGATGCAGTCAGGAAGGGTGCAATAATCGAATGCGGCGGAAAAATACCGTTGTCGCTGCAAGAAGGATATTACTACGAACCTACAGTTCTTACAGGTGTTACTCCAGAAATGAAAGTAATGAAAGAAGAAGTGTTCGGACCTGTTGCGGCAATTTCAGTTTTTGAAAATATGGATGAAGCCATTGCTCTTGCAAATAAGACCATATATGGATTGGGAGCATCTGTGTGGACAAAGAACCTGGATACCGCAATGTACATGTCCTCGCAGCTTGAGTGTGGGATGGTTTGGGTAAATGAAATATGCACACTGCATCCGCAGTGTCCCTGGGGCGGGATCAAGCATAGCGGGATGGGAAAAGACTTATCCAGATACGGTATCAGGGAATTCGTCAGCACCAAGCATGTAAATATTAACTTAGGAACTGGAAAAACGCGTCAGTGGTGGTTCCCTTATGCAAAGACGGTCTTATGAGCTCTCCAATAATCCTCAATGAAGCACTTGAGAAAATAAAGCAGCTTAAAAGCGCATACTACTTCAGGCGTGATTCTGAACAGATATCCCTTTACGATTCTGTGGGGAGGGAACTCAGTGAAGATATTATTGCAGATTCCATGTCCCCGGCATTCGATATATCGGCAATGGACGGGTTTGCTGTCCGGATTTGTGATAGTTATCCGCTCAGAATAGCAGGGAAGGTATATGCAGGCGACACCATTGCAAAAATAAAAAGCGGTGAGGCTGTGGCAATCGCAACAGGCGCGTTACTCCCGGAAGGTGCTGATGCGGTGCTGAAAATGGAGGATGCTGAGGTTAAAAAAGATATCCTGTATGGAAAAGTTCTCATGAAATGGGAAAACGTATTCCGGAAAGGCTCGGATTACAGCACCGGAGACAGGATATTTGAAAAAAATCACCGCATCATGCCACAGAGCGCGGCGCTTTTATACAGCCTTAGCATCGAAAAAGTCCCGGTTTATAAAAAAACCAGGGCGGGCATAATATCCACCGGCACTGAAATTTATAACGGCATGATTAAAAATACAAGCGCAGTGCTGATACAAGGTTTTTTGAAGGAAATTGGCTGTGAATCCGTATTTTTGGGCGCTGTTCCTGATGACTTTGACAAAACAAAGGAAATGCTGCTGCAAGCATGCGAAAAGTATGATGTCGTATTTACAACAGGCGGAGTTTCAGTGGGCGAGCGCGATTTTGTTGCAGATATTATCGCAAAGACAGGAGAACTCCTATTCCACAGGGTGGCTATCAGGCCGGGGAAACCCATTGTCGTCGGGATTGTGAACGACACTCCAGTATTTGCACTTCCGGGCAAACCCACAGGGGCTTTCACTGCTCTTGAAATGGTGTTGCGAATGTATTTCACGGATATGCCAAGGGCAATGCGGCAGTTTGTGATAAATGAGGACGTTGTTCTTCCTGAAAATGGTTTTGAGTACATCCTTTTTGTAAAAATTTCCCATAACACAGCAAACACAATGGGGTATATTGGCTCAGAGATGAAATTATTTGATAAGGAATATAAGACAGCAATCATTTCAGCATCTCCCCGTTCTGCTGTGGTGGAAGGGTATGTAATAACAGACAGGGATATTGAAAGAGGCGAAAAGGTGAACGTATATCTTTTCAGTTGAGGTAAACTTGAATAAAAAAGAAGAGGCAGGAAATGAGCAGCGCTGACTTTTTGACCCAGGGAATTATCAGGGCGTTTGAGCTGATATTCAACGCAAATCCATATATCCTGAGCATAACAGGCGTTTCCATAAAAGTATCAGGCACTGCCACTATCCTTGCAACCCTTACTGCCATACCACTTGCATTCGCTATCTCTTTCATGAACTTCCGTGGCAGGCAGGCGCTGATTACTCTTATCAATACGGGCATGGGGCTGCCATCTGTTTTTGTGGGGCTTGTTATTTTCGTATTGTTCGTGCCTGCAGGACCTCTCGGGCTTTTGAATATGATTTTTACGCAAAAAGCCATGATTTTAGCACAGTATATACTTATCACGCCGGTTATAACAGGTATCTCGCTTGCTGCAATAAAAGCAGTTCCCACACCGATAATCGAGACTGTTTATACTCTCGGCGGTAACAAAAATGATGCTGCGGTCGCTGTTTTAAGAGAGGCGAGGTTCGGCTTCATCACAGCCGTACTTGCAGGACTCGGAAGGGCGCTTGCAGAGGTAGGCGCAATTCTCATCGTGGGCGGCAATATCGCTCTCACGGGAAGCGTGGGTGGAATTGGCGAAGGGCTTTCCGAGACACGTACTCTCACGACTGCGATTACATCGGAAACGAGCAAGGGCGATATATCCACGTCTATTGCCCTCGGGATTATCCTTATTTTCCTCGTCCTTTCTGTTAATATCCTGGCTAACTTTTTCCAGAGGAGGGATTGAAATGGCTGAGGAGTTAATCAGGATACAGAACCTATGCAAATCCTTTGGAAGCAAGGAAGTATTAAAAAACGTAAACCTGGTGATTAACCGGGGTGAGATATTTGCACTCATCGGACCGAGCGGGGTAGGAAAAACCACATTGCTTCGGATATTAAACTTTTTAGAGACGCCCTCGGATGGCAAAATTGTATTCAACGGTATTAACAGCAGCCATAAAATCGATGCCAGGCGCAGGATGTCGATGCTTTTCCAGACGCCTGCCATTTTCAATACTTCTGTGTTCAACAATGTGGCTTACGGGCTGGAAGTCCGCAAGGTGGATAAGGAAACTATGAAGAAAAAAGTCATGAATGCATTAAGTATTGTGGGACTCGATGGGATGGAACATCAAAAAGCCCGTACTCTCTCAGGCGGGGAGGCGCAGCGCATGGCTTTTGCGCGGGCTATAGTTTACGACCCCGATATTCTTCTTCTTGATGAGCCGACCGCGAACCTTGACCCTGCGAATGTGGCGAAAATAGAGGAGATAATCAAACGGATACGGAGCGAGCGCGGAACGACCATCGTTATTGCAACGCATAATATCTACCAGGTAAAGCGTATCGCAGACAGGGCAGGGATTTTGTTGAACGGGGAATTGATCGAGGTGAACAGTAAAGATGGCATTTTTACGGCGCCGAAAGATGCAAGGTCGGCGGCGTTTTTAAAGGGGGAAATGATTTATTAATTTGCCCATTCCCATTCAATTTCGTCTCATCACAGCCCCGAAAAACCCATCAGTATTATGGATATGCGGTAGCGACCTGAAGAATCCTTCTTCCGTCGTAAATTTGCCAAATATTTCATGGTTCATTTCAGAAGCAGGAACCATGTAGAAATCCATGTTTTCCTCAAGAAACCCCCGCACAACCTCCTCATTTTCCTCCCTGCTGATGGTGCATGTTGCATAGACAAGCCTCCCGCCGGGTTTTACAAGACTGCTATATTCCCTTAATATTTCTTTTTGCTTTGCAGAAAGCTCTCTTATATCCTCCTGTGTCAGCCTCCATTTCGAATCAGGGTTTCTCCGAAATACTCCCATGCCCGAACATGGTGCGTCTATCAAAACGCAATCAGCCCGGCTTTTGTATTCACCAAGCATGTCAGTTTCGACAGTCCGGATATTCAAAGCCCCTGCCCTCGCTGCCCTCCGCCTCAGGTTTGCAAGCTTTGAGGCGCTGGTTTCAAAAGCAATAACGGCGCCTTTATTCTTCATCAGTCCTGAAAGGAACAGGGACTTTCCGCCGTTTCCCGCACATGCATCCACAACAAATTCTCCCGGCTTTGCCCCAGTAACTAAAGTAATAAGCTGGCTGCCCTCGTCCTGCACCTCAAAATCCCCGTTCGCAAAGGCATCTGTTTTAAAGATATCCTCTTTTTTATCAACAACAAGCCCGAAAGGCGAAAAACTTGTTGGCGATGAAGTATAGCCCTCACGGTCAAGAGACTCCCGGAGGGATTCGCGTTTTATTTTCAGGGGATTGGCGCGTATCGTTAAAGGAGGTTCGTGATTATTGGCAGCACATAGCGCTTCCACAACGCCTTGTTCATGAAACTCTTTCAGCCATTTTTCTACAATCCATGTAGGGTGAGAATGATATACCGAAATGTATTCGAGAGGTGCCTTTTCTTTATCCGGGAAGATTACTTCATCCTTATTTTTTATTATTCCCTCAACCGTTCTTTTTACAAACCCTTCGAGCCTTTTCTCATCCACGCAAAGCGCAGTTGCGTTATTTATGACTGCTGTAGCCGATGCCCCGGTAAACACTGCCTGGTAAGTGCAAATCCTGAGTATATTGAGAATATTTAAATCAATATCAGGGAGCGAGGCCCTTGATGCATGTCCGATAATATAATCAATCCGCCCCCGGTGGCGCAGGATTCCGTAGGTGAACTCAACGATGGTTGCTTTTTCGGCTGATGAAAAAGTTTCATTTTTAAAAATCCCGCCAAGCAGCATATCGGGATATTTTTTACCGGCTATTACTGAATCCAGAAGCTGCAGGATGACGAAATATGCTTTTTGCCTTATGAAAATGCTGTTATTTTTCAAAAATTATCATACCGGTTTTAAGATGAGCAACCTCATCCGCCGTAAGCTCCTTTTTCGTGGCATTTTCTGCAATTATGGCGCTGTTGCCCAGCGGGTCTTCGATGATAACGGTTATCTCATAATTACCTGCCTTAATTTTTTCAAGAATCGAGAGAAGTTCCAGTGCGCGCTCTGTTTTTTCTTTCTCGCCCCAGCGCGTCACCATTCCAAGTATTTCTTCAACCCTGTCAAGCACGCCTTCGATATTAGAGACAAAAGATTCAGAAGCCGGTCCAGGCTCTATATTTACACCGAGTTCAGGAATCCTTATCGTCCCTGACGTGGAACGCACCACCCGCGCATCAAGGTCGTCCTGGTTTTTTATTTTCAATTCGTACCGCACAGGTTTGCTCTGTGCCAGTATTAAAGTATCCGAATACCGGAAGCCGCATTCGCACAGGGAAGTAATATGCATCACTTCCCCGAAAAAAGGAATATTATCCGGAACCCAGTTTGTCAGGAGTTCCTTATGGCAAAGCGGACAAACGCTTCTGGTAACGGTTAATGGGTGGATTGGTTCAGAGTTCACTTTAACTTTTGTCTGTCGATCCGGACACCGCGCGGCGTTACGATAACCTGGTCTTCCTTTATCATTGCAATGTCGCCATGCACGTCGCCAACAACCTGTTTTAAATCCTTAATCGCCCTGTCGAAAACAAGTTTATCCTTTTTTGCAGGGGATATATCAATCATAAGGATATTCCCGCCGTATATCTGCTTCTTCAATTCAGGCATAATATCAAGCCCGGAAAGTTCAGCTATCCGGATAAAAGTACCCGTCGGTTCATCTTTGAAACCTTCTTCAAATTCCGATAAATCAAGTTCTTGATATTCCTCTGCCTCTGCTTTTGCCTTTTTCCCGCTTCCAAGGAACTTATCTAAAAATTTCGACGCCATGAAATCATCACCTTTACTCCTTACTGTTTATATCTATTTATTTATTTCTGTTCAAGCTTCCATATTTCGTCCCCGACAAAATGTATGGATTTGACAGCCTTTCCTTTTCCCCCTGCCATGCCTTTTCCGGCCATAAGAGCCCTTCCGATAGCGAGCGCCTTCCCATGAGCCTGTTCCACTACTATAACGAGGTCACCCTCCCTGATAGCGGGGTCGGCGTCCACTATTCCCGGCGCCATTATGTCAGCCCCGTTTATAATGAATTTCACTGCCCCGGGGTCCACCACAATCCTGCGCCGGGAAGGGTTCAACTTGAGAGCGCCTTTTACTGTCGGGAATATCTTCCCTTCTATCTTGAATAATAGCGGTTCACCGTCCACGAAAATAAAATCCCATTCATCCGACTGTACATATTCAAGCTTCTTTCCGCTAAAAGAAGAGACATCCCCAAAGGCTTCCATAATATCATTGACGAGAGCCTTTTCTTCGGTTTTTCTCAATATATTCCGTGATTTTATTTTCATAAAGGGTTACGCCCCTTTATGACGTATAGGGGTATGGCGCATACTCCTTCTTTTGATAAACCTTTCTTAAAGGTTTTCATTTGCCACCAATAGTTTTAAATATTGTCCTGACCACTTTGGTGCACTATTGAATTAATAGTTTACTAATATTCAGGAGCGTTATATGGGAAACAGACCCCTCGACATTCTAAACAATGCATTAAATAAATCCGTATTGATACGGTTAAAGGGCTCAAGGGAATTCAGAGGCGAATTGCAGGGCTACGATATTCACATGAATATAGTACTGGAAAAAGCTGAGGAAATAAAAGAGAACGAAACAAAGAAACTTGGAACTGTAGTTGTCCGCGGGGATAACATAGTATTCATTTCTCCTTAAAAATAACAAAAGGTGATAATAAATGTCAAAAGGTACGCCGTCAATGGGTATGCGCCAGCATAAGACCCATATAAAGTGCAGAAGATGCGGAAGCGTTTCATTTAATACCCATACAAAAATGTGTGCATCGTGCGGATTCGGAAAGACCAAACGAATGCGATCATACAAATGGCAAGAAAAATGCGGATATTAAGGTGACCCCGGTTGCATGAAGAATGCGGTATAGTCGGTGTCTCTTATAAAGAAGAGGCGCCTGCCGCACTATCAATCTATTACGCATTATATTCTCTCCAGCACAGGGGCCAGGAATCCGCCGGCATAACCGTCCATGACGGGAACTGCGTCCAGACTTTAAAAGGCATGGGACTGGTGCCTGATGTTTTTAATAAAGCCGATATCCAGAAACTGAAAGGTCATGTCGGCATCGGGCATGTCCGCTATTCGACTACAGGCGGCTCAAAAATTGAGAATTGCCAGCCTCTTCTTGTCAGTTTCAGCAGCGGGACGATAGCGATCGCCCATAACGGCAATCTTGTAAACTCAAAAGAATTGAGAGAAGAGCTTGTAAAAGAGGGGAGAATATTTCTCTCGGATTCTGATACCGAGGTCATTGCGCATCTCCTGGTTAAAGAACTCATGCACAACGGACTTCCCGATGCTGTCAGGGAGATGATGAAAAGGCTTGTGGGTTCTTATTCGCTTGCTATCCTGATAGACAAAACGCTTGTCATTATCCGCGACCCGCTTGGGGTAAAACCCCTGTGTCTTGGGCGTATTGATAATGGTTTTGTTGTGGCGTCTGAAAGTGTTGCTATTGATATATTAAATGGGGATTTCATCCGTGATGTTGCTCCGGGAGAAATGCTGACATTCAGCAACGGGTCGTTTGAAAGCCGCCAGCTTGTTAAATCAAGAAATTGCGCGCACTGTGTTTTCGAATATATTTATTTTGCGCGCCCCGATTCTGTTATAGACGGACAGCTTGTGTATAATGTCAGGATGCGCATCGGGGCAACGCTTTTCAAGGAGCATCCGGTAGAAGCCGATATTGTTTCCCCGGTACCCGATTCGGGAATTACTTATGCGATAGGATTTTCCAAGAGTTCGGGCATCGATTATATGGAAGGATTGATGAAGAACCGCTACATTGGGAGGACTTTCATCATGCCGGGACAGGATATGAGGGAGACTGCGGTCAGATTGAAACTCAATACTATAAAGCCAAATATAGAAAGCAAACGCGTTGTGCTCATCGACGACAGCATTGTGCGCGGGACAACCTCGCGGCGGATAATAGATTTGATCAGAAAAGCAGGAACGAAGGAGATTCACATGAGGGTTGCCAGCCCGCCGATTATTTCACCGTGCTACCTGGGGATTGACATGGCTACAAGAGAGGAGCTTGTGGCTGCTTATAAGTCTGTGAAAGGTGTTGAGGCTTTGATTAATGCAGATTCCCTGGGGTATTTGAGCATTGAAGGGCTTGTGAGTTCTATCGGGATTCCAATGGATGATTTGTGCGTGGGATGTTTGAGCGGTGTTTATCCAGTTGAGATTCCGGGGGAGAAGTGTTCAAGAAGGCAGTTGAAATTATCGGAATTTTGAGGATTTAAATTGTGTGCATGATAAGATAGAGAATATCATTGCTATTACTTGAAAATTTGAGATGGATTTATATACGAAAAAAGATTAGAACATTTTAATTAAATAAAGAGGGATTACGTTGAAAGCATGTAAAATAATCATTACAGCTATTGTCATAATAGGAATATTTTTTTCAGGATGTATAAGCAATTCAACGAATAAACCAACAGAGCCGCAAACACCTGTTGTATCTCCTACACCAGTTTCTAGTCAAAATACACAATCAATGGAACAAACTAAAATAAATGAGTTAGAGAATAAAATTAATTCCATGCAACAGCAGATAAATGATTTGCAGACACGAATAATCAGAGTGGATTTATTGAAACCCAGTGAAAAAGAATTAATTCCACAACTACCATTTAAGGTAGAAATATATGATGCAGAGTGGCAAACACCATTGACATATATATTTAAAGAAAATGGAATGGCTGAATTAGGCAATGGAAACGATATAGAATATGCAACTTATAAATTGTTTAGAAACAATAATACAATAAAGTTAAACTCTCCAAAATATAAATTTTATGGATTAGTCTTTTATGATGACTATGCAGCATCAATA
The DNA here is from genome assembly GCA_027460615.1 of Candidatus Methanoperedens sp. GTDB lineage: Archaea > Halobacteriota > Methanosarcinia > Methanosarcinales > Methanoperedenaceae > Methanoperedens. The sequence continues at coordinate 20,687 of JAPZAO010000070.1, forward strand.
TATGAAAATGGTTGGATAGGTTGGGTATACAAATATAAACTATTTCCACCCAAATACAATCCGGAGACACAAAAGTATGAACTCAGCTAATAACTTTCCATAATTTCTTTGTTGCCTAACAAAATAAATGCAAACCAAACTCATCTCAGAACTAACATCTGTACTTAAACATCAGTTCAACCAAGACCTCTTAGCCATTGTACTTTTCGGCTCCATAGTCAAAGGCAACTTTACAAGCACTTCTGACATAGATGTCCTTGTAATCTGCGAAACTCTCATAAAAGATTGGCGAGCGCGCGATAAAATGACTCTTGAACTTACGGAAGATATAGAATTAAAATATGCTACACCAATTCACATGACTCTTGTACGCAAAGATGAAATTTCACATGCAATGGATTCTGTTTCTCCGTTAATGCTTGAAATTTACGAAGCTAATGAGATAATTTATGAAAAAGATAACTTCTTCACGCAACTATTGAACAATTTCGGGAAAAATCTTAAAAGCCTGCATGCTATAAAAATAGAAAAAGGCGTCTGGAAAATCCCGGGTCTGGCTGTGATAGAAAGTGGCTGAGGCAATGAAATTATTTAAAGACATACACAGTCGAGAGATCCGATTAACACCCGAGCGTCGGGAGCATATCGAGACTGACCATCC
>JAPZAO010000071.1 GCA_027460615.1 Candidatus Methanoperedens sp.
ATGAATCTTGATATTCGTGGCCTCATTTATCAAAGGTTCAAGGTTACAGATTGCTCCCTTGATTCGATTCGCTAATTGCTGTTCATATGTTCGCCAATCTCGTTTATTTTCTACTTTGTTCTCTTTGTACTTATTTAACAGAAATTCTTCTACGTCTTTTAATCTATCCCTTATGTCCTCGTTTATCATCATAATCTTATTTAGGATGCAAAGGTATATATAGATATCTATAAATATCTACTAATATGCCAAGAAATATTGAACTTAAAAAAACAGAACTGGTTTTGAAGGATAGTGAAATAGATGGTTTTCTGGAAAGGATTGTTAAACCATTTGGAACTTCAGCAAAGGCAGATATTCCGAAAAAATATATTGGAAGACGGGTTTACGTGATAATTACTAAAACTGTTGTAGAATGAACTTTAAACTATTTTTGTCCCACAGCCCATTTTATACAATACTTTCCGAATATATTCAAAAATCGAACAGCGAACTCTGTGATTTAACCTCTTTTTTCTCCTCTTTCTTAATCTTAACTTCAGTTTCTTCATTTTCAGCTTCTGCTCTCTCTACTTCAGGTTTCTGGCTCTTTGCGCCAAATCCCCCGAAAACCTCCACCTCATGCTCGACCTCAGCTTCCCTCAAAGCCCTGGCTTCCTCATAAATTTTCTGGACTTTTTTTGTCACGGATTTTGATTCAGTCAGGAAAGCTATTTCCTCAGGTTCAAGTGCGAGCAAAGCAGCCACAAGAGGGGCTGATTCTTCATCATTCAGCATCATCCTGAAAAACGGAAATAATTGAGAGCGGGTGTAGTTCATAGAGACATGGCAGTATGTCCCGATTTTCTTTGCTGTAGAATCCCGAACTATCCTCATTCCCTTAGTCTGCCCGAGCTTCCTCCAGAGCGACGGCGGCTGGTATTTCACAAAACCGGAATAGCGGTGCGACCGTGCAACCACAATCCCTGCAGTCATGAGCACACCCGCATATCTCCACATGTTATAATTCTGCCTTCTTTTGACCCTTCCCAGAAAAACAGAAGCCTTCCCAAGATAACGATATCCTTCTTCAAGGTCATTTGCCCCCGTGTATTCAACCGGGAGATTTTCATCAACCCACTGTATCAAATCCTCAGGATTCTCATCAAGATTGAAAGTGGCAGCATGGGCTTCGCGTATATTTGTTCCTTTAAAAATTTTTACAAGAACCTTGAAGATATTCTCTTTGCTGTCCCGCTCGCCTGTGATTATCTCGTTGATTTCCAGAGTGGTTTTTCCCTGTGCGATTGCCTGCAGGTCGTTAATGGCGCTTCGAAGGTCGCCATTTGCGTTCTCCGCGATTTTTTCAATCACACCGAGTCCGCACTTAACGCCTTCCGCTTCTGCAATTCTTTTAAGAGCCGGGATCATGGAACGCGACATTACCGAATTGAACTGGATTGGCTTGCAGGCGGTTCGCAATCCTGCCGACATGTCATATAATTCATTTGCAATAAGTATGATGGGTTGGCCGGTTTTCTTTATCAGTTCGAGGATTGCCCGCTCTCCTCCCCTGTCTGCCGTTCCATGGATATTATCGGCTTCATCCATTATGATAAGCCGTTTCACGTTGCTCCCATCAAGCGTGCTCATGCGGGAGGCTGAACCTGCGACTTTTTCGATTATATCCGCAGTGCGCTGGTCGGAGGCGTTCAATTCAATGACCTCCCATCCCATATCGTGCGCAAGCGCATGGGCTGCCGTGGTTTTACCTATCCCGGCCCTTCCATAAAGCACAACCGCCCTATCCTTCGGCGTCCCGTGTATCCACGCCTCTGCCCATTTTTTAAGTTCCTCAACTGCCTTATTATGACCCACTACCTCAGGAAGTGTCTGCGGGCGGTATTTTTCTGTCCAGTCAAGAGAGTTCATAATGATTACATTCCAAGAATCTGTTGTAAATTTTTAAAATTATGTTCCTTTGTGATAACTCTTAGAGGGATACTTCTTTGGATGGAGCCTGAGATTCCAAGTAATTCTTCCATCATGGATGAAACTGCTTGATAAGTTCTCCCTCTTTTATCGTATTTCGGTTGACTAATTAGAACTGCCTTATCTAACAATTTACTTCTGATTTTATCTCCAATAACTATAACCAAATCTTCAGTGTCATAACTTCTTTTAAGATGGGCATTGTTGGGATAAAGTTGATAGTATTCTTCGATTTCTTTTTGTGATAATTGATTAAAATCTAATACCTCTTTAACTGCGAAGTATCCGATTATATACAGTGCTGTCTTGTGTATATTGTTTTGAAATGGTGATAATCCTGCATAGAATACCAGCATATCTTCTTCTCTTAATTTTAAAAGATAGTTTCTTTTTGATGTGGGGTCGCCATAAGTAAAAGTTTCAAATTCGGGATCAAAATGCATTGTTCTATTCTCAATTCCTCTGGGTAAATAAGTTGATAGTGGCTTACCAGTTCTACCGATTGTATTTTTATAAGTCCTATCTTCTTTTGATTGCGAATCCTTCTCAGAGATTGGAATAAATTCAAAAGAACCATCATGGAAAATTGGAGCTAAGGTTCCGTCAGTGCCTTTGTCAATGCCTATACGTAATAGCATTGCTTTCATGCGATACCTCTTAAACAACCGTCATTTTTAAACTCACAACTTTCTTCACGCAACACATTACAACTATGCTTCTCCTTCGTAGGGATTTTTCCATCGCTCGTGGGAATTTTGTTCTGTATACGTTCTTCCAAAATACTCTCCAATCTTTTTACTTCTCTAACACAATCTTTTATTGGGATTTCCGTATGTTCTTGAAAATAATCTAAAATCTGTTTAGTTTGTTCTTTATTAACAAGTCTCAAAGGAGCGAACCTTTTGCCGAATATATTTTCATATGGAATCGAATCGTTAAATGGATAAATATGGGTCTCACCTTTTACTGCACACCATGCTCTCTCCTTTGAATTAATATTCAGTTTTTTTTCTTTTATCATGTATCCAACAATATACGTCTTACCGTGGTAGGGTGATTTTACTTTTCTGCAGCAAGTTACAAAAAAAAGATAACTTTCGTTTTTGTGAGGATCCAAAAAGGCAACAATATTTGTCTGACGGCAAGGACTAAGGTAATTTTCTACACCAATTTCAATATGGGGTTCTGATTTATATCCTTCCCCTTGTTCATTAGTAATATCTCTTATAGGTAACTCACAAAGAGGTGAGTGATAGAAATATTGTATTCTCCCTTTTTTTTCAAGATTTTTTGTATCGATTTCTTCTTCATGCACAGTAAAAACATCAGAAAAATTCCCCGCACCACAATATTCAATAATATTTCCACAATCATCTGTTGTTTTATGTTTACAAGTCATGCTTACCTATTTATTGAGCCGCTATTTCAATTCTTATTGTTTTAAAAACTGTATCGCTTAAATACATATCTTTTCATTAAACTCTTAATGAGACTCAACGCTATCCAGCTTTTTATCAATACAGCTGTGATGATGTCCAGCCTTTTCATACCAGTACTTGCCCAGAATATGGGCGCATCGGGTACGGAGATTGGTATAATTGGGGCAGTTTACGGCGCAGCGCTATTCATTTCAACATATATCTTCAGCAGGGCAGCGGATTCGTATCCGCCAAAGACGCTGTTGTATGCGGGTTTCGCTAGCGCAGCCGTGACTTTTTTCCTCCAGGTTTTTGCGTACGACCCGCTCAGCCTTGCTGTAATTCGCGCCCTTGCCGGCTTCAGCGTTGGGATTTATCCCGCTGTGCTGATGCTCTATGTTTACAACTTAAGGCGCAGCATCGGGAAGTTCAGCTCTTTCATGCCCCTGGGCTGGGCTGTGGGTAATCTGCTTGCAGGAGTGATTGCAGTTTACTGGCAGATTTTTTCCATTGCATCTTTGTTGTTTGCTGCGTCCTTCTTAATCACATTGACGCTGCCAGTTACGCAAGATACAAAAGTACGTACAAAAAAGAAAGCGGATTATTTCTCCAGGGACATCCTGAAAAAGAACTGGAACATATATTTTGGATTTTTCCTGCGACAGATAGGAGCAAATAATGTATGGGTGGTTTTTCCACTATATCTTGTGAGCCTTGGGGC
>JAPZAO010000072.1 GCA_027460615.1 Candidatus Methanoperedens sp.
AAATCCGGGAACATCCTCTTGTCAAAAAGAAAGTCTCCTTTTTTCACTACAAATCCATTCCACTGCTCCCTTGCATAGAATTCAAAGACATCAAGTTCGCAGGGTTCCGGATATTCGTGGAACATACCTTTTAACGGGTAACCTGCCGGCTTTACAACTACCGTTTTCGCTCCAAACCCATTCTGGTTTGATTTGAATTTATTGCTTTTTTTATTGCTTACCCGTTGTTTTGCTCGCATAAAACCAAGTAATGTCGGTTACCTATTAAATGGTTGCCCCAGATTTTGCGCTCTTTAGAAATTCCTTTATTCCAAGACCTGTATTTTGCAAAAGTTCAAAAGCCAGTTCCTGCGATGGCCATGAACCGAGCCCGCAGTCAGGACCGGCATATTTTATCCTGTCACCGAATATGCCATACGCTTTTTCAAGCCGCTTCTTTATGATATCCGGGGTTTCCATTTGCGTTGTTATCTCTTTGAGCCTTGCAGGTTCTTTCCAGACGTTCGTTCCGTATTTCTCGTTGAGCGACGCAGCCATGCCGAAAATATCTGTACGCGCCGCCCCGATTCTCAGGAATTTATCATAATCCGCAAGGTCTTTCTTATCGACGAGGTCAAGATACGATGGGTTCGCAGCTGATTCAACGCCGATTACGCCGATGGATGGTACATTGCATATGAGTTTGTAATGAAGCGGGGAATGTAGGTGGATTTCAGTATCTATCTTATGCGATGCCGATGTTCTTGCGGCTTTTTCAAGGGCTCCTGCCAGGTCGCTTTCACTGAACATTATCTGGGGATTTATCCCTATGCTGGGTTCATCTATGGAAACAGTCGCTATGCGTATCTCTTTTGCATTGTCGATGGAATTGGCGATGAACCTGTCGATGCTGGTTGCAAATGCTTCCAGTACATCCTTATACGCCGCTCCGCCGAATTGTTTCAAATACAGTTCAACAGGACCTGTTACGCATATCCTCACATCCAGTTTTTTTCCATTTTTTTTGTAATATTCCGCGCCTGTTTCTTCAATCGCAGACAGCTCCATTATCCTTGCTTTTTCTTTGCGGACGATGAGAGGCTCCTCCTGGGCTGATTCGTCATTGATTATCCCGAGGAACTGCTGGTTCATATCCTGGAACTGGGGATATGTGGGCACATCCACGCCCGCATCTATTTTCTGCTGCATCGAATCGCGAAGAATTTTGATTAATTTAGGGTCGTTGTTTTTTACGGCAGAGGCTATCCATTCTTTGCTTATCCCTTGCGGCAGCGGATAGCTTCCGATATCATCAAAAAGTATCATGGGATATTAATTGTATTTTGCGGGTTTATAGTTATTGAACGAGCCGTTTATAGTCAAAAACCAGACAATTTAAATTATCTTTGCGACACTGCGGCGCCGAAGTAACATGCGACTCAGGCTTTTGCTTTCTCGCAGGCGGCGATATGTTCAGCCAACTGAATTTTAAGGGCTGATAGTTCTTCTTTCATGTCAAGCCTGTTTAAGATTGCTTTAATGTCTCCCCTGAGTTCAGAATCATTTAATCGGGTTTCTTCACGAAAACCTCTGAATTCTTCCTTAAGACCGTGCATTTCTTCGGTCATATTCTTGAATCCGGTATCAACTTTTTCTTCGAGTTTAGAGATACGTTCAGTATTCTCTCTGACCTTATCCATGATAGTAATCAGTTCTTTGAGTTTTTCGTAAATATCGCCAAGTCCTACTGCCATATATGACCGCTATTCTGTTAAAACTACTTAAAACTTTGCTGCGCCTGCTTCTTCTCCCGATAGCGGCGCCGGCATAACGCGCGCTGTGAAAGCTGCATGAGCAAAAACGAAAAGAGGAAAAATAGTCAGTATAGGATTACAGGGAAAGGGAATAAGATTGATTTTGTTATCGATATCAATGCATACTTCATTTAGTATATCCGGTTCAAACCGATGTTCAGTGTTCCCAAATCAACTTCCAGAGGATGGGCTTTTTTTCCTTTTGCGCTTTCGAATGATATTTGTAAAATATCTCCTGATTCGAGGTCAATTCCATTCCGGGCAGTATCGATAATGATAGATACGAAATCTCCATTTTCAATTAATGGTTTATCAGGAGTGAATTTCAGTCCGGTATCAATAAGCGGTTTAACGTTGTAGCCTTTTTTAACATTACTGTCCGGTTCATAAAATAAATCAATTGAACCCTTACCATCGGATATATTAATTATAATTTCAGATAAGTTTACGGGCTGACTTCCTGCTCGTGTTGCGACTCGCATGTATAGCAATGATATCCTTCCATCATTTCCTGCCATCGCTTCTATGGTTTTTATATTCAACCTCACGCTGCTGTCGGTGATATTTTCAGATTCGGCGCCTGTTGCATTATCCTGTGGCTTTTGAAGCCCGATGCATCCAGTGATGCTGATTATTGTTAATAATAAGAATAGGGCTATAAAGTAATTTTTGATATTTGCAGATGGTTTTATAATAAAATCACCTTTTTATTTAATTCATAAGTTTATATTTAAAGGTTGCGGTGCAATCCGTTTTTTTTGGAATTTTGAACAGATTTTTAAAATCAGGGTTTTCAACTTAGTGCCTGTAAAATCGGATTGGTAATCCGGCACGTTTTTCAAGGAGCCGGCAGCAGACGCAACCATCGTTCGCACGCATTCCGAATCGCCTGCTGTTCTCACTTTAGTAATGGCGAATGGAACCTAAAAATGTAACGAATATGGACAGGATTAACAGGATGAACTGGATTTTCCTGTCAATTCTGTTATCCCGTCCGAAAATTGCTTAAATGGCATGCAAAAAATTATGTAAATTTAAGAAGCTATAAAACTTTGCCGCCGTCTCCCGATAGCGGCGCCGAGGTAACATGCCACTCAGGCTTTTGCTTTCTCGCAGGCAGCGATATGTTCTCTCAGGATTGATTCGATAGATTCAATGCGTTCCTCTGTTTTTAATTTCATTAGAACCGCTTTGACATCCGAACGTGTTTCAAATGCAGTATCTTTTATTACGTGAATGTCATTTTTCATCCCAGCCTGCTCTGATTTCAATGAGGAAATATCATTTTTTATCTCACGGATATTCATTTTTATATCTACAAGTTCTGTTTTTATATTTTTTATGTCATCAGTATTCTCTCTAACTCTATCCGTGATAGTAATAAGTTCTTTGAGTTTCTCGTAAATGTCGCCAAGTCCTATTGCCATATATCACTGGAATTCGGTTAAAACTACTTAAAACTTTGCCGCCGCTTCTTCTCCCGATAGCGGCGCCGAGGTAACATGCCACTCAGGCTTTTGCCTTCTCACAGGCAGCAACGAATATGGACAGGATATATAGGATGACTGGATTTTATCCTGTCAATCCATGACATTATCTAAGACCACAAATATTTAAATGTGAAACTGATAATCTAAGTAATATTAAGTGATGAAATGGCTGAGACGAAAATTACCCATAAAAATGTATTGATTGACCTTATATCTGATTTTGAGGATTTTATAAATAAAATTGATACAAGGAAAGAAGAGCTTGAGATGTTAAAAGATGATTTGCTTATTTACAGCGATCCCGGGTTTATGAAAAGTATTAAAAAAGGTATAAATGAAGCGGAAAGCGGAGATACAATAAAATGCAAAGGTCTCCGGGACAGGAAGAAACTCTTCGAATCGTTATAATTCAAGCGATTAGAATTAAAAATTGAATAGATTTTGGAGAATCCGGAACATTACAAACCCTTACGCAATGAGATGAAGGGATTAAAAAGAGCGCATATTGGTCATTTCGTTATTATTTTTATGATTAGAGATTCAACTGTTGTATTTATTTCGTTTAAACATCACGACTTTGCATATTGACAAAGTTTTTGCCGCCGTCTTCAGATAGCGGCGCCGAGGTAACATGCCACTCAGGTTTTTGCCTGATTTATGCCTTATTACCATATTGTCATTATGCAGAAGTGGTATACAAAAGTGAGAAAGAGAGATACGGCAAAGAATGGAGAAAAGATTTGCAAAAATCTTTATATTCAAACTCGAATAACCTACATAAATGACAGAACAAAAATTTGAAGTGATAATTGTCCCGTCTTTTCAAAAAGAGATTGAAAGCATAAGAGACAAAAAGCAATTGGAACTGATATGCAAATCAATAGAAAAGATTGAAAACATGGGCAAAAATGCAGTCAAATTGCTTCATGTAAGAGACAAATACATTTTAGGGGAATTAAAATTCATGAGCCCGCCTTACAGGCTTTATGTGATTATCAATCAGGAGAACGAAAGATTTTACGTTGTCAGATGGGAGCACAAGGAAAAGCAGCAGAAGGTGATAAATCAACTCATGTACAAATTAGAATATGCGTTTGAAAGCGGAATAAAAAATATAATGGAATTATTCAGCCATTGATTTGATTCTCCGCTGCAACTGGTTTTTGAAAGCTTCGGATTTTAAAGGTGTTATGCTGCCCTTTTCTATTGCTGTGATTTCCGGCATATATCTCGCAATCAAAAATTCATTATAAATCCTATCCGCTACTTCATTGGCGATGTTTTTTGAAATATCCTTTACGCTTTTCTCGTCAATCTTGAAACGGAATTCCTGCTGCTGCATATTCATATTGTCCATTTTGAAGTTTAAATAGTTTGCTGTCTCCGCGGCTTTGGGACATAAATCCCCGTTACCCTCCAACTTTAAGAGGAATACCTTCCAGATACCTTAGATAACATCTCCTTTTGAGGTTATAATCACACACTCTGGTAAAGGCTTCCTGTTTTCTCCTCAGATTTATTTTTCTTCGCAGCGGTACAGGAAAATCCCTTTTGTATGTCGAATTTGCAGTTTCTGAAATAGAGCGGGAATGATATTCTTCAAGCCATTTTTGTGGATCCGAGATAAAACAAAGAAGCATATCGGTCCATGCCTTGCTACCCTTCTGTCTTAGAGAAATTCCCTTCTTTGGATAAATTCTCGGTATTGCTCCAATGCTTGCGATTATATTGCAGTTTTCCCTAGAAATGTATGCTGCATCTCCTGTGACAAGGTCAACCTCACCATATTTTTTCGCAGTTTCAATAACAAGAGGCTCAAGATAAGGGGATTCATTGCCTTCCGGATTTTTTGTAATAGTTACTGCAGAAATCATTTTGTATGTAGTTCCAACCATTGCAACCATTTTCTCGTAGCCCTTTGTTTTACTCTTTTGCTTATCCTGCTCCCAGTTTTGCTTTGTCGAGGTTGGTAGTCCTGTGCCATCTATTGAAAAATTATGTTCCTTATCGCTTATTGGTTCCTGGGCAATTTTGAATACCTCTTGCAGAATTAAAGTTACTTCTGGTATTTCATAGGCTCTTTCTATGGCTTTGTAAGAAAAACTGCTTCGTATCTCCATTTTTTCCCTGAAAAGGATAGCAAGTCCTTCGGTTACACGATTGGAACCTCCAAAATACTGCTGCATCAGTACAGCTTTTGCAAGATCTTGTGGAGGCTTTGGTGGTCTCCCTCGCTCTTTTTTATCAGGAATTTCCTCAATTTTCAACCTTCGACTTGCTTCATCCACCGTATCCCTTATGAGCAAAAGCATGTTGTTGATCTCGTTTATCTGGGCTTGATCGTATTTTGTCCAGTCTATCTGTTTTTCTTCTTTTGGTATGTACTTGAAATCATCATTCTTCATCTTCTCCATTATTTTGTTGAACTTTCTTTGTTCAGGTCTTTCTCCGCCCATGCTGATTAATTAGCAGGAAAGTTTATATACTTTTGGGTACAATTACCCAAAGAATATGATAGGTAAGATCATAGTGTTCAGATTTCCAAAGAAAACAAATCAGAAGAACCTTAATCAATTCTGTAAAAAATTCTACGGCCAGGAGACAAGCTCTCAGGGAAGAAAGTACCACTATAGAAGAAAAGGATTGCTTGATGATATTCCACACATCAAGCTCATTGGAGGAGTTATAATAGTCTCAAATGAAAATGCCGATAGATTGATCCGGTTCTTAAATGATTATGGTGCTGAGTTCTTTGTAAGAGATGTAATTCTGTTGCCTGAAGATGAGGATATTTTGGGCAAAACTTTGTCCATCTAATCTTTTTGTCCCAAAGCCTGTCTCCGCATGCCCTGGTTGATTGAATTCTGTTAATACCACTTAAAACTTTGCCGCCCGCTTCTTCTCCCGATAGCGGCGCCGAAGTAACATGCAACTCAGGCTTTTGCTTTCTCGCAGGCGGCGATATGTTCCTTTATGATTGATTCTAAGGCGTCTATTCTTTCCTCGGTTTTAAGCTGGATTAAAATTGCCTTGACATCCCCTTTCAGTTCAGAATTGCTCAAACGGGATTCTTCACGGAAAGCTCTGAATTCTTCTTCTAACCTTGCAATCCTATCGGTATTTTCCCTGACCTTGTCCGTAATGGTAACGAGTTCTTTGAGTTTCTCGTAAATATCGCCAAGTCCTACTGCCATATATGACGGTTATTCTGTTAAAACTACTTAAAACTTTGCTGCGCCCGCTTCTTCTCCCGATAGCGGCGGCAGGAAAGCTGGTGGATTAAAAGCAAAAAACCGGCAGCTATTTGTCTTTCTCAACCATGCCAGCCATGGCGACCAGTAAACCTATGATTGCCGCTATGCCGCCAGTGCTTTCCATGGTTTTATCCATCTGGTATTTTTCAGGAGAAAACGGTACGAATTTTGAATTTGTTTCCTGGATAGCCTGATAACCTGCCATGAAAACAAAACCTGCTATGGCAAATATTATTATCCCCGAAATAAACATTATTTTGTTCATAGCGCAGCCTTTGTTCCCGGGCACATAAATATTTTTGCTTAACCTGCGCGCTGCTCTTTTTGCCAGTAATGGCTGAATGCTATGAGGACTCCCGAAACCACAGCCACTGAAGCGCCAAAGTAAAGCGTCCCTAACGGGTCTTTCCATTCTACCAGGTGTTCTAAAAATATGATGCCCATTACCAGGATTATAACGCTGCTTAACTTTATTTTGAGGTCATGAAGGTCCCTGATTATAAGCCAGTCGGGTAAAGCGATTGTGTCAATGAAAAGCTCATACATGCCCATTGCAAAGATGAAAAGCACAGTGGCTATGAGGAATATATCCATGAGTTCAAGGAGGGCTATGACGCCTAACGAGTCTTTGCCGTAGCTTATTACAAAGTTCAGTATGACATCAAAGGTCTTTATCATCCCGTACACAAATGCGGCTGCGGATGCCAGGAGTGAGGATGCGACTGCTATCAGGATGAGACTTTTGCTTTTTTCTATGGATTTCTTGATTAATTCATCAATGTATGATATGGATATTTGTTTTTTATTCATTGCTAAACCTTTTATTTTGCCTGTATAGGGATGCCTGTCACCATGTTTCATAAGACCAGCCATCGAATTTCATAGATGGACTTAACCGATATAATATAACCGATAGTTTATGAGTTTTGTTTCGGTTTTTAAGGTTTAGTATAACTTATTTTTGATTTTTATTATTTATAAATAGCTTTTTTAAGTTTTATAGCGATTTAAACACTATCAATCAAAACTGATAGTCTGCTTTCTATTCAAACTAATAGTGAATCAGATTGAAGCTTGTGTGGTCAAGCGGCTTTTGGCCAGTTATTTCGGGAATCTTTCCATGACATCCGGTGCATGTAAGCGTTGTTGCATTGTGGCTTCTGAGGTCTTGCCTGAATTCATTCAATCTGTGGCAGTCTGCGCATTGCATTGAGGTATGGAAAGGCGCTCTTTTTAGCTCATCAGCCTGCTCGGTGTGGCAGGCACTGCATTTTGCGAATGGGTCGCTTGCAGGAGCGTTTGGAAGTGAGAAGAATGTGACTGCGAGGGCTGCTGACAGGATTATGATTAGGATGTTTGTTCTATATCCCGCCATGAAAAAAAAGGAAAAATGCCCCCGGAAAGGGGGGATTTGGGTTTATGTTACTGTTACTTTGGTGTCTGTAACAATCTGACCTGAAGGCACATCCAATATTGTTATTTTCAGGATTGATCCTGAACCCATAGGACCAAAGTTTCCAACTGTTCCATTATATATATTCCGATTATAATCCGATATGGTTGACCCTGGTGATAGAGTTTCGACATCAGTGAATCCTGGGAATAGTGCTAAAGAAGTATTAATTGCTGTGTCATTAGTGGCAAACTTTATAGTTAATTTTTCATCTTTCAGTACTAACGGATCTCCACCACTGTGAGTAATTGTAAGTCCTGTTGAGTTTGCCGTTACCTTTAACTGCACCTGCGGCGCCTTTGTTGGTGGTCCCATACCGAACACGAACGCAGCAATAACCGCTGCCAGAATCACAGTAATCGCTACCATCAGTATAACACCGATAACAGGCGAAACTGCCTCATCGTTTTTCCTAAATTTCATATGTTTTCCTCCTCTAATTGTTCCTTAGATCTTTTTTTAACTACTTTTTCAAGCTTTTTGGTCCACATATTCTCTTCATGCGTATATTCGCACTCAAGAAAATGCTGTACCGCTTTGGCGAGAGCGTCCTTGGTGCTGGATTCGCCGGTCTTGGCTTTCAAGGCTTCAATGTCGTCCACCATAAGAACGGTCTGTACATGCATTATTTTCGCCATTTATGTCTCCTATTGGACAAGGGGAACAACGCATCAATCAATGCGAAGCCACCTTCCCAGTAATATACCTCATTATAATTATAAGGTATTTAAAACTTACGGATGATAATGATGAGAAAACAGGGCTTTTCAGGCAAAAACATTTATTTATAACAACCAAACTATGTTTCCGATTACGATATACTGGTATATATATTATATCATTCCGCTCATGGCACAATGGATTCATTAGAGAATTTTATTACTTCTGGTTAAAAAACCACAGAGTGCACAGAGGACACGGAGAACTATTACAACTCTGTGCTCTCTGTGTGCTTTGTGGTTGATACGCAAATCTTATTATGAATCCCTGCCTTCAAGCAGGCGTAACAGGGCTCGTGGTCTAGTCGGTTATGACGTCGCTCTCACACAGCGGAGGTCCTGAGTTCGAATCTCAGCGGGCCCATTATTGTAAAAAGTGATAAAACATGAAGATTGGATTTATTGGACTTTCAATAATAGCAATAAATTTTTTAACAATAAGTTCATTCAGTATCAGGACTCAGGTTTTAATGTTAATTGTCGGAAGCGTACTCATATTATATGATATTTTTAAAAGCAATATAAAAATTGCACTAACTAAATTTGATTAATGTGCAATTATTGTTTCCCCTGCTGATAAGTTCGTACGAGTTCGTATTAGTTCGTTGCCAATTTTCTTTTGGTGTGATGTCGTATATCAACCTGCTTGCGGTGGATACCTGAATATGTTGGTAGTATTTAAGGCATAAAAAGATGTTACTTCAACCCTCTATGTCCGGCTTAAAATGTTCCCTCTGCAACAGCGAATTGGTCTCCCCGCTTGAATTCTTAATCTCGCACAAAGCGCAGAAAAACCGCTATTTCGTAAAATGCCCGGAATGCGACCTGATTTTCGTGCCTGAAAAGTTCCATCTCTTGCCGCAGGATGAAGCCGCGCGTTACAGGCTTCATGATAATACGCTTCTGAATAAAGGATATGTCGGGATGTTTTTAGAGAAGATACAAGTTATACACAAGTATTGCCCCGCCGTCCGTTCAGTCCTTGATTACGGCTGCGGCCCCGAACCCGTGCTGGCGCAGTTGATGAAACGGGAGGGATATGATTGCCATATCTTTGACCCGTATTTCTTTCCGGCATTTCCGCAACGTCGGTATGACCTTGTAATTTCTACAGAAGTTTTTGAACATTTCAGGGATATACAAACAGAATTGCAAAAAATCCGCTCGCTTCTTGCGCCGGGGGGCTTTCTTGCAGTCATGACCTCATTCCATGATGCGGTTTCGGATTTCAGCGAGTGGTGGTATCCAGGCGACCCCACTCACATCTGTTTTTTCAGCATGCGTACATTTGACTGGATATCAAAACAATTCGGATTCAAAGTAATATATACCAATAATAAAAATTTTATTATCATGCAATCAGAATAACATTTCAGGTTCAATCGTGACTGTATAAAAGTTTAGTTTTTGATATAAATATTAGCCACGGAGGCACAGAGACACCGGGAAATAATAACTCAGTGCCTCCGCGTCTCTGTGGCTATTTTGCTTTTTGATTAACAATACCAAAATGCACCCACTCAATCTGGAAAGTTATTTAAACTCCTATGCTAACCTTTTAATGAGGAGTTTATGTCTGAAGAAAAGAAATCGTTTATGCAAGAATTTATGGACTTTTTGAACAAGTACGGGGTAATCGGGCTTGCCGTGGCATTCGTCATGGGCGCTGCGGTTACGAAACTTGTAACAGCGCTTGTAACCGACCTGATTATGCCCATTATCGGAGCATTGATTCCGGGCGGTGATTGGAGGTCAGCTACCTTAAACGTAGGAAATATCAAGTTCATGGTAGGAGATTTTATTGGGGCACTAATCGATTTCACCATAATTGCTGTTGTGATATTCATGATTGTGAAGGCAATCGTTAAAGAAAAGAAGTAATTTATAGTTAAAAACTTAACTTCGCCACTTACGGCTAAGTGATACGAATTTTTATCCCTTTATACAATTTGCCAGATGTATGGTTTCACAGATATTGACGGCACTCGACCACACTGGAAACGCAATTATGAGAAAGAGACACAGAAAAGTTAACCAAAGGAAATAAACTCCATGACTAAATATGTAGCATTTCTGCGCGGAATCAATGTCGGAGGCCACAAGCCAGTAAAAATGGAAGAGTTGAAAAAAGCGTTTGAATCCATGGGATTTCTGAATGTCAAAACGCTTCTTGCGAGCGGAAACGTGCTTTTTGAAACCCCAGAGACGGGCACTGATAATCTCATCAAACGAATCGAGGAAAAACTGGAAAAAGAGCTTGGGCACGAAATTGGTGTACTGCTCCGTACTATCGAGGAAATCCAGAACCTGGCGGATGCAGATCCTTTCAAAAACATAAAAGTCACTCCACAAACCAGATTCTACGTCACATTTCTTTCAGAGAAGCCAAAAAGCGCTTTAAAAATTCCGTATGAATCGATTGAAAAGGATATCAAAATAGTATATGTTTCAGCCAGCGAAGTATGTAGCTTTCTAACGCTTTCACCAAACCGGGGGACTACTGATTTGATGAGCGTTCTTGAAAAAGAATTTGGTCGGAAAGTCACTACTCGAAACTGGAATACGGTCACCAAAATATTAAAAGGCTAATATGAACTCTATATGTCCATTTCATGCACCCTCTTTAATTCACGAGTTCCGGGTTTTCATAGACGTTGCCTATTACCTCGCCAAGAGCGAAGTGTTACTAAAATAAGTATTGAATATCAGGTTCTCAACAATTTCAATAGAATTTCAAAAATCCTTTTTTAGATTATTCAATCTTCCTCATCACAATCCCTTCCGCAACCTTCGGCAGGAAAAGCGTGGACTTCTGGGGAAAATTCCTGTGCTCCACGAATGCTTTTCTCTCGACATCTTTAATCGAAAGGGGATTTAAGATAAAAGCCACATCGAACTCCCCGCTATCCACTTTTGCCACAGCCTCGGACGGACTTGCGCTAAACGACACATCCTCTTCGGTTTTTCCCCTTATCACAGGATTTATCAGCCAGTCGTGAAGAACAATCAGGTCAAGCCCCACAACCTCCCTCCGCTGTTTTGAAATTTCGCGCACCGCTTTTTCATCGGCTCTTATGATGCTGAATTTTTTCCCGTCATACATGCCGAGCTTTACATCGTACTCGCCGGCGCGCTGCCTGAGCATCGAGTAGAATTCCTCGCTGTTCCTGTCGCCCTGCCATTCTATCGAAAAACTCGCCTGTATCCTGCGTTCAAGCTCCAATGCATTAAAATTGCGCACCGACCTGTGCCACGGCAATAACAAAAGAGCCCTGTCCCCGCCTTCCATCAGCATCATCATTGTATATTCAATGCCGTCCTTTTCCCGCATAAGGCTCGACGCAGCGTACCTGTGGTGCCCGTCAAGAATGAGAAGCCTGCGCCCTGCCATCATGTTTTTGATTCTCTGCATGAGGTTCTCATCAGTAACCTCCCACAGGAGATGCCGGCTCCCGTTAAGAACGACATCGACAACCGGCGGCTTTTCGGGATTGGGCGAAAATTCCGGGCGCTTAAATCCCAGGTATTCTTCAAAAAGGTTATTCAATTCATGATCTGGCATACTGTATTCCGCGGCAATCGGCGAGAAGTTCATCATGCTGGCTTTCATGAGCCTGTAGCGCTCTTTTGAATTGATTTCAAAAATATTCTCATGCCCGGCAATGTTTCCTTTCCCGGGCTCTTCCACCCTGACAAGACTTACAAGCCCGAAAACAAAATATTTCTGCCTCCTGTCCTTTTCAGGAAGCAGCGCGAGAATCTCAGGTGAAAGGGTGAACATTATGCCGTAGATATAAAATGCAGGCTTTTCCCTCTCAACAAGTATCCCTGAACTTCTGAAACGCCCGAGTTCCCTTGCGGCATAATCTATAAAATCATCCCTGCCCATGCTTTTTTTTCTTGTAGTAACATGGATAATGTTGTTTCTCTCCTGTGCAAATCTCTCGTAATTTGCTGCATCTATGGTGTCATAGACAGGGCAGACAAGCTTATCCACAGCCAGTTCGGGATTAAGTACCGTGGCTTTGAAGGGTTTTATATCTACCATATTTGAGCCTGAATTTTGGTTCTCAAAGGATAATATCGCACATGAATGTTTCGAATACGACTATAGTTAAAATCAAACAATTAAAACCACCTTTGCGGACTTTGCGGCTCTGCGGTGAAAAATCCTGCACCGCAAAGCACGCCAAGAGCGCAAAGTATCACAAGAATATGTTTGAAAAATCAGGTTCCCGACTGGCCGCGCTAAGGCTTTATTGTTGCAGCTATCTTCCCGTCCCTGAATATCCTGATAACCCCGCCGCTCTGTGAAACCACAATCCCTATCGATTTGGTAGCTGAAGTCATGGCGGCTACCGAAGAGTGGCGCGTACCGAGCCCTCTTGGGATTTTTACAAGTCCCGTATCCATGGTGATATACCGTCCTGCCGCTTCAACTGCACCATCGCCTGAAATCACAAAAACACCGTCCAGCTGCGCGAACTCCTTAATATTATCGCGTATTTCGGGGTCTGTTATGTTACGTTCTTCTTTTTTATATCCCTGGAACGGATTCAGTATAAGCTGTTTTGATTTGGCCATGACATTCGCGGCATCGCCGAGGGTGAATGCCGTCCCGATTGCCCGTCCCTCCCTTCCTTCGCTGCTGATTTCCATTGCGATTTTTATTACGGATTCAAAGACCTTCTCGCTTACTCCTGTCCCGTTGAGCAATCCTGATATATCGAATTCAGGCGTTTCCTTTTTCTTGGGCTCGATGCGGCTCTCCGCGCCGCCTGCGCCATATTCGTTTTCAAGCTGCAGGGCCTTGAGCTTATAATCATTTGCAAGGTACCTTAAGCGATTGGTTTCATACGAGTCGGTGCTTATCTCCGAAGCCTCCCTGAATTTTTTCTCGGCTTTTTTATAAAGCTCTATCGCCAGGCTGTAATCCCCTGCTTCCAGCGCTCCCTCTGCTCGCTTGGTTAGATTTTTTCCTTCATTGGAGAGCATGTTTGTCCACAAATTCAATCACCTGGGGATTCTAATTCCTGATGTTAAGCTGTCTGATAATATAAGGCTAAAGGTGTTATAAAGAAATAAAGAATTAGTATGGACCGGTCGGGAATTGAACCCGAGGCCTCTCCCATGCCAAGGGAGCGATCTACCCCTGATCTACCGGCCCTGAAAGGGTGAGTTGCATAGTGCATGGAGTTAGATAAAGGTATCGATTAACAACTCGTTATGGATTCCAGTCTTGCATTTCTCAAAGACAAGATTTAAATCAAATGGCGTAATATGGGCGCTAGTTTCGGGCCCGTAGCTTAGACAGGTGGAGCGCTCGGCTGATAACCGAGAGGTCTTGCGTTCAAATCGCAACGGGCCCATTGTATTAAGTTCAACCAAGATACACTTCTAATGTGTTTAAAAGAATTTTTATGATTTTGTAACAAGATGAACGCTTTTCAGAATGATAATTCAAAGGATAATATAAAAATAGTATCGTTTTTGCGATATATTTATATACTATACTGATTATAGCATATGCGGGTGGCATCTATGAAAAATATAAATCGGGAAAGCAGGAATAAAGAAAAAATGAACGAAAAGAAGGCAATGAAGAATGGAAGACGAATATCGAAAGTTAATCACGGGAATCGTTGTCGAACTTGTGAAATTAGGTACGGAGGTTATTAGAAATAAACTACAAAAGCAAAATAACCCCGAAAAACCAAAAAAAAGAAAACTTAGGAAGAAGAACATCTGATTCAAATGATAGAAATTACTAATGAAGATATAAAAGAAATAGTTGAAGACATCACTTTAAATATTTTCAATATTGGAGCGGATAGAACTAATTTCAAAATCTTAAAAATGCTCCCAACCGACTTAAAGTCGGTAATGAAGGAATTAAACCTTACTAAGATGCCTATAAATACACGGTTTAATGAATTGGAACAGGCAGGATTAATAAAAAGAAGGAAAGGTACCGGAAAAGTGACTTCAACTAAAATGACCAACTATTTTCTGGAGTTAATTAATACAATTAAGACTAAAGTGGAAGAAGAAATTAAACCACAAATATCAAACCTTAACTGAGAATTTTTATCTCCAGATTAGACTATATATTTGGTAACGCGCACTTCTTGGGTTTTCTCTTATGCATCCTTACATTGTTCTTGCAGTGTTTTTTTTCTAACACAACTTCCTGTACATCCGCGCCTGGAACCCGTGGTACTTACAGACCCCTTCCGCATCCTTCTGATCTATCGTCTTGCTGTCAAACGATGACAGGTCGGCAGAATACAGCGCGAACTTCGAATCCCTCGCAATTACTTTTGCGCTGCCTTTATAGAGCTTGACCTTCACATTTCCCGTTACTCTCTCCTGCGTCTTGTCAATAAAAGCATTCAAATCCGAATACAGGGGCTCATCCACAAGACCCTTATACGCAAGCTCGCTCCACGTTTCATCGACTGTCGATTTAAACCGCAATTCGTCCCTCGTGAGAACGAGTTTTTCAAGGTCTTTGTGCGCTGTCAGCAATATCGTGGCTGCGGGATGTTCATAATTCTCCCTTGCTTTAAGACCCAGCACCCTGTCCTCTATCATATCAGTGCGCCCAACGCCGTGGGAGCCGCCGATTTTGTTTAATTTTTGAATCAACTTCACGCCATCCAGCGTCTTGCCGTTCAACGAAACCGGCACGCCGCCTTCAAACCCGATATCAATAATCTCAGCATCCGGCGCCTTTTCAGGCGGCACGGTCCATTCGAATATCTCTTCAGGCGGGATAAAATCAGGCTCTTCAAGCCGTCCGCCCTCGATGCTTCGGCTCCAGATATTCTCATCAACGCTCCACGGTTTTGATTTCGTGGCTGCCACGGGTATCCCGTGTTCCTTTGCGTATTCCATCTCCCACTCGCGCGTGAGATTCATATCCCTCATCGGCGCTATGACCTCAAGGTCGGTGCTCCGAAACACTGCCTCGAATCTTAACTGGTCGTTGCCCTTGCCCGTGCAGCCGTGCGCGAGAGCGTGAGCCTTCTCTTTTTTCGCTATTTCCACGACTTTCTTTGCGATGAGAGGACGGGCTATCGAAGTGCCCAGGACATAACCCTCATAGCTGCCGTTTGCCTTGATAAGAGGAAATATGTAATCTTTGACGAACTCTTCTTTAGCGTCTATTGTGTAATGTTTCTGGCTTATTTTTTTGGCTTTTTTCTCGGCCTGCTCGATTTCCTTCGCCGGCTGCCCGACATCGACTGTAATTGTTATTGCATAATCGCAACCGTAATGTTCTTTTAACAGGGGTATGCACACAGAGGTGTCAAGCCCGCCTGAATACGCAAGTGCTACTTTTTTCATGGTGCGGTTTAATGGTGCGGAAAGATTAAAAGTTTTTGTCTCATATATAGGTTCTGTAAAAAAGTTTGGTTTTGATATAAAATATTAGCCACGGAGGCACTGAGACACCGAGAAATAATAACTCAGTGACCTCCGTGTCTGGTATGAAAAAGTGTAAAAACCACAAAGCGGAACACAGATGACACGGATAAACTGAAACCTCAGTTTACACGGTATAGGGCATGCTTTGCATGCCCTTCTTTTGATAAAACTTTCTTAAAGTTTTTTCGACGGATGCCCACGGATTTTTTATCTGTGCCAATCCGTGCCATCCGCGTAAATCCGTGTTCTACGCCAACCATTGTATAGGCTTTTTCATGTTCATTTATGAACCGCAGTTCATAGCCGACTCTGTGCCTCAGTGGCTAATATTTTATATCAAAACCAAATTTTTTTGCAAGCCCCGGATTGAAACTGAAGTGTTATTCTAATTGCATGATAATAAAATTTTTATTATTGGTATATACTACTTCGAATCCGAATTTTTTTGATATCCAGTCAAATGTGCGCATACTGAAAAAAGAGATGTGTGTGGGGTCGCCTGGATACCACCACCCGCTGAAATCCGAAATCGCGTCATGGAATGAGGTCATGACTGCGAGAAAGCCCCCCGGCGCAAGAAGTGAGCGGATTTTTTGCAATTCTGTTTGTATATCCCTGAAATGTTCAAAAACCTCAGTGGAAATTACAAGGTCGTACCGACCCTCCGGAATTTCCGGAAAGAAATAAGGGTCAAAGAACGTGCAATCAAATCCCTCCCTTTTCATCAACTGCGCCAGCACGGGTTCGGGGCCGCAGCCGTAATCAAGGACTGAACGGACGCCGGGGCAATACTGGCGCAAAACCAGTATCTTTTCTAAAAACATCCCGACATATCCTTTATTCAGGAGCGTATTATCATGAAGCCTGTAACGCGCGGCTTCATCCTGCGGCAGGAGATGGAACTTTTCGGGTACGAAAATCAGGTCGCATTCCGGGCATTTTATGAAACAGCGGTTTTTCTGCGCTTTGTGCGAGATTAAGAATTCAAGCGGCGAGACTTCGCTGTTGCAGAGGGAACATTTTAAGCCGGACATAGAGGGTTGAAGTAATATCTCTTTATGCCTTAAATACTACCAGCATATTCAGGTACATTAATGAAGTTTAGCTGGCAGGATTTTTATATTGTTTTTAAAAATGTCATATAATATGAGTGCGGTTCCAACAATTAACATTAAAACCTGAGTCCTGACACCGAATGAACTTATTGTTAAAAAATTTATTGCTATTATTGAAAGTCCAATAAATCCAATCTTCATATTGTATCACTTTTTACATTAATGGGCCCGCTGAGATTCGAACTCAGGACCTCCGCTGTGTGAGAGCGACGTCATAACCGACTAGACCACGAGCCCTGTTACGCCTGCTTGAAGGCAGGGATTCA
This sequence comes from Candidatus Methanoperedens sp., assembly GCA_027460615.1. Lineage (GTDB taxonomy): Archaea > Halobacteriota > Methanosarcinia > Methanosarcinales > Methanoperedenaceae > Methanoperedens. The sequence goes on from JAPZAO010000072.1 coordinate 17,522, forward strand.
TAATAAGATTTTCCGTGTTTTGTTAATAAGCTATCCTGCTAATTATGCCCGCATCATGGAAAAAATAAAATCCCGGATAAGGCATATCTTTTTATTATTTTAAACCATAAACTAACTTAACAGAAGTTATTTAAACTTCTGAAAAGCGGGGAAAAATTGAAACAGGGAAATTAAGACAGGGAGTAAAATTATGGACTAATAGACAGAATGAGTACGGTCGTTAAGGCAAAGATAAACAAGATTTTAAACAATTCGAAGACCCGGGAGAAACGCTTGATTACTCTTATGAGAAGCAGCTTGAGCTCTTACAGAACGTCAAGCGCGGTGTGGCTGAAGTGACTACTGCCAAGAAGCGTCTTGAATTGCAGAAGGTAAAGCTCGAACAGAATGTACAAAAACTGGGCGAACAGGCCCGGAGTGCCTTGAAGGCAGGCTTCGCTCAATTATGGAGAAGGAGCTGCCCCTGGAAAAGGAAGCGGAGCGGTGGTATCCGCTGTGGGATATTCCTGTATGAAAAATATAGTGGTTTACCTGCGGTAAAGCAAAAGCCTGAACTGCATTTTCGGCGCCGCTATCGGAAGAACGCCGGCAAAAACTTTGTCAATATGCAAAGTCGTGATGCTTAAACGAAATAAATACAACAGTTGAATTCCTAATCATAAAAATAACAACGAAATGACCAATATGCGCTCTTTTTAATCCCTTCATCTCATTGCTTAAGGGTTTATAATGTTCCGGGTTCTCCAAAATCTCTTCAATTTTTAATTCCAGGCGCTTGAATAATGCTTTATCTTTAGTTTTTAGTTTCTTTACTATTTTAAGAAACTCCCTGGTGAACTCTGTTTGATACATTTTAATTACAGCGATTCGAAGAGTTTCTTCCTGTCCCGGAGACCTTTGCATTTTATTGTATCTCCGCTTTTAGCTTCACTCATGCCTTTTCTAATGCTTTCCATAAACTCAGCGTCGCTGTAAATAAGCAAATCGTCTTTTAACATTTCAAGCTCTTCTTTCCTTTTTTCTATTTTATTTATAAAATCCTCAAAATCAGATATAAGGTCAATCAATACGTTTTTATGGGTAATTTTTGTCTCAGCCATTTCATCACTTAATATTACTTAGATTATCTGTCTCACATTTAAATATTTGTGGTATGAGATAATGCCAGAATTTCAAATTTCAACAAGCCATTTACATCTTCTTCGGATTTTTCGGACGGATAACAGGATTAACTGGAATCCGGTTCATCCTGTTAATCATGTCTTATTCGTTACCATCAGCAGGAAAGCAAAGCCTGAACTGCATTTTCGGCGCCGCTATCGGAAGAAAGTGGCAAAGTTTTAACCATCAACACATAATTTAAAATAGCAGACATAATATAGAGTAATAAAGGTTTGAAAAATGATTAGTGAAGAAGAACTTATAAATCGAATAGCTCCTAAAATTGAAGAAAGAATACAATACAAAATAATTAAGAGTATCATACATACACTTGAAGAGGAATTTTATCCACCAGAGGATATGATTAGAAAAGAATTCATAAAAGCTGTTAAAGATGCTGAAAAAGAAAAGGGCATTGCTTTTAAGGATACTGATGAACTACGTGCATATTTAGAAAGCCTGGCAAGCTGATAGAATGTACGCGTATGAGATTAAGGAAAAATTAGCTCAAAAGCAAAATAGCCAGAAAAGACAGCGTTTTATACACCGAGATTACCAAAAAAAATTTTGCAGATTGCGAAGAATCCGGCAATAGGAAAACCGCTTCGCAATGTACTTAAAGGTAAAAGACGCGTCCATCTTGGAACTTTTGTTTTAATATATGAAATATATGAAAACGAGAATAAAGTAGTTTTTCTTGAAATAGCACATCATGATGAAGCATACAAATAATTTTTGGCATTTTTCTTTTGCTCGTTTCTCATCATTATCATCCGCAACGTTTAAATACCTTATAATTATAATGAGACATATTACTGGGAAGGCGGCTTCGCATTGATTGATGCGTTGTTGCCCTATCCAACAGGAGATTTAAATGGCGAAAATAATGCATGTACAGACCGTTCTTATGGTGGACGACATTGAAGCTTTGAAAGCTAAGACTGGCGAATCCAGCACCAAGGACGCTCTCGCCAAAGCCGTCCAGCATTTTCTTGATTGCGAATATACGCATGAAGAAAATATGTGGACCAAAAAGCTTGAAAAGGTAGTTAAAAAAAGATCTAAGGAACAAGAGGAGGAAACTATATGAAATTCGGGAAAAACGATGAGGCAGTTTCGCCTGTTATCGGTGTTATACTGATGGTGGCGATTACTGTAATTCTGGCAGCGGTTATTGCTGCGTTCGTGTTCGGTATGGGCACGCCAACGAAAGCGCCACAGGTGCAGTTGAAGATAATAGCAAACTCAACAGGAATACAAATCATTCACAGTGGTGGAGATTCGTTAATACTGAAAGATGAAAAATTAACTTTAACGTTTGCCAATAATAACACAGCAATTAATACTTCTTTGGCACTTTATCCATCTTTCACATCTGTCGAAACGCTGGCACCAGGGGCAACCATATCGAATTACAATGGATTATATGCAGGCTTTGTAACTCTGACCCCGGGCCAAATATTGTCTATAACAATATTAGATGTACCTTCAGGTCAGGTCATTACAAGCTCCAAAGTAACAGTAACATAAACCCAAATCCCCCCCTTTCCGGGGGTTCTTTTTTTTTCATGGCGGGACTTAGAACAAACATCCTGATTATAAGCCTGTCCTCAGTCCTCGCAATCGCACTCTTCACGCTTCCGGACAACAGCCCTCCTGCAAGCGGCGCATTCGCAAAATGCACTGCCTGCCATCCCGGGCAGGCTGATGAGTTAAAAAGAGCGCCTTTCCATGCCTCAATGCAATGTTCAGACTGCCACAGTTTGAATGAATTCAGGCAGGACCTCCGAAGCCACAATGCAACAACGCTTGCGTGCACCCGGTGTCATGGAAGAATTCCCGAAATGACTGACCAAAAGCCGCTCGACCACACGAGCTTCAATCTGATTGACTATTAGTTATGAAGCAGACCATCATTTATGATTGATAGTGTTTTACTGAAACAGAACACGGATGACACGGATAAACTGAAACCTCAGTTTACACGGTATAGGGCATGCTTTGCATGCCCTTCTTTTGATAAAACTTTCTTAAAGTTTTTTAGACGGATTTCCACGGATAAGTTTAATCCGTGTGCATCTGTGTGTCATCCGTGCAATCTGTGTTCCATCACAATATTGCTCTTAACCGATGACACATAAAATCGCTGATATGTAAATAAAAGCCTTACTTTACTTCACGAAATCCACTGCTCTGAAAGGCTTCAATCGTTTTTCAACAAATAAATAGTTAAAACGGTATAAAACATTAAAACGCTATTTATAAATAATAAAAAGCAAAAATAAGTTATATTAAACCTTAAAAACTGAAACAAAACTCATAAACTGTCGGTTATATTATATTCGTTAAGTCCATCTATGAAATTCGATGGCTGGTCTTATACAACAGAGTGACAGGCATCCCGATACAGCAAAATAAAAGGTTTAGCAATGAATAAAAAACAAATATCCATATCATAC
>JAPZAO010000073.1 GCA_027460615.1 Candidatus Methanoperedens sp.
ATTAACCGGTATATTTCTAATATAATAAGTTGCCACTATGGGGGCACTTTTGACTAAGTCGGGATAATCCTTTGCCATTCGCAATTCGCTCGAGCCTTCACCGCCGCCGCTTTCAACAGCAATATGAGTCGCCGGAATTTTGTTGAAGAAATCTGTTTCCGGAACCGCCACGCCGAACATCTTGATCGTCGATTTAAAATGATTGTCTTGTGTCAACGCCGAGCTGTATGGCCCAACTATTACGGCGTCGGGGGATAATATTTCCCCGAGGTCAATTGAAGCATTGTGAATGGTTTTCTGGTTTTTGGGAGAGTGAGAAGAATACATGTTCAGTTGATAAATAGTTATGAATAGCAGAAGCGAGATGGATATCGCCAAGAATATATTATTAAATGCGCGGTTTTTCTTCGCCAAAGCGGTGAATTTGGCCAAATCCAGAATATAGGACACTATCCCTATTCCAAAACCAACCAACAAACCATAGGGAATGTATTGCATTATTATATTCAGGCTGCGTTCATTAAAATGAGAAATTATCAGAAAATGGTATCCAATGAATGACGCCGTCAAGGCTGTCATTAGATAAAAAGGCCATACTCTGCTCCCCCAATCATTATCAGGGTCGGATATTTGTATGATCCATCGGGCGGCCAGATAGCTTAACGCCGGGTAAATCAGATAAGCATAGCGCAATGGTCGATAATTCCAGGGAAATAGAATGCTGAATACACCTAAGAACCACATCAGGAAGAAAAGATCGACCCTGTCAATCTTCTTGAAGAATCCCTTTTTATTAGAGAGAATCGAACCCGTTACCAATGATAATCCCAAAAATCCCGCCGCGAATGTTACCGGTTGGAATGTCCAGAGCCTGATATCGAATCCATACGAATAAAGCCACACGAAAAACATTTTGACCGATTCCAACGCTCGCGGGGCGCCATATAATCCGGTGGAAATTTCTGACATATATCCTGAGACATCCTTGACGCTCGGGAGATAGACGAATAAAAGCCAAATTATCAAAGTAAATGCATAGCCCATTACAAATGTATAAAGCGGATTAAGAGCTTTCCAGATTTTCCGTTTATCAGTTTGCATTACTTCAACAAAAACGACAATCAATGAAGCCGGCAGAAACACTATCGCTAAAAGCTTGCTGAAAAACGCCGCCGCCGCCATAATCGCGCCCGCCACAAATGATGATATGCCTCTGTTTTCGGCTCTCAGAAGAAAATAGCCGCCAAGTGAAACCATGCCTATGGTGGTCACTTCGAGAAATGACAGCTTGCTGTAGCTTAAGAAGATATAATTGAACCCCAAAATTGCCAACGATGCCAGCCCGAGATTAAAACTCTTTTGCCTCCAGGTTTGGAATAGGGCAATAAACGTGATAAAAACAAAAAGCACGCTGACCGCATTCGATTGAGCTCGACCGGTGCCGATTATTTTGAATATCGGGTAGGCGGCGATAGTGGTGATATTCTTGACGAAGGTAATATATCGTGTCCCGAATATTTCCCATTGGCCGAATAAAACCTTGTTGCGGGCGAATGAAGTATATTGCGGCGGATCGGTCGACAATTCCTGGCTGCTTGATATTCCGAATGGTGTATCACCGTTGAGATTATCGAATCTCAAATACATGACCGATATTAAAATTATGGCTAGTGTAAGCCATACCAATAGCCCTATTAAAGATTTATTTAACAAATGTTTTCTATGTGTATTCATCATTTCTCCTCCAAAAGAACTCATTGGAGTGGATACCATCCATTTTTTTGGACTCCAATCGCTCAATTTCTGGTTTAATAAGTTTTTTTATATGTATATATTTTCCTGTCGGTTCAGGAAATGGAAATGCGTTGGTTAATTATGGTCAGTTGGCCTTCTTCCTGACTCATAATCTTTCAAATAAACTTTGAGCTTTCGCTTGTTCTTGATTTTTACCACATATACACATTTATTTAGAATGAGGAAATTTTTTCGGGAAATGAAAGTCATCAATATGATAAACTTCATATATATTAAGACCATAAACTCGTTGTAAATTGTATAAAATTTGAATAGTTGAAATTGCTCAATTTAAGCAATGTTGTCAAAGCTACAATAAACTTCATATACCACAAGGAATAAAATATAGTATAAGCTAATATAATTACAATCATGATAATGATGGAATTATAATTAAATTACTGGTAATAATACAGGTTGAAAATAACTGGGTAATCATGGCAACAACAGAAATGCTTGAAAAAATCTTAAATGATATAAATAATATCGGGGGTGTGGAAGCATCAGCAGTAGCAAGCAGAGATGGATTACTTATATGTTCAACAATATCGAAAAAGCAGCATGCTGAGACGTTTGTAGCTATGTCTGCAACAATGATTGGCGCTGCAGAAACTGCAACAACGGAACTCGGGAAGGGTATTCCGGACAGGATAATCGTGGAATCGAAAAACGGGAAGATAATCGGTACCGGAGCCGGCCCAAAAGCCTTACTATTGGTCATGACGAAACCGGATGCAGGTCTGGGATTGGTTCTTATCGAAATGGGAAAGGCATCAGATCAAATAAAGCAGGTTCTGGGCTAATTCAATTATGGTCATAATATGAAACAGGTAACTTCAGGAGTAAAAGGTCTTGATAAAATAATGGAGGGGGGATTCCTGCGACCGTCTGTTGTTATGATAGCAGGAACAGCCGGGACCGGCAAAACTACTTTTGTAATGCAATCGCTGTTCAATGCTGCAAAAAATGAAGAGGTTTGTATGTACATCACAGCTCTCTCCGAGCCCATAGCAATGATCAATAATTTCATGTCCAAATTTTCTTTTTATAATATCTCACTGCTCGGAAAAGGCAATGTTAAATATGTGCCCATTGACATCGATATCATCCATAAAGGTTCGGATGCCATTATTAAGGAAATAGAAAGGAACATTGAATCGATCAAACCGGACAGGATTGCGATTGACCCCGTGAATGTATTCGCTTATGGATTGGATGGAGACGCACAGCGCCAGTTCTATTATGATTTTTTTGCAAGTATGAAAGGATGGAATTCCCTTGTTTTACTGACGGGTGAATTTACTGAAAAAGAACTCATTAAAAGCGCTCTTAGCTATCTGGTTGACGGTATTATCTTTCTCAATAATGAACCTTTTTACGAGAATAATGTTCGTTATCTCAATATTATGAAAATGAGGGGACAGGAATTCAAGGGCGGCAAGCATTCATGTAATATAACAAAAGATGGGTTTATGGTTTTCCCAAGATTGCATAGGCCTGCGAGAACGGCTATACTAAAAGAACGGATATCCACAGGAATAAAAGGATTGGATAAGATGACAGGAGGAGGTTATAGCCGCGGGTCTGCCACCCTAATTTCAGGAAGCAGCGGAACAGGCAAAACGGTAATCGGGACACAATTCATAATGGATGGGCTATTGAAAAAAGAACCCGGCGTGATAATCTCCTTTGAAGAAGAACCCCTGCAAATACGTGAAAATTCAAAAATGTTTGGCTGGGACCTGGATGAATACGAAAATAAAAAAATGCTTAAAATAATTTCAGCATCCGAATTTAATAATCATAACCTGACAGGACTGGTGGAGGAAACCATCCAGGAAGTAAAAGCCAAACGCTTATTGTTCGATGGGGTAGCAAAACTTCAACATATGCTGCCTCAGTATATGCCGATAGCTGACTATATGGAGGATATAGTTAATTTTTTAAAAAATCAAAACATTACTGCAATTTATACAAACGAGACTTCTAATCTTACGGGCGCAACGCGGATTACAGGTACCGGTATTTCACCAATCATGGATGCAGTCATTTTATTGAGATATGTTGAGATAAAAAGTGAGATGCGAAAGGCTATATCAGTACTTAAGATGAGAGGCTGCAACCATGAGAAGGCGATAAGGGAAATCATTATCAATGAAAAGGGTGTTGAGGTAACACAGCAGTTTATGGAATATTCAGGAATTTTATCCGGCAGTCCAGTAAAGACACCCGTGGAAGCTTTTGT
>JAPZAO010000074.1 GCA_027460615.1 Candidatus Methanoperedens sp.
GTGCTATTGGCTGTTCCAAAGTATGCAAATCCGTTCTCTGTGTCTATGACTGCAGACCTTAAATTGATTTCTCCAGAACTGAGAGTTATAGCCCCAACTATAGTGAAATTTGCTAAATTTATCTTTGTAATTTTAGCGGGACTTGTATTTGTCCCAAAATATACAAATCCATTCATGCGCCGCAGTAGGTGCAGAAATCCCGCACAACGTCTATTTTCTTATCCGCCGGTATAATCCATGCTTTTGACGGGCAGACATTGAAACACCCGTGGCAGCCCACAGGGTCGCAGCCTTTGAGTTTTGCATCAATAAGTGAAATCTCGCCCTCAAACGGTTTTGTAACCTCTGCGGCATCATACGGACAGACCGCTTCGCACCAGCCGCAGCGTGTGCATGTGTCATCATCCACTTTGATGCTTCCCGAAATATTGGGAGCAATCTTTTTTATTTCCTCTGCATCAAAATCGCCTGTCACTCTTATTGCATCCTCGGGGCAGAACGGAACACAAATACCGCAGTAATCGCATTTTGTCTTATCAACGAGCAGGTCATCAAAAGGCATGAGGTCATCTGCTTTTGCTTTTTTCTCAACCAGGACAAAAGCCGGGCAAAGCTCTGCGCATGCGCCGCAAAGTGTGCATTTCTCCATATCCACTGTGATTTCACCATGCTTGCCTGCTTTAAACGGCGCCAGAGTCTCCTTTTTCGGAAAGGTAAGCTCAACGCTGATAGCCTCTTCAGGACATGACTTCTTACATATCAGGCAGGGAAGGCATTTATCGTTGAACACTACGCCTGAATCAAGGTGCGGGAATTCCTGCAATTCGAGGATATCCTTTTCGTTCACAGTCATCCTGATAGACTTAACAGGGCAGAACGCGGCGCACATGCCGCAAAATGAACATTTTGTATGGTCTATGATAACAGGCGGCGCATCCAATCCTGTGGCAATTTCTATCAACGGGCCGGCTTCGATTGCCTTTTTCGGGCAGATTTCGATGCATATACCGCAGCCGTTGCAACGTTTATAAACGTAATCAAGGAGCTTTTTTGATTTCCCGGTCTTCTGGGTGTACAGGAAATGCGTGCCTTTGACCTCGCTGTCCACGATAACTTCAAGTTTTTCTTCGCTCACCCTATCACCGCTTAAGCTCGTTACCGATTGGACCGATATCCTTTAGCTGCCCGACAAAGTCCTTTACTATACCTGCAAACTTTTCCCCTTCGCTTGCGGCTATCCACTCAACCCTGAGACGGCGCTCATCAAAACCCAGGTCAACCAGCAATTTTGAAAGCACATTCATCCTCTGGGAAGCACAGTAATTACCAATCGTATAATGGCATTCCCCGAACCTGCACCCTGCCACGAAAACACCGTCAGCTCCCCTGCGCAGAGCTTCAAGCACAAAGGAAGGATTTACCCTGCCGGCGCACAGCACGCGGATGTTTCGCAAGTTCGTGGGATACTGAAGCCGCATAGAACCCGCAAGGTCAGCTGCGGCATAACTGCACCAGTGGCACAGGAAACCGATAACGAGCGGGAATTCGTTAATCTCGCGTGTCGCTTCCCTGATCTGCGCCATAATCTGGTCATCGGTGTAACTTTTAAGCTGCACTGCGCCGGTGGGGCATGCCGCGCTGCATGAGCCGCAACCCCTGCATGCCACCTCGTCAACAACAGCCTTTCCTTTTATCACCTTTATCCGTCCAAGTTCACAAACGGTTTCGCAAATCCGGCATCCATCGCAGAGCTCAGGTAGTACGTAGGCGCTCATTGGCTCAATCTCAATCTCACCCCTGTGCAGCAGACTCTCAGCTTTTGCAGCCGCAGCGCTTCCCTGCTCGATGGATACCTGTATTTCCTTGGGGCCCCCGGCACATCCTGCGATAAAGACGCCCTTTGTGTGTGTATCGACAGGCCGCATCTTGGGATGTGCGCTCTGGAAGAAGCGGTCGGGGCGCGTGGAGAGATTCAGCATCTTGCCAATGGATTCTGAATCCCCGCTCGCTTCCATTCCGATTGCAAGCACTACCAGGTCGCAAGCATTTTGGCATTTCTCACCCGAAAGCGTATCCTCGTAATGGATTATTGTTTTTCCATCCGATTCCTCAACCTCTGCCACGCGCCCGCGTATGAATGATACGCCCATCTCCTGCGCACGCTTATAATATTCTTCGTACATCTCACCGCCTGCCCGGATGTCGATGTAGTGGACAGTGACTTTTGCATCAGGATATTTTTCGGCTATCTTTACGGCGTTCTTTATCGAAGCCATGCAGCATACCTTCGAACAATAAGGGTTGCCAACCTGTTCATCGCGGGAGCCCACGCACAGGATGAATGCTGCGCTTTTTACGTCTTTTCCTGTAGATGGCGACACAGCCCTGCCGTGGGTGGGTCCTGCCGCGCTCAGCATCCGTTCAAGTTCAAGGCTGGTTATAACGTTTTTGTATCGTCCGTACCCGTATTCTTCCTTTTGTTTAGCGTCAAATGGCTGGTAACCTGTTGCAACGATTATTGCCCCGGCATTGAACTCAAATTCCTCTGCCTTCTGGTTAAAATCGACGGCTTCAGCAGGGCATGCGAGCCTGCACAGGTCGCAGCCCACGCAATGCTCATCGATACACGCCACGAGCGGCACAGCCTGCGCAAAAGGAATATAGACGGATTTTCTTGCGCCTATGCCGTAATCGAACTGGTTGGGCACGTCGATGGGACATACGCGGGCACAGATATCTATGCAGCCTTTGCATTTTTTCTCATCGATGTAGCGGGGTTTTTTGATTCCAGTTATCTTGAAATTGCCCGCTCTTCCTTCAATTTTTGTTAATTCAGAATAGGTATAGAGAGTGATATTGGGATGGTTCTGCACATCAGACATCTTCGGAGCAAGAACGCAAAGCGAGCAATCATTTGTCGGGAAAACTTCGTTCATCAAAGCCATTTTCCCGCCTATGGTTGGTTCTTTTTCCACAAGGCTCACTTTTACTCCGATATTGGCTAGAGTTAGCGCCGCCTCTATCCCGGCTACACCTGCACCGATTACAAGAACATCCTTGTTCGCAGGCACAGTTTTCTTATCGAGAGGAGAAAGCAGTGCAACCTTTGCCACGCCCATAGCTACGAGGTCTTTTGCCTTCTGGGTTGCCAGGTTTCCCCTGCCAGAGTGCACCCAGGAACCCTGCTCACGGATATTTACCATCTCAAGAAGATGGGGATTGAGGCCTGACTGCTCAAGCACGCGCCTGAACGTGACCTCATGGAGACGCGGCGAGCATGCAGCCACTACGATGCGGTCAAGTTTGTACTCTGCTATGTCTTTCTTGACCTGTTCCTGCCCCGCATCACCGCAGGCAAAGGGTATGTTGCGCGCCACAGAAACATCTTTTAATTGCCCGGCGTGTTTTTTGACTTCTTCAACGTCTATGGTACCCGCTATATTCGACCCGCAATGGCAGATGTATACACCTATTGGCATCAGTACTCCAGAGTTCTTAATGATTATTAATGATATATAGGTTTTGGTTTAGAAAAAAGTCAGGCAGGAACCAATTCCTTTTCTATATTTAAGCCGCTTACGTTAAATTTTGGTTGTTCCTTTTTCTCTTCTGTTTCGTCTTCCACGATTATATCAACAACTCTTAACTGGAATTCTTGCAGGGCTTTGACTGCCGGACTGTCTGTATTGATTCTATAAAGCCATGTATTGCCTATGCGTCTTGTTTTCTTTACGATATCATAGCGCTCAAGGGTATCCCAGAAAGTGTATAGTGTGGAGCGCCCAACGTCTGCGCATTCTGCTATCTCTTTTTTTGTGTATTCCATATCGTCCTGTGTTATCAGGAGGTCTAATACTTTTACCTGCGGGCTGTCCCCGAAGATTTCAGTGAACATGACGATAAGTATGCATTGGTTGTATTTATATCTAACTTTGGATGCCCAAAATAATAGACGACTTTGGATTTCTCGTTTGCATTAGAAAAAAACGTCTATTGATATTTATATAAAAATCAATAACGTCTTAGCATATCATTTATTTATTTTTATAAGACTTTGTGTAGTCATGCCATGAAGTATATTGTAGGCATTTGTTTTGTGCCTGCAATCCGGTCTGAGAATCGGAACATACGGTTAATCCCGTATCGTAATGCTAAAATCGATAAGCTTTAAGGTTTATCGGTCATGGTATTATACCGATATGCGAAAGCGTAAAGGCATAGTTCTAACTATGATGGTAAGTGATTTCCATTAAAGATTATGGATTTAACGTGAAATAACCTTTATAGACTGTGTGATAAGAATGTTAAGATAGTTTACTGATCAGTAAAAATAGTGAGTTAACTATCGGACGCCAATTCTATCATGCAGAGATGGATACTGGATAGTTGCCTGCTTATCTATAAGAAAATCTTCCAACTTAAATGATTTTGAAGAGATAAATGATAAATTTTTAAAAAATTGTCCCGATTGAAATTTATATACAAAAAAGTATTAGGAGTTGATAATAATGGTTGATTATAATAAAATTGAAATCGCAATTTTGAAGCATCTATACAAGCACGGTTACATAGGAAAACGTCATACGCCTTTTGAAAATGCGCTGAAAGGAATTCCTAAACATCTTAGAGGCGAGGCAAAAGACAGCCTTGAAATTATGATAAAAACAGGACTTATATTGCCTTATCCAACCGGACATGGTCTGGATGTGAGAATTAATCCCGAAAGAGTAGATGAAGTGAAAAGAATAATTGGGGTCACACCACTCCCCTGAAATAATGCCCAGTAGTATATTCCCCTGAGCAGCGTTTTACCGTCATCTTATCAATCGCTTCCCTGTACGCCCTCGTTATTTCTACTATCTTATCTTTATCATAGGTTTTTGCTTCAAACCGAAGACCGCAAACACCCGCTTTTACGATATCGGGCACGTACTCAAGCATGCACAGCTCGCGGGAATTCATCACATAAGTGCGGTTTTGCGTATCGGTTTTTATAGGGAATGAAAAGCCTTTTTCATCTTTTAATAAAAAGTCAGAATCCTTGCCGCTTGAAAAAAGACTGCTCACAAGACCGTGCTCGGAAACCATCAGAGGGAAAAAACCGTGCACGATGCACTCTGTCTGTCCAAAAGGCGTCAGATTTTTTATTTCCTTCAGGGTAAGTTCAGGCGATAATGTTACCCTCTGGCTGTAATTCAGCAGGTAATCCATTGTCAGCCTGTTGAAAACATTGAAAGGATAATCGAGAACGATTGGCTTATTCGTTTCCTGTTTACGAAGATGGTATAAAACCCCGAGATTGGAAACAAGGAAACCGTCAGAATCTAAATTGGTATTCAAATCTCTGATTTCTTTAACTATTCTTGGTGTGCAGATAAATGCACCTGCGCCCCTTTTGTGCGCGTATTCGATGGCATAATCGTAGGCATCCCGATCAACAAATCTGCGTTCATCTGCGTTCATCTGCGGTTTATTTTTTTCGAGCTTGTCATTCCCAAACACTTCCCCGCCAATATAAACAACATCGGCGCCGCTATCAACCGCAGCCTCAAAACCCTCAACGGTATTGGTATTCACAGCCAGAATTGGCTTGATTTCTATATTTCTTTTTTCAGTGATTATTTCCGGTTTTCTGCACCGCCGCTTCCATTTCTGCGCTCGCTCTGTCTCAAGCTCAGCAACTGCTCTGCGGCGAAGCCCGTTCAGTTCAGATACAGGAATGAAAATGTTTTCATCAATGTCAAATGTAACTTCCTGCGCTTCATAAAAAGTGCTCCCCAGCTTTGTTAATTGTCCAGCTATAGATTGCCTGGAAATTGGCTTTCTTTCTGCCCCGCTTACGATTTCTCCCTGAACCGCAATTTCATTTTCTCCATCACTGAGACGAAGTTCCAGGGGGTTCCCTATTTTTGCTTTTATTGCTATTTTTATCGGGATTTTTTTGATATTTCCTGTCTCAAGCGCAGCCATAAGCCTGCTGTCATATGTCTTGAAAACGGCATCGCCTCTTGTAACATCCCTATCAAATGGTATCCTGACCGTATAACCGGGGTTTGCTGCCGTGACCATTCGATTTTCGACAAATATTTTCCTGACAATAACCCCGGATTCCCCTATGCCGATGCCATCCCCTGTTCTCAAAGGCGCATCAAGCTTTATGGATACAAGTTTTTTCAGTGGCTCATAATCAGCCACAGTACCAAGCTCTGTACCGATATTATACGGGTATTTGCGGCTCATAAGTCCGCTTCCCGGATTCCCAAAAAAATAACCGGTTGTAAATCCGCGATTGAACAATTGCAGCAATGTGTGCTTTTCGTCTTCCGTTACCCGAAAGTCCGACGGGGATTCAAAATACCGGTCGATAAGTTTCCGGTAAACCCTCACAACGCCTGCCACGTATTCATGCCGCTTCATGCGCCCTTCTATCTTGAATGAATCGATGCCAGCATCTACAAGGGCGCCGATATGTTCACTCATATTGAGGTCTTTCGGGCTCAGGAGATAACCTTCAATTCCGTTCATCCTGTACTTTTTCCGGCAGGGCTGGGCGCAGTATCCGCGATTCCCGCTTCTCCCTCCTATCATGCTGCTGAGGAGGCACTGGCCTGAATATGAAAAACACAGGGCGCCGTGGATGAAGGTTTCAACCTCTACGCCAGTCTGGGATTTTATCCTGCGGATTTCATCAAGCGAGAGTTCACGCGCCAGCACCACGCGCTTTACGCCCATTTCCTGCAGGAACTTTACCCCCTCCACGTTATGAATTGTCATCTGTGTGCTGGCATGGACAGGAAGCTCCGGCATCTTCTCTCTCAGCAGGCGAAGGATGCCAATATCCTGCACGATGACTGCATCGGCGCCGCAATTGCAGAGGAATTGCAGGTAATCGCAGGCTTCCTCAAGCTCGGAATCCTTGATAAGGGTGTTCACGGTCACATATGCCTTAACGCCCCGGACATGCGCATAATCGATAGCCTCTTCAAGCTCATCGCGGTTGAAGTTGGAAGCATATTGCCGTGCGCTGAAAACTTTTCCCCCGAAATACACAGCATCGGCTCCATTCTCGATGGCTGCTATGAGGGCTTCCTTGCTGCCGACCGGCGCCAGAAGTTCGGGGATGTGCATGATGGATTATAATAATGGGCGGGGTTTAAAAAGGTACTTGCGGTTCAAAAGTACTGGAAAATTATAAGTCCCTTTGATACAAATCATTAAAGAATAGGGGGTAATCATATGGAAAACTTTGAGCAACATAACCAAAAAAAGTATTTAACGACTGAGGAGGGGTTAAAATGCTTTTAGGGTTAGAGAATAAAGTCGCGCTGGTAACTGGTGGAGGTTCCGGGATAGGCAGGGCTTGCGCGCTGGCATTTGCCAGGGAAGGAGCTAGGGTAGTCGTAGCAGATGTCATGGAAAGAGGCGGGAAGGAAACGGTGCAGATGATACAGGAGACAGGCGGTGAATCTATCTTCGTTAAGACTGACGTATCAAAGCCTGCCGATGTCGAGGCTTTGGTCAAAAGGGCAGTCGATACCTACGGCAGGCTGGACTGCGGCATCAACAATGCCGGCATCGAGGGAATTATGGCTCAAACGGCAGATTACATTGAGGAGAATTGGGAACGTGTCATCAATATCAACCTCAAAGGCGTATGGCTGTGCATGAAGTACGAAATTCCCGAAATGCAAAAACAGGGCGGCGGAGCTATCGTTAATATGGCATCCGTGGCAGGGCTTGTAGGTTTTCAGGGAATGCCCGCCTACTGTGCATCGAAGGGCGGCATAATACAGCTTACAAAAGTTGCGGCGCTTGAGTATGCAAAGGCCGGTATCCGTGTCAATGCCGTCTGTCCAGGTGTAATCCGCACCCCGATGGTGGAACGGGTCACGGGCGGCAATCCTGAGGCTGAAGCGCAGTTTACGGCGATTGAGCCGGTAGGAAGGATGGGCACGCCTGGAGAGATCGCTGAATCTGTAGTATGGCTGTGCTCGGAAGCCGCTTCGTTTGTCACTGGTCATCCCATGGTTGTGGACGGCGGCCTGACTGCGCAATAGCTTGATAGTGATTGATCGGGAATAAGAAATCTTTATCTGAATATAGGTTAATCTTCGTATATTATGAGCGAAGCAATACCCGCGATTTATGAGGATGGCAAGTTCAAACCACTTCAGAAAGTTGATCTTCCTGAGCATAAGCACGTACACCTTATACTTATGCCTGAAGAGGAAGCTGCGCTGTTAAATTCTCAAAAAAAGGAGTTATCTAAAATAATCGGTATTGGAAGAAGTGGTAAAACTGATGTTTCACGCAAGCACGACAAATATCTTTATTGAGGGGATTATTTTTGTCTATCTTCGTTGATACAAGTGCATGGTATGCTCTCATAGATGAAGATGATTCAGGCCATTCTGCTGCGGTGGATTTCAAAAATCATTAACGCATTCATTGGTGACCACAAATTACGTTGCGGATGAGATTGTTACTCTTGTTAAAGTCCGTTTGGGTCATGAAATTGCAGTTGAGATTGGTGGAAAACTGTGGGATGAATCGTTAGCTACTCTTATCCGTGTAACGTCTTCGGATGAAAAGAAAGCGTGGGAGATATTTACCAAACATCGAGATAAGGGATTTAGTTTTACTGATTGCACAAGCTTTGCCGTGATGCAACGGCTTGGAATTATTGAAGTTTTTGCCCTTGATGAACATTTTGAGCAGTATGGTGGTTTAATAAGATTACCGCAAGATTAGCTCAACCAAAGGCACATTATAAATATGTTGATTTTTTTCTTGGGTACTACGGGGCTTCTTTGTTTCCTGAAACTACAAGTAGTTTGATATTACGCGTATAAGGGGTATTAATAATAGACTGGGGTTAAAAAGATAATTGTTTAAAAAAGGTAATTGAGAATATCCAATAAAGCCTTGGAGAAAAATTAAGTCCTTGCAATATTGTTTTTAGGGTTAACGGGTGCTTCCAATCCTGCAGAAAAGTTTAAGGTAAAATAAACCCTAATCTTAAATTAGTATTGGATATAATGAACTGTAATATGTTAATTATAACTTAGTATTTATTAGTAATTAAAAACAATTATGCTAAGACAAAATAAAATATTAGTTAATTTGTTTATTAGTAACATATTGGGGTATATTAATAATTATCAAGTAGGTGCAATACCATAAATATAAGTTAAATTATATCAAATAAATTGATGCTTAGACTGTATAGCTATGGAATAATTGTACACCCAATTGCTAATTTCTCAGACTTTATTTTTAACCTTAATATGTTATAATTAAATAATTATTTTCTTAGATAGCCATCCAAGCGAAAAGTATTTATGTAAATGTCTATATTAGAATTCATGATTTACAATACAAAGAACATATTGAGGTGAAACGATGATTGAAACAGGTGAAATCAAACAATTTATAAAAAGAGCTGAAGAATCAGTGAAAGATGTGAGTGACGAAAAATTAAAGATTAAGGCATTTGAAGTAGTACTAAATAATCTCGTAAAGTCTTCAATTGAGAAAAAATTTATTCCATGTTCAGAGAAACCGAAACCTAAGGATGCTGTTGATATATCAGTGGGTAAATTAAATAAAGATAATTTACTGAATGCTCTAAATATATCCGATAATCAATTAAATAATTTCGTCGATTTTGATGAAGATGATTTTAGGATATTATCTCATATACAAGATAAAAGCGAAACAAAGAAACAACAACAAGCTACATTAATTATTCTTACAATAAAATATTATTGCTATGGTGATAGAGAAATAAACACTTCAGAACTAAAAAACAAACTTAAAGATATGGGAATAAAGTCGTTAGAAAACATGGCAGCTAATTTAAAAGACTTTGAGAATTACATCATAAAAAAAGGAAAACAAAGAAGCCCAGCAACAGTATATAGAATCACAGATCCTGGCATTAAAGAAGGTCTTAGGCTGATTACAGAGTTAGGTGCTAATTATGAATAAGGACGAAATACAAAAGATGCTAACAGAGATTCAAGATTGGGTAGCTATATTAGACGATAAATTAAAACCAACTGCTTTTGATTATTTGGTTAATAACTACAATAAAATAAAAGTGACCCCAACAGGCGAAGTTTTAAGTGAAAAAAAAGTAGAAGAGCAAGATTTAGATAAACAAAGGGTATCTCCAAGTTTTTCACTTTCTACCTCTTTAAACGAAAATATTGAGAGATTATCAAAATTAGCAGAGGTGGATAAAGAAGATATAATGTTTATTTTTGATTTCCAAGAAGATATGCCGAGGTTATTAGAAGAACCCAAAGAATCCACTCGTAAGCAGAAGCAAATAAAAGCCCTCTTGCTTTTAGGAATAGTTTTAAAGAAAATATATAATCAGGATAAATTCCGACCGTTAATTGTTTTAAAAAGGAGTCGAATCCCTGCGGAACGGTTAGACCATTTAAATGTAAACAAAGAATTTCGAAAATACTTTAGTGGAGACTTAATAGAATTACAATTGACTTATCAGGGAGAAAAGAAAGCACTGGAATTATTAAAAGAATTTACAAATAAAAGTAATGGAAACTAAACTATCTAGTAAATTTCAGGAGATACTAGCAAAAAAGCTACCTCTATCTTACCCCAACATTAACCAGCTTAAAAAAATTGATGAGAAAGTTATTGCGGCTATATACATCTTGGAAGAGGAAGAATTAGAAGATATCAGCGTAGCACCACTAACAGAATTTCTGAAAAAGAAATACGGTTTAAAAAAAATTTATCCCCAATTTATTAGAAATATACTAAATAAGAACCATAAATTTGTTGATAGAACTGTCAGAAATAGTAATATTTTTTATTCTTTGAATGATGAAGGTAAAGCCTTATTTATTCAAAAGGAAGGAAAAAATAAATCATGTTTTTCCTTGGTTCCTGGTAAACATTATGGAAATCTTAAATTGTTGTCTGACTTAATAAATTCGGTAGCAGACGACAAACTGATTTGGGTTGATAAATATTTCAACAAGAAAGCTCTTGATATTTTATATGATGTTGATTTTGAAAATCTACATACAATAAAAATTATGACGACTATTACATCAATAAATGAGGGTAATGAATTATATAATATAAATGATAATATTAGAAATTTGTTTATTAGATTCCAAAAAGAGTTTAAAACTAAAAATATAGATGTACAATTAAAAATTTTAGTCGGGAGTATACCTTATAAATTCCATGATAGGTGGTTATGCTCTGATAAGTTGGGTTTTAATTTTCAGTCCCTTAACTCATTTTTTTCGGGATCGTTCAGTGAGATTTATCAATTATCACCTGAGATTCTAAATGAAAGGCTATCTAATTTTGAGGAATGGTGGGCTGAAGGTCTTGATATTATTAATGATTGGGATAAAATAAAGATGGAAATGAATAAGATAAGACAAAAAGAAATTAGATATTTAAAGAATAGATTAGATAAATTAGAAGCGGGGGCAGCTTAATAAAACGTCTCTTTTGTTCCGTTTAGCCTAGCTTTTCAGGCTATTGCCCAAATCTTATCCTTTTACTTCTTCTCTTTAGCCCCGTTCAACTTAAACAACTCCGCCACTGTATCCAAAAACCTCTCATCATCATGCTCCGCCGCATTCCTGAGAATCTTCGTAGGTTCGGCAAGAATCTGGTTGGCAAAAGAATGCGTCATGTCATCCAGCACTTCACGCTCGACATCCCCAATGGTATGCCGCGCCATAAGTTTATTTATCGCCTCTTCGCGCTCCTTTTCCCTTATTTTTTCAACCATTGAATAAAGGGACGAGATAATAGCATCTGCCTGCTGACGCTTATATTGCTTCTTGAGATGCTCGATTTCTTCTTCTATAATTATCTCAACTTTTTTGGCCTCTTCCCTTCGCTTCTCAAGATTTGCCTCGCTTATGCTTCTTAAGCTGTCAATATTATACAGGCTGATTCCCTGGATATCTCCTACACTGTTCTCGATATTTCGCGGGTTCCCTATATCGATAAGCATTATTCCGTTTTTCCGTTTTTTTATTAATTTGGACATTATTTCATGCGTTAAAACAAAGTGGGGGGCTTTTGTGGCGCTTATTACCACATCCGATTTCGGGATGTATTGTTCCATCGATTCATACTTAACAGCCTTGCCCTCTAATTCGCAGGCCAAAGCCTCGGCTTTATCAAAAGTCCTGTTCGCAACGTAAATTACCTTGATGTTCTTATTCGCAAGCGCCCTTGCCACAAGCGTACCCATCTCACCCGCCCCTATTACCATAACGGTCTTTCCGTCAAGCCCTCCAAGCTCTTCCTCCGCAAGTTCCACCGCGGCAGAACCGATGGACACAGACCCTTTATTGATGCCTGTCTCGCTCCTTACACGCTTTCCTACCTGTATTGCCTTGTTAAAAGCCGTATCCAGTGTTTTTCCGACAGCTCCGGCTTTTTTTGCCATAAGGAATAATTCTTTGACCTGTCCGAGAATCTGGTCTTCGCCTACTATCATGGATTCAAGGCCGCAGGTCAGGCGCAGCAGATGGCGGAGAGTCTCCTCATGGTCAAGAAAATCAATAATCCGCGATGAGACTTTCATGTGTTTTGCGAATTCAAAAAGCACCTTGCTTCCTTTTGGCGAAACCACATACACTTCAACACGGTTGCATGTTTTCAGGACAGCGCATTCTTCAACAAGTTCGTGAGATTTAAGACGGATTAAAAGCTGGTCTATGCCTCCGTGCCAGGCACCCTCCATCTCATCAATGGTCGCCTTGGTATGCGTGATTAGCATGCTTGATATTTCAGTCATTAATGTTCCTGTCTATATGTTTTAAAGCTAACATATATGCTTTGTCATAAGATTCGCCAAATGCTGTCCAAACTTCATTATCATTGATGATTCCCCATAAAATCTTTTTCCGCTTTTTCTGGTCTTCCACTCGTGTTTTAAGTAATTCGCGAATCTCGTTCTGAAGCCTTGACATCTCTGCAAATCCGGGTGTTATGACCTCTTCTATCCTTTCACGGATATACTTTGAAAGCGCAGGGCTTTGTCCATGAGTCGATATCCCGATTACAACATCGCCTCGCTTTATTACTGAAGGGACGATGATATCCCCCAGGCCGTCCACACGGTCAATAAGTATCCCGCTTTCATGCGCAAGCTGCGCTATCTTTTCATTTAATAAAGCATCGTTTGTAGCAGGAATAACAATAAATGCATTTTTAAGATTTTCGGATATTCCCGTTTCAGAAAGGTCTGCCTTTATCAGGTTTATTTTTCCTTTTTTGGAAAGCTCTTCCAGGCGGGGTGTGAACTCCCTGCTCACAACAATCACGTGTGCATGCTCGCAAAAAAGCGCCGCTTTTCGCTCTCCTACATCGCCGCCCCCGAAAATTACCACTACTTTTCCATTCAAATCAAGCATCAGCGGTAAAAATTCTTTCATAACCTCACACCGGTTTTCTTAAATTCCCGCTCGCTGAAAAGAATGCTGTAATCCTTAATGCCTGTAGCAATGGATATCTCTCTTGCTATTTTTTCGCATTCATCCCGGGAATAGGCATGTATCATGGTAAAAAGATTGAATCTCCAGTCAGGAAAGCGCGGACGTTCATAACAATGGGTTACTTCAGGAAAACCGGCCATTATAGCTCCTACTGTTTCCACTTTCTCCTCAGGGACATTCCATGTGCACATGGCATTTGCGGTTATCCCAATAGCCCTGTGACCGATAGAAGCGCCAAAACGCCGTATGACCCCGTCTTTTAAAAGGTTATCCAGCCTCCTCAAAACCTCCTCTTCAGGGAGCGCCAGTTCTTTGGCGATTTGTTTGAACGGTTCGGATACTATTGGTATCCCATCCTGCGTTGATTTTAATAATTTTTTATCAATTTCGTCCATGTTAGCCGATAAATTTATTTAGCCAATGTGCATATTATTACTTAATAGGTTCGGTATGTATGATAGGAAAGGATAGGAATAAACGATAGTAGATATTCCTATAAATAAATATGATATATCTCAAAAACGCCCTGGAAACAATTGATGAAGTAGTAGTCATCCCCTTATCCATAATAACCTTCTTTTTATTAATATACATAGTGATATATCTTAATAAAAAAGACCCTGATGTTATAAGATCCAGGATTTTTTTGAAATATGACGAGTTTAAAAAAGCGTTTCTACTGCTTGCAGTTTTTGCTTTCATCCTGGTCTTACACGTATCATTGATTTATGTGCCGTATTTCTATTCATTCGAGGATTCTTTAATAGAGTATATCCAGAGGTTTTTCGGATTGATCCTGATTCTGGTAATGATAACTTTCGTGTATATAATTTTTAGAAGTATGCGAAATGGCAAATAAATAGAATTCTTTTCGCAAGCTTTTAAATAGATTATCTTTTCAAATTGATACTGACGGTTTTCCAGTCGCTTCCGACATCACGAAGTGCTTCAATAGACCCTTTGACCATTCCGAACAGGATTTTTCTTACAAAACCGTTCATCGGGATATTCTTCCCGTCTACTTCTAAAACAATATCTGTATCATCCATACGAGAACCTCATCTCAGTATAGGCTAATTGCCCATAATAGTTTTACTGTTTGTTCAATTATTTTAGAAGATTTTATGTCTATAAAAATTATTGAAGGAATTCATGCAGGAAAATAAAATCAGAATCCTTGATATGCAAAAAGAGGATAGGCCGCGCGAAAGACTTATAAAGAAAGGACCTGCATCGTTGAGCGATTCGGAACTCCTGGCAATCATTCTGAGGACAGGTTCAAAAAAGGAGAATGTGTTAAACATGTCCCACAGGATATTAAACCAGTATAATTTCAAACAACTATCCCGGATTAACCTTACACAGTTGATGAAAGTACACGGTATAAAAGAAAGTAAAGCTGCACAGATTTCAGCCTGTTTTGAGATTGCTCGAAGGCTTGAATCCCACAAAGAAGAGGAGAAACCAAAAATAAACTCGCCTGAAGACGTTTACAGATTGATATACCCGAGATTGCGCGAAGAGAAAAAAGAAATGTTTATCGAACTCTGCCTTGATACCAAGAACCAGGTGCTAAAAGAAGAAACTATCTCAATCGGTTCCCTGAATGCCAATGTCGTACACCCAAGAGAGGTGTTTAAAATGGCGCTTGCCGAATCTGCAGCGCATATAATCGTGGCTCATAATCATCCCTCAGGCGACCCTGCGCCAAGCAGGGAAGATATTGAAATAACCAAAAAATTAGTAGAAACCGGAAATATCATGGGAATTACCGTCCTTGACCATGTAATTATCGGCGACGGGAGACATTTTAGCATGAAAGAGGCAGGGCACATCTGATTTTGGAGTTGTCATGTCTAATTCTGCGCTCATCCTTGCAGGGGGAAGGGGAAGCCGGCTGGGTTACCGGGAAAAAGCGCTAATGGATATTAATGGCAAACCTCTTCTTGCTTATGTTATCGAAAGCCTCGAAAAAGTGGTCGATAACATTATCATTTCTGTTCGAGATAAGGCACAGGGCGAATTGCTGGAATCCCGCTTCCCCGGATTTTCTTTTGCATACGATATGCATAAAAACATAGGACCGCTTGCAGGCATACTTCCGGGGCTTCTTGCCTGCAGAGATGAATTCTGTTTTATTGCTGCCTGTGACATGCCATTCATAAATGATAAAGTTGTCAGGATGCTTTTTCAAAAAAGTGAATTCCACGATGCTGCAATCCCGAAATATGAGGATGGTTTTCTTGAGCCCTTGCACGCTGTTTACAGGTGTAAGCCAATGATACTTGAAACGAAAAAAGCAATCGAACGTGGTGAAACCATTATTCTTGCTCCTGTTTTTAAATTAAAAGTCAATTACGTGGATATCGACGAGATTGAGAAACTTGACCCTGATTTAAAAACGTTTATGAATATCAATACACCTGAAGATATGCAGAAGATAATCAAAAATGCAAAATTCAAATCATTTTAATATGTATTCTAAAAAATATCATGCACTGGAGCTAACAAGCGATTCCTCACATGAAAAAAATTACGTGGTGGCAGTGGAAGATACTATTGAGCTTTTTGTAAACGATGTCTCTATTGCATCAATACTTGCCACCCCTGAAATGCAAAAGGAGCTTGCTTATGGCTATCTCATCTGCGAGGGGATTGTGAAAGCTCACGATGATATTCAGGGCATCCGTATCGATGGGAACACGATACATATTGAGGTAGAACCCACCGAGCATCTTGAACTCTGGCGCGAATTGCGCTCCTCCGGATGCGTGGGTGTCAGGTGGGAAGAAAACGAATCGGTATCGGTGAACTCGGATACGATTTTCAGCCCTGAGACTATTAAAAAAAGCCTTGTGTTCCTTGAATCGGAAGTATATACAAGTACGCGCGGTACTCATGCGGCATGCCTTGTTAATACAGGGGGTGAATGCATGGCAAAAGCGATAGACGTTGGAAGACATAATGCTTTTGATAAGGTTGTGGGGCGCGCCTATCTTCTGGGAATTGATGTAAGCAGGCATTTTATTTTATCTACGGGACGACAATCAGCCGGCATGGTATTAAAAGCCGCCCGCGCCGGCATACCTCTTGTAGCAACTAAAACCGCGCCGCTTAATACCGGCATTGATGCCGCCCAAAGGACGGGAGTTTGCCTTGTTTGTTTTGTATCAAATGAAAAAATGTCTGTCTTTGCGCATCCTGAGAGGCTAAAGTGATTCCTGTCATTTGCATTTTGGGGAAAAGCAAAAGCGATAAAACACGATTGATGGAGGACTTGATAAAAGAACTGAAGAACCGGAGTCTCCGGGTCGGCGCTATAAAATATCATAAGCATGGCGATTTTGATATGGATATCGAGGGTAAGGACAGCTGGAAATATGCAAAAGCAGGCGCAGATACGGTTGCTGTATCCTCATCAGTGAAGTTTGCTTTAATTAAAAAAGTTGGAAAAGGAATGGAAATTGATGAGATTTGTGAAAAATATTTCATGGATATCGATATTGTGCTTGCCGATGGTTTCACATTATCCGATAAACCCCGCATCATTGTTGCTGAGAGTGATGATGAGGCTTCTATTTTCAAAAGAGACTGCCCTGTGATAGCGGTTGTGGGTAAATCCGGGCTTTATGACATAGAATCGATAGTGAATAAAATAATCGGATTTCTGGATAGTTCAATTGGCTAATATTCATTTATCGTATGGTTGCGACGTTTCATTGGCACGTATATTACGCCGTCCCCCCCATCTATTTTAGACGCAATGCCATTACCCTCGCAGTAGGCGACATATGCTGAAAGTATGGCATCCAGTTCATCATCAAACAAAAGCCTGTCACCAGTAATTTCATCCAGCCCGATTATAAAACCTGAAAGCGCATCCTGTATTACCGTTCTCCCTTCCTTTGATTTTTTCTTCTCATCGATGCCAATATGGAGAATTCTCCTGGCTGCATAGGGGTAAACCTCTATTACCCTGGCATCAAGTTCGACTTGCGCCCATTTCTTAAGTTCAATCCCCTTATCCACCCATCTGCTTACCCATTGCGCGCCTGAAGGGTAGCATGGGATTCCGTGTTTGCGAAGCCGCCTTTCGCATTCCCTCATTGTGCCGTGCTCCGGTCTTGAGAGAGGCGCATCGATACCGATGATACTTGAACTTGAATTTTCTGATAAACCGGTTAAGTAATCGCGGATTTTTTTATCGTCCGATACCGTATGCTCAGGTGGGTTTTCTATCAGGGGTTTTCCATTTTTTTCAATAAGGTAAGCAAGACCTGTACTTTTGCGGAGCATGCTGGTTCCAAGGTCAACGCCTATGAATACTGTTCTACTGTTGCTCATGGTTTATCCATAAACGTCCCATTTCCTTAAGATTGATTTGCATGTAAAAACAGTCAGATATGTTTCAAATTTATTTATCTTCTATTAATTTTATTTCTTTTCCCTTTCCAGTAAATATTTTGTTACGAAGTTCTCTTGTAGTATCTTCTTTTGGGGGATTTTCTAATATTTTACACACGGCTTTATAAAGTTCAAATGTGGTTAGTAAAACAAATTTTTTCCTATCCGATGCTATTTTTACCTTATCTGTAAAAGCTTCCTTTCGTTTAAGGGGGTGAGTGTACCTAAAATGATTACCTAATAAAATACCTTCTGGATAACTTCCACTTAATTTAAAATCCTCATCTACAACTCTCGATAGCTGATCAAGTTTATCTATGTGAAGTGAATCATTATCTTTTCCTTCAACTTCTACAATCGCTCTGCCTTCAGGACTTGTTAATATAATATCATGCTCCATATCATCTTTCTGTCTTTTTTCTGCACCAAATCCCAGAATTCTAAAGGCTTTAATAGCAGACTCCTCTAATAATTTCCCTTGTTCATACAATAACCCTTTGATTTCATTAAGTTCATCTAATTCTTTTTCTACTACGGATTTTTGTCTTTCTATTTCTTGAATTTTCACATTCAGTAATTCAATTTTTCCTACCAATTCTGCTTCTCCAGATATTTTAAAATCGCTAATCCATTCTGGAATTGGAGTTCTAATTTCCTTTGATAAGTACGGTTTGGCACAGTTAATTAAAACCCCTAGTAATTTTTCTTCATTAAAATTACGTGTATATGGTAGAAACACCAATAATCCATTTTTTGAATTTTTTGAAAAACCAATTAGTTTATCTGATTTATTAAGAAGGAAAAAATTATCCGCATCTATTTTTTTTATATCGAAATAAGCAAAATATTGCAACTCGTTTTGATAGGCTTTGTAATAATTAGCGAAAAGGTGTTTTGGATTATGTAATTTAATTCCATCACCGTTTCCATTAACAAGGTCATTAAGAATATCAGATTCATCGTCTGGTAAAAAATCATAGTTTGTTATGACACCATAATTGCCAAAACCACCGTTTCCAATATCAACCTGGATTTTTTGAATAGGAGATAAAAAAGTGATCAAAACTTTACCTTTATTCAATAACGTCGTTATCTCTTTTTTTCTCAACTCAAATGTTGTTCGAATCTGATTTGACCCCTGAGATGAAGCTAAGTATTTGATACCATCATTCATAACAAATGCTTTATTCCAATATCTATTAAAACTTTCAGGGTCAATTATCACAATATCGCTATCAAGTAGTGTCTGCTTATCTTCAAAATTGATATTTAAAACATCCGCAGATTTAAACTGAAAACCGATACTAATTATCTTTAACATTTTTAATTAACCTGTATCCTTCCAAGTAATTAACATTGTATTAATTGTAACTCTATCTAATATTAAACTTCACTCCAATCTTAAACAGCCTCTTCGTAGGCAAATTCATGACCTCACATCCCGTTTTCCCAGAAATCTCCTCTAGAATTTCCCGCATCCTCTCCTCACTCTCAGCCGAAAGCGTGAACCAGATATTGTAATTAGCAGGTCTCAAATAATTATGCGATACCTCATCATATTCATTAATAATCCCCGCAACCTCATCCACACGCTCCTCCGGCACCTTCATAGCCACAAGCGTGCTCACGCCTCCTGTTTTCTTGGTGCTGATTATCGGACCAATGCGCCTTATAGCCCCCTCTGACTGGAGCCGCCTGATTCGCCTTATTACTTCCTCCTCTTTTAAGCCGAGGCTTTTTCCAAGTACTTCAAAAGGCCTTTGCTCAAGCGGGAAATCAAGCTGCACAGCGTTCAATATCTTTTTATCAACATCGTCAAGGGAAATCATGTTTTCACCGTTTTCACCGGCACATACACGCAATACGGCTCTTCATCCAGGTAATCCCCTGTTGCTGCATACGCCCTCGCGCGACACCCGCCGCACACGGTGCGGTACTCACAATTCCCGCATTTGCCCTTGAGCTTTCCCGGGTCGCGAAGGTCATTGAAGACTTTAGATTTCTCCCATATCGCCTTAAATGGCTTCTGCCTGATATTGCCCGCAAGCGCAGGAAGGTACCCGCACGGATAGACATCGCCTTTGCTTGAAACAAAGCAGAATGCAGAGCCGCCAAGGCAGCCTTTTGTCATGGCTTCAAACCCGTGGGTCTCGGGCGTAATCCTTATTCCCTCGGCTTTTGCGCGCTGGCGCATTATCCTGAAATAATGCGGGGCGCAAGTGGCTTTTAACTGTATCCTCTTGTCCTTGCTCCTGTCATAGAACCAGTTAAGCACGCGCTCATATTCCGCAGGCGGGATTTCCTCGGATTCGATTTCCTCGCCCCTTCCTGTAGGAACAAGCAGGAATATGTGAAGCGCAGACGCTTTTAATTCAAGCGCAAGTTCGTAAATACGCGGAATTTCAACAAGGTTCCTTTTCGTTATTGTGGTGTTTATCTGGAAACTCAAGCCCTCTTTCTTTAAAATATCAATCCCACGGAGTGCGGCCTCAAATGCCCCGGTTTCTCCCCTGAAGGTATCATGTGTCTCTTTTGTGGCGCCGTCGATACTGATACTTACCCGCTGTATTCCCACCTCTTTCAGTTTCCTGACTATTTCAGGCGTGAGAAGCGTACCATTGGTGGCAAGCACCGCGCGCAGGCCGCGTCCTGTGGCATACTGCGCAATTTCATAAACATCAGCACGGAGTAGCGGCTCCCCTCCTGTCAGGATTATAATAGGTTTGTACTCGACCAGTTCATCCACAAAATGTTTTGCCTCAGCCGTGGATAATTCATCAGGCGCAGGCTCTTTAATAGCCGATGCCCGACAGTGTATGCAGGCAAGGTTGCAGGCGTTTGTCAGCTCCCATGCAATAAGCCTTGGAGGTTTTACTTTTTGTTCTATCAATAAATCACGCATTATCCTTTGTTACCTTAACCTTTATGTAATCAGCGAATAAAAT
>JAPZAO010000075.1 GCA_027460615.1 Candidatus Methanoperedens sp.
GAACTTGTGCTGTGCGGGGAGATGGTAGGCCCGGACAGCCCGTATGTGCCAAAAACGTTTTATGATATCGAATCCCTTGATTTTTTTGTTTTTGACATACGAGAGAAGATAACAGGGAAACCCCTGCCTGTGATGAAACGGCGGGCGCTTGTTGACAAGTACGGTATAAAATCAGTCAGGCTTTTCGGGGAGTTTGAAATCGGGGAAGCGCATACCGGGATTTCGCGGATTATCAGGGAATTAGGCGGTTCAATGCATGAAGGGGTAGTTATCAAAGACCCGCAAATGATTCTTCCGCCGATGAAGTACACAAGTTCAGAGAGCAACTGCGCCGATTTAAGATACGCTTTTGAATTCTACAATGATTTCGGGCGGGATTTTTTCTTCGGAAGGGTGTGCAGGGAAGCCTTCCAGTCGGTTGAATGGGGCGAGGATGAGGAGAGCCTGAAAAAAAGGTGCCGGCAGCTCGGGGAAAGTCTTCTTTTGCCCATGATAAAAACCATAAAAAAGAAAAAAGATGGCGAACGTATTGCCGAGAACGTGCAGATAAGAGTGAAGAGCCTGGATACCGTAAAGGAATTTGAGGATTACCTGAAATTGGTGGGTGTGGATGCTGTGTTTGAGGAGCCGGAACAGATAGGTAATGAATACCTCGTAAGAATCAGGAAAATGCACCAGAGTACCAATGACAGGACTGAAGCGATACTGGGGGGGCAGTTGTGGAGTTGATGGGGGTTTATATGCTTTCGTGGATTATATCGGATTATGAAATCATATATCTGGATAATAATTGCAGTTGCAATTGTGTTGATTATGAGTGTTCTTTTATTTTCGCTTAATGTTTTTATACGACCGGAAGCATCTGAATTAAATGCACCTGCAGCCAGTCTGAGTCCAGGTAACTACTCAAGCGCACAATCAGTGACTTTATCTTGCCTTCCTTCTGATGCAGATATCTATTATACAATTAATGGGGATACACCAGATATAACCAAAACATTTTTTACGGGAACTCCAATATCTGTTTCTACAGACACAACTATTATTTTAAAAGCAATTTGTGCAAAAGCAGGAAAAACATCATCAGTTAAATCTTTTATTTATACAGTTACCCACCAATTATTACCCCCAACAGCATCTCCTAAACCTAAGGAATATGAATATGCGCAAGATGTTAATTTATCTTGTGAAGAGGGTTCAACAATTTACTATACTCTCGATAATTCCATAATAGACACTCACAGTAAAGTTTATTCCAGTCCAATACGAATTATTTATCCTACTACTATTAGGGCAATCTGTTCAAAAAATGGATATATGGATAGTAATATTTTTACAGGATTTTATCTTGTAAGAATGCATCCTGATCCATACCCGACAATACCAAAATCCACATAAACTTTAGTTGAAAGATTTGATACCGTAAAGGAATTTGAGGACTACCTGAAATTAGTGGGTGTGGATGCTATTTTTGGAGCCCGAACTCACTTAACCTATCTCTTGCGAGCTCCCTTTTCTCCTGGTGCTCCTTCAGGAAATCGCGCATAAGCTCAGCAGCATGTTTCTTGCAGTTGCCGCACACGCGCGTGCCGCCCACGCAGGCTTTCTTGACTTCCTGAAGCTCAGTATCATCTTCAACCAGATGGAAGAGTAGCAATTCATAAACAGTACATTTATCATATTCACCACCGAGCTTCTTTTGCTCCTCAAGCGTCACCCTGCCCCCTGTTTTTGCGCGCATAACTTTCTTTGCCCCTTCTTCGGGTTTTTCGGTAAGGGCGATATAGCTCTCGGGGATGCTGCTTGACATCTTTCCGCCCTGAAGTCCTGTCATAAATGTATGATACGTGGATGCCGGAGGCATGAAGGCATAACCTCCGTATTGTAATTCAACTCGCCTGACAATTTTCTCTACCTCTTCCAGAGTGTGTTTGAAAACATCCACATGCTCTTCGTAAAGCTTGCCGCCTGTGCTTTTTGCTATTTCTGTAAGCGCTTCTTTCGGAGCGGCTTTACCTCGCACGCTTATAAATTCCCTGTCTGCGCTTTTTCTCTCCTCTACTATGAACATATTCACTTTATACGCAAGCCCCCGCGTCAGCCTGATATGCGGGTCCTGGTCAGCGCCTACGGGAATCACAACGGGTTTCGGCCCCCCGAACTCTGCAAGCTGCGGCTGGAGTATGTCCGCGCTCTGCGTTACTGCGCTCACCATGTGTGCGATGTTGGTTTCGCCATTAAAACCGTAGATGGCGCTTAATTCTGAAAAATTCGCCTTGATGCCAAGCTCAAAAGAAAGGTCTTTCACGTTGGCGGATTTTGACTGGAAATAGATATGACCATGTTCGCCAGGCTCAAAACCAAGAGCAATAGCGCTAAGAATGTACTCGTTTATCCCCAGTTCCCTGCATTCCTTCCAGCTTTTTCCCCTGACAGCATGCGCCTCCATATCAGCGATAGCAAGAAACGCATCCCCGCCCTGCTGCTGGTGCCAGATAATCTCCTCCATCACCATCTTATGACCGAGATGCGCACGACCCGAAGGCATAAAACCGCTCATTGCTGCAAAAGGTTTTCCGGCAAGCATGGCGCTAAGGACGGAATCGTAACTCCTGTGCCCGAAAATTACATGCCGGCGCATGTACCTGTGAGGGTTGGGAATTCTTGCGAGGAGGTCGTCAAATTTTGAAATCCCGAACTCATCGAACAGTTTTGAATAATTATCGATTTTGACTGCGCCCCATGGGTCGAGTGTTGTCATTGCCCCTATTCTCGGTGTATAGATATGTAAATGTTATTGTGATATTGGTTATAAAAGGGGTCAGTTCCCTCGCCAATCAAAGTAATCTTACCTTCTGATATTTAACATCGCATTCCTTGAAGCTTCCAGTATTCTTTCCTCATCAAGCGTTGTTACCTGGTAATTTTCCATCAGTACTCGTCCACCGACTATCGTGGTTTTTATATTACACCCGCAAGTGCCGTGAACAAGAGCCGAAGCCAGGTTCGAAGATGTAAAGTCCAGATTTTCCAGCTCCACAATAATAATATCAGCCAGACATCCGGGCTTCAGCACCCCCGCATTTATCCCCAACGCCCGCGCGCCGTTCACGGTCGCCATCTCAAGCACTTTTGATGCAGGTAACACTTGCGGGTCTTTGAGCTTATGCAGCAACAAAGCCGTCCTCATCTCCTTCCACATATCAAGACTTCCGTTCGATGCGGCGCCGTCGGTTCCGAGCGCCACGTTTATGCCTCGCTCAAGCATTTTCGGAACGGGCGCAGTCCCAACGCCAAGAGCCATGTTACTTGCCGGGCAGTGGACAACATTGACCTTTTTGTTTTTCAGGATATCAATATCGTCATCGGATAGCCAGACGCAGTGCGCGGCAAGAACGCCCGGCCCCATAAGTCCTATACTGTTTAAGAGATTAATGGAGCACATACCGTACCGCTTTTTCATTAACTTGAGTTCGTCTTCTGTTTCAAGCACATGCATGTGGATTCTCAAATTATCCCGGACAGCAAGTTCCTTTACTCTTTCCAGGAATTCTTTTGAACATGAGGCCGCAGAATGCGGCGCATACATGGTTGTAATCCTGCCGTTCGCCGCGCCGTTCCATTTCCGCGCAAATTCCGCCCTGTTTTTCAGCTTTGTTTCCGAATCCTCGTTAAGCCCTTCGATCATCCCGTATCCGAGCGCAGCCCTCATACCTGTTTCTTCTACAACTTTTGCCACTTCATCCATGTAAATATACATATCAGCAAAAGCGGTGGTTCCTGTTTTTATCATCTCAAGCACGCCGAGATACGCGCCTGCCCTGATGTCAGCAGGAGTGAGTTTCATTTCAGCCGACTGGATTTTTTTTGTCCATTCATCGTAGGGAAGGTCGTCTGCAAATCCGCGGAAAAGTGTCATGGGGAGATGCGTATGGGCATTGATAAGACCAGGCATGACAGCACAGCCTTTTGCGTCAATCACTTTATCGGCTTTTTCATCAG
>JAPZAO010000076.1 GCA_027460615.1 Candidatus Methanoperedens sp.
TCGGTCCTGATGTCTGGAACAATATCGATGATTGCAGGTATATTTATCCGATGGTCAAGCGGGTTGCGGAAGGAAGCCTTCGGACGCAGGATATTGTGAACGAACTTCTGAAAGGCGAAAGCGATTAAATCAGGATATCTTTATTTTTTTAACACAGCACTCGCGCCCTGCGATAATATCTATTTCCACCTCGCCGCATTCCGGGCACTTTATTACGGGCAGTAAAAAATGGAGCTTTTCAAAGAATTCGATAGGGCCGTTATACGAACACTTTTTGCAGTTTATTAATGGCTTGATAACTTCGATATTATATCTTGCGCCTTCTGCTATGGTTCCCGCAGAAATTGTTTCGAAAATGAACTTTAACTGGTCTGGATTGAGCGCAGTAAGTTCCCCTATCTCAAGGAAGACCTCCTCCACCTTTATAGCATTATTTTTCTTGGCTGCATCAAGTACGGCATCTATAATGGCCCCGGCGATGGATATCTCATGCATCGCCGCTCCTGACGACTTCGATTTCTGCCTTTAACTGTATGCATTTTGCAGCGGCATAAAGTAGCGACGAAAAAGCGCAAACCGTACCGATGCCCTCTCCAACAAGCGCGCCATCCTTTTTCACCATTGCCGTGATATATGTGTCCATCCTGACATCGGTTTTCATGTCCTTTTTTTCAAGGGCGGTTATAAGGTTATTCGCTTCTTCACCTGTATTTTTCCCTTTCCTGCACAGTTTAACAGGACATATTTTGCAGTATTCCTTGAATAATGCGCCCCATTTCGGTCCTGCCATTCCTGCATGCACTTCGGCAGCCACGCCAGCGTAGGCGATGCAGCAGCGCAGTGCCCTCCCCATAACGATACCTTTTTCCTTTATCTCGCAGCACATCCTGTCGTTCTTAAAGAAAAACCAGTTTTCAATCCCGCGCTCGTATTTCTCCTTACCTGTGTTCCGCTTATCCTTGAGCTCTTCTTTTATTTTCGCAGCAAGCTCGGGCGCCCGCGGAATAGTCGCTGCTGTTCCGCATGTCGGGCAATAGGATATGGGGCCAACTGCTATTTCCTTATCATCTTTATCTATAAAAGCCACTTCGACTCCCCATGAATTGCGCCTGATTGCCACCCTGCCGCCGTTTTTCCAGACCTCGTTATAAGCAGAAGCTACAGGCGTGACTACCCTGCCGTAACCGTAAATGTCAGCTACCTTTTCCATATCTATAATACACTGCAGGGACTTCGTTAATTCGATTTCTATGTTCTTTGGGAAGAAACCTCCCTCTACCATAGCGAACAGGATTGCGGGGGGCCAAGTGATGCCTTCTCCCTCACCCACAACATTTCCCTTGTCGTCAATTATCTTTGAATAAACCCCGTCAGGACGCTCCCATGTCACGGCTTTACCTCCCAATCTTGAGATTTCTTTTAACACCTTGTGGGTTGTGCCGCAGTTGCCGTCCTCTATCCGCAGCTTCCCTTCGAGGTTTTTCCGTACAAGTTCTACGAAATCCATAACTATCGTTAGTAATCTTACGAACCGTTTTCTACTTAAGCTTTATTAATGTTTTTTGATGATGACTTTGATGCGGCCTTGCGACTCGCTTATTTCCAAAACTTCATGGTGATGAGTCCTACACCAGCCTGAGATGGTTTCTTTTCCTGTAGGATCGTCGATTATAACTTCCAGTTTTTCACCGGATGGCACAGTTTCCAGTTTTTTCTTCGTATAGAATAATACAAAGGGGCAGACCCTGCCCTGAAGATTCAGGTATTCCATGAGAATCTTTATGATTGATTGTTATATTAAACCTTTATCTGGCTCTGGTGGAGTTGGAGATTAGCCTAAAATTCCCCGAGCGTTCTCTGTCCCTTATCCTCGACCAGATTGGCTACTCTTACCCCTACCCTCCGAAGACTGAGAGGATATTCTGCAATGAAGGCTGTCGCAAGCTCACGCGCTGTCGCCTTTATGGTCTCCTGATCTTTTGCAGGCGCGCCCAGCGTATGGGTTTTTGTGCGGGTTTTAAAATCATTGGATATTGCCACAAAAGTGACAGATTTGAAGCTGAGTTTCCGTGCTTCCAATTTCATATAAACCTCATCCGAAAGCTTATTAATAACTTCATAAATGAGGTTCAAATCCCTTGTATCTTCCTTCAGCGTGGTTATGCGCCCGATTTGTTCCGTGCCTTCACGTTCAACAACAGGCGAATCATCTATGCCCTGTGATGCCTGCTTTAGCCAAACTCCTTTTGCCTGTCCGAATTCGTGGACAAGCTCATCTGCGGAGAGTTTTGAAAGCTCACCGATTGTCTTTACCCCGAGTTCGTTCAGCCTTTCCCCGGTCTTTTTGCCCACGCCTGTAAGGTCTGTGATTTTAAGTGGCGCCATGAATTGCAGTATTTCGCCGGGTTTCACGACTGTCAATCCGTCGGGTTTTTGAAAATCAGATGCTATCTTGGCAATAAGTTTATTCGGTGCAGCCCCGACCGAGCATGTCAGTCCCACTTTTTGCCTGATTTCCTCTTTTATTCGAAGGGCGACTGATTTCGCTTCATCAAAATCAGAAACCCTGCCTGTGATGTCGCAGAATGCCTCATCCACGCTCTCCTGCTCTAGCGTTGCACAATGCCCGCGCACTATCTCCATCACTTCATCCGAGATGCTGCGGTAAAGTTCCATATTGACAGGCAGGAATATGGCATCAGGCTTCAGCTTTTTTGCGCGGGAAATGGGTATTCCTGCTTTTATCCCGAATTTTCGCGCCTCGTAGTTGCTCGTGCTCACCGCGCCGCTGTCCCCGCCGCGCCCTGAATATACGCAGATAACCACCGGCTTGCCTTTTATCTCTGGGTGTTCCCGCTCCTCACATTGGGCGAAGAAGTAGTCCATGTCAACGTGGAGGATGATTCTGGGGTTGTTGGTGGACATTTGTTAAGAGATGGCTATCTGGAAATATAAACATGATATAACCTCATATCTGGGCGCAAAGCTTTGAGAAGACAAATTTTCGACAGGATTTACAGGATTGACTGGATTTAATTTTATCCTGTTCATCCTGTTATCCCGTCTGAAAAAACTTTTATTATGTATACATTGCATACAAATACACATGACAGAAGTACGCCACCAGAGAGAACAGCGCGCATTGAAATCTCTGGAAGAAGGAAAAGTGAGTTTTTTAAAAGCTGCGCAGATGGCAGGGCTTTCAGCATGGGATTTTGCCGACCTTGTGCGCGAGAAAGGGATAGTCTGGATCAGGTCTGAGGATTTCATAAGCCGAGACATTAAAAAGCCGCTTCGATGAGCCTCTTGTTTTTGATGTTACGCAACTTACCTTAAGAGCGGCTTATTAAATACGGCTTGCGCCGCGCTCGTATATACAAGGTTCTTGCGTGTACTAACGTTTTTAAGCTTGAAACGTTATCTTTTGATATTATGATACCTGGAAGTAAACAAGCTGAGGATATGAAATCGCGTAAAGATGGGACAATACCTCCTTTTCATCCGGATTTGAATTCAGAAAAGCATGTAAAATGTAAACATTGTGGTGAAACCTATAAGGAAAAAGAGATAAAGTGGGATCCAAAAAGTGGTAATTGGGTCTGCAAGCATCATCCCAAATGTGATGGCGCGGGTTGGCTTCCATTTTAAAATTGGTTTTTCTGGTTTTCCTTGTGCCGGCAAATTGTGTGGGATAGTGTATTAAGAATATGACCGACGAAAAAAAAGAAAATAGAATAATTAAAATATTGAAAATGATTCATGAAGCTCTGTTTTCGCCGTCTCCAGATGATGAACTGTATAAACCATCAAAATTATTACCAGGAATGGTTTTTTATTATTTGAAAGTATTGTGCGTGCTGGGAGGGAGGGAAGCCAGCGTGCAGGATATCGTGGATGAGGTGGGTACTTCGCAAAGCAACATCTCGCAGCATCTTGCCATTCTGCGCGACAAGGGTGTGCTGCGCACGCGCAAGGAGGCCAATCGGGTG
>JAPZAO010000077.1 GCA_027460615.1 Candidatus Methanoperedens sp.
TGCTTTGGGTTTTGGCAACTTTAGGGAGGAACAAATAAAATTTGCCGACCATCATCATTGGGACATGATTAGCCCGATTATTTC
This sequence comes from Candidatus Methanoperedens sp., assembly GCA_027460615.1. Lineage (GTDB taxonomy): Archaea > Halobacteriota > Methanosarcinia > Methanosarcinales > Methanoperedenaceae > Methanoperedens. The sequence goes on from JAPZAO010000077.1 coordinate 85, forward strand.
GGAGGAAAGTTATGGTGCCTGGGCTATAGAAAAAATACATCCGTCACAGCGCGTTTTTTTAGCGGGTGACTATACTCATGTGGATAGTCCCCATCTCATGCCATATGGGATGTCAGCCGCCATATCCTCTGGAAAAAAAGCAGCGGAGCAAGTACAACATTTGCTTTAAATTGAACGACTGAGAGCGCAAATGTAAATATCACCTCAATTGCTATTCCAATCGTACATTCAGCAGCTTGAACCACACCACACTCAAAATTCCCGCAGCGAACACAATAAGCAGGTCTTCAAGATGTAGCGCTGAAAAATGGAAAAGGTCTCTCAAGGCAGGCACGTAAAGCACCAGGACGAGAAGCAGGAGCGCCCCGCCTATTACCAGCCACAGTGCCTTGTTTTCCGAATAATTTGTCTTGATTATGTCCCCTGACCATGAGAGGTTGGCCACTATCAGGGTAAGATTTGCGATTACAAGCGTAGTGAATGTAAGGGTGCGGGCTTCCAGTTCTCCCTTGCCCATATACAGAGCCAGAAGAAAAACGAAAATCACAACCGCAAGGACGCTTATTCCCTGATACAGGCTGCCCATCAGGCTTTTTTTACCAAACAACTTTTCTTTCAAATTCCGGGGCGGTCTTTCCATGATGTTTTTCTCTTCAGGCTCAGCCTCAAATACAGTTGAACATGCCGGGTCAATTATCAGTTCGAGAAATGCGATGTGAGCAGGCAAAAGCACCTGGGGCAATTTGAATAATATGGGAAAGAGCGCCATCCCGGCTATCGGCACATGAACTGAAAATATGTAGGAAACGGCTTTCTTAAGATTATCAAAAATCCTCCTGCCAAGCCTGACCGCTGAAACAATGGACGAAAAATTATCATCCAGAAGGACGATAGCCGACGACTCCCTCGCGACATCGGTACCTCTTTCACCCATTGCGATACCTATGTGGGCTGATTTCAATGCCGGGGCATCATTAACCCCGTCGCCAGTCATCGCAACAACCTCATCGTTGGATTTCAGGGCATTCACGATAGCCAGTTTTTGTTCGGGCACGACCCGGGCGAAAATATTGGTGGTCTTGATTTTCTCCGCAAGCTCTCTCCCGTCCATTCCGGCAAGTTCAGCGCCTGTTATATATTTATCCGGGTCTATTAAACCGATTTCCCGCGCTATGTGCCTGGCAGTGCCCGGATAATCCCCCGTGACCATAATAACCCTTATTCCGGCTGAATAACATTCCGCGACCGCTTCCCTTACGCCAGGCCGGACAGGGTCGACAAAGCCAAGCAACCCGATGAATTCAAACTCAAACTCATGCTGTATTTGGGGCAGGGAGTCCTTCTGGAAACTTGATTTCGCCACCCCGAGAACTCTTAATCCGCTGTCAGCCATCCTCTGTACATGGGATAGCAACTCTTTCTTTTTTGCCTCTTGCATGTGGCATAAATCCGCTATTGCCTCGGGGGCGCCTTTAGCTGCGATAACATGCTTTCGCCTGTCGTATGATTCCCATACGTTTGACAGTGCCAGCAGGTTTTTGGAGAGCGGGTACTCCCAGACAAGTTTCCAGTTCCGGTGTATGTGTTCGGAATCTGAAAGGAATTGCTCGGTGCCTTTTTTTATCTCCTTCTCCACAGGGTCAAACGGGTCCTTCTGGCTTGCCAGATAGCCGAACTCAAGCAGTTCATGAAACATCTCAGGAAGCGGCTTGTCCCCGTTTTTTACGGTATCGTAGTATTCGCCCCGGCAATACATGGAGCTTAAAATCATCCTGTTCATTGTCAGGGTGCCGGTTTTATCGACACATAAAACGGTCGCCGAGCCAAGCGTTTCGATAGCTGGCATGCGCCGCGTCAAAACCTGCCTTTTTGACATCCTCCATGCCCCAAGGCTCAGGAATATCAGCAAAACCACAGAAAACTCTTCCGGGATCAACGCCATACCCAAACTGAGCCCGGCCAGCAGTCCCTTTAGCCAATCGCCTCTCGTCAATCCGTAGATTATCACGACGAAACTACAGAGTATCAGGCCGCCAATCGCGAAATTACGGACCACGAGCTTTGTCTCTTTCTTAAGTAAAGTCTCTTCCCGGTTAATGGCCTGCAAAGCCCTGCCGATTTTACCCATCTCGGTATGTATCCCTACAGCCGTGACTTCCGCTATTCCGTGCCCCTGTATTACCAGCGTACCGGAATATACAAAGGGCAAATCTTCCCCGCCGGGCTGCATGTACCGGGTTTTGCCGTCCCATTCTGATTTCCTGACCGCTATGGATTCACCTGTAAGCATGGACTCATCGACCATGAAATTGGTACAAAAATGCAATACAGCATCGGCAGGGACGCGATCGCCTTCTCTCAGTACCAGAATGTCGTTCATGACGACCTCCCGCCCGGAAATTCTCATTTGCTTTCCGTTTCTTATCACAAGCGCTCGCGGGCTTGACAGGTTCCTTAAAGCCTCTAAAGCCCGCTCTGCCTTTCTCTCCTGGTAAAATGTTATCCCGAAAACCACAAACACGAACAGGAGCAGCATTAAAGCGTCTTTTACTTCCCCGAGTAACAAATATATCAAACCTGAACCTAAAAGCAAAAGCAGCATCGGCTCAAGTAAAACATTCAATAGTATGGAAAATATGCCCTGCTTTTTTTGGGACGGAAGCTCGTTATAACCTTCTTCTTTGAGTTTCCTGGCAGCGTCGTCTTCTGAAAGCCCGGTGATACTTTCCGGGTCGAATGCTTTTTTCATGATTTATCCCGATAATAATTTCATGGATATATTCTGATTAGCCGAGATATTACTTTATCTCTTTTTTTCTATATAGTTGGGAAGCTGATTTTCCAAACATATCTTGATGTGCTCAATTATCTTGACGGGGCTGTGAGGGCGCAATTCAAATGTCACAAGATATAAAAATTTGCTTTGTAATTAGTTTTGTATTTAAGATGTTTGGCTGGTGAATTTTATGAAAACTGTAGAAAAGGTAAAAGAAGTTATAAAAGAGGAAATTATTTCAGGAAATGATAATATTGTTAAATGACATTGCTTGAATTGAGCAATATTTCTTTTGTTTAACTATATAAACAAGAGATGTGTAAATTGAATAAATAAATGAATTCAGCGATTTATCAAAAAAAAATTGTAAGGAAGTGAATCGGAGATGAGAAAAAAAATAGATTCCGGGGATTTACTCCGCCTCGTAATTTGCTCAGATCTTCGAAGAAATCTTCTCATTTGTTTGAATGAAGATAAAAAATCACTTGGCGACCTGCGCACTGAGTTGAATATCAGTTCCACAACTGCCATACATGCTTTGAGGGAGCTTGAAAAAAGCAATCTTGCTTTTCAGGATAAGGATAAAAATTATACATTAACAAAGATTGGCAGGATTATAACTCTGAAAGTAGCAGATTTCAGCAACACTGTTGATATTTTAAAAAAACATGAGAGATTCTGGCTTGAGCATGACCTGAGCGGTATTCCGGACGATATGATGGAGAAGATAGGGTGGTTGAAGGGCTCGACCTTGATAGAGGATACACCTACAGACATTTTTAAAGTCCATGCAAATTTCGTTAGTTTACTGTCCAAGGCTAAGGTGATAAAGGGTGTCTCTTCCATCTTCGTTCCTGAATTCATGAAATTATTTGAAGATTTGATAATAAATAAGAATGTTGAGGTGGAACTTATATTTACAAAAGAAGTTGCCGGGAAAATAGATGATTTAACGATAGAAAAAATCTTTAATAACAAGGGTTCTAAATTAAAATTATACATAACGAAAGAAGATATGAAGGCAGCTTTTACAGTTACTGATTCTTTCCTTTCTTTCGGTCTCTTCCATATTGATGGGAGTTATGATTATAACAGGGACCTTATAACTTATGATAAAAAAGGGATAGAATGGGGGAGAGACCTCTATGAGTGGTATCTCCAACGGGCAGAAAGAGTTTAGCCCTGTTCACCCTTATAATAATATTTTTAATAATTTTCACTTAATCAAACTATTTCTTTTGTTTGACAGAGTCATAATTTTCCTCAGCATAAGCTCGATTTTCATTGCAATAAACTGTTTATTGCTGGTGTATTTTTCGTTCTTCCTTTACAGCATCAGCATTGACCTCAAGTTGCTTTTGTCCTCATATCTTCTTACATTTACTGTTTACAGCCTTGACAAATTATCCGGCATAAAGGAAGACTCAATATGTATGAAAGAAAGGGCAGGATTTATCGAAAGACATAAGAAGATTCTCACTTATGTCACAATAGCTTCCTACATCATTGCTATATACCTGTCATTTTCAAATTCTTTAGCGTTATTTGCAGTTCTTTTTCCGCAAATCATAGGAATAATATACAGTATAAAAATATCAGATTTTAGATTGAAAGATATAACAGGTGTAAAAAATATAGTTGTTGCATTATCGTGGGCTGTGGTAGGAACATTTCTCCCTCTTGGAAATACTCGTCGGAACTGGGTTCAAATTTTATTGATTTTTTATCTTTTTTTTACCAAATTATTTATTAACACAGTCTTATTTGATGTCCGTGATATTGAAGGGGATAGCGCAAATGGGGTGATTACAATACCTGTACTACTGGGCATAGAAAAAACCAGAACACTTTTACTCATTTTGAATTCAACCCTGATATTCTGGCTCGTATTTTCCTATTTACAGGGTTTTTTCCAAAAATATCTGTTAATTATAATCTTTGCCATATTTTATGGATATTGGTATATCCTGCATTTTTGCAGGGAGGGCATAAAAATAGGAAAATCCCTGGATTTACTGGTGGATGGTGAATGGATACCAATTGCTATCCTTGCATTAATATTCAGCAGGTTTTAAACCGGATTCACTCAATATAAATAGCAGGCCTCATAGGTGCAGCAAACCGGCTTTTTCCCTGCGGGTCATAAACAGGTGCATCCGCGCCTGTTATCTCAATCGGGCAATCAACAGCCCGGCTCAGGAACTCCCTTGCTTCATTTAAAGCTGAAATCTCATCAAAATCCACATCTATCAATGAATTCATCAATTCCGCATCCATACCCTGGATATCGGTGATCACTTTTTGCGCAAATTTCGGTATTTCTTTCGAATAAGCGCGTATCGCTGGGTCGATCATGAGTGTATTCATGAGATTTTTCATATCAAGAGCATTTTCTTTTTTCATCATTATAGCTCTTTTAAGGACGGCTTTTTTCCATGATGCAGCAGTGTATAATACTATCCTCTTCGGTTTTATCTTGATAAGGCGGATAATTTCTTCTATATCTTTGAGTGTGTTGCTTGTTATCTCTTCTGCAAGTTCTGCTCCTCTATCAATGAGCGATGGGTCTGCTTCAGGGTATTTCTCGTACGAGATGAATTTCCCGCCGGATTCCTCTTCAATTTCATCGCATATGTGAGGAGTAAAAGGCGCCATCAATCTTATCCATGTGTCAAGAACCTGTTTCCTGGCTGCGCTTCCGCCCCTGCGTTCATACCATTTCATATCGTTCATGAGAAGGTAAAATGCATTCTGGACTGCCCTTCTTGTCTGCATTTTATTAAGCGCATCCGCAGTTTCCTGTATCCTGTATTGTAATTTGCTAAGCATCCATTTATCAATGAATTTTAATTCCCCGCCATCATCGGTATTTTCATTATGGATTATGTCGAAAGCGGTTTTATAGAATCTTTCAATCTGTTTCCTTGTGGATTCCACATCAGCCGCGCGCCAGTCTGCATCCTGTACATGTTCTGCGGTGCTCAGGATATAAAGGCGCGTGATATCTGCCCCGAATTCCGAAACCGCTGATTTCAGTGTGAGCAGGGGTCCTTTTGATTTACTCATCTTTTCACCTTCAAGCGATACAAAACCATTGATGGCAATCGCGCGCGGCCACAGGGTTTCCGGGAATATCGCGACATGGTGGAAAAGGAAAAACAAGAGGTGATTCGGGATCAAATCCTTGCCTGAAGTACGCAAATCAACAGGATACCAGTACATGAAATCATTTCTGATTCCGTTGATGACGTCGATATCAATACCGGTCTTTGCTGCCGTATTTTCAGGTGTGCCCTCATCGAGCAGGCAATAATTGAAAAACTCATCCTTCAGTTGTTCGGGTTTGAACTTATCAAGGTATTTTGCGATGATATAATAACTCATGTAGATGGTGGAGTCGCCAAGGGATTCTATCATCCATTCCTTATCCCACGGGAGTCTTGTCCCCAGGCCTTTTCGCCGCGCGCATGCCTTATCTTTTAACCAGTCAACCTTATTTTCAAAATCCACTCTCAGTTCAGGCGGGATTATTTGCATGCCTGCAAGGCATTTATAGACCTGTTCTTTCCACGATGGTTCTGAATAATTCAGGAACCACTGGTTCTTGACCATTTTTATAACGCAAGTCGTCCCGCACCTGCATATAACAGGCTGCTCGCTGAATTCATAGAAAACATCTGCAATTCCCAGTGAGATAAAGTCGCGGGTCAGGACGTCTTTTATTTTGGAAACTGCCATGCCTGCATATTTTCCCGTGGTTTCTGTCAGCACGCCGCCGTGAAATTCCCGCCTGTAAACAAGTTTGGTCGCTTCCTCAGCCTTCGGGTCGTTCTGGTCTTTGACTTTTAGTTCATTGACCGCATCGACAGCAGGGTATTTTCCATATTCAGGTACCTTGATCAGGGAAATGAGAGGGATTGATGAAACGTCTTCGTTTATCCCGTATTTTGCCAGCTCTTTGCCTTTTAAATCGCGAAGCGCAAGATAATCGTAGGGCGCATGGGCAGGCACGCTCATGACGATGCCGCTTCCGTTCCCGGGGCTAACAAACGAAGCCGGCAATATCAAAACTTGGGAACCCGTGACCGGGTTTTTCACTTTTTTGCCTATTAATTCCCCGGCGCTGACATCGCCTTCAAGCTCCACGTTTTTATCCGTAAATTTAAGCTTGAGATAGGCTTCTTTGCTGACTATCCATGTCTCATCGTTCACCTTGATTCTCACATGATGGTTTTCCGGATTCACCCATAAGTTCGTCACCCCGAATACGGTTTCAGGGCGCAGTGTGGCGCAGGGAAGAATATCGTTGCCGAGTTTGAATTTGATGAGCGTATAATCAATTATTGTGGCATCTTCGCCTCTTAAGATATCGTGGTCTTCAACCGGATTTTCATCGTTCGGGCACCACCTGACAGGATGCGCACCTTTCACCACCTTATTTTTGGAATGGAGAAGATTGAACTGCCATGTTATGAATTTCTGGTAATGAGGGTCTGTTGTCGTGAATTTTCGTCTCCAGTCGATTGAAAAACCGATGCTTTTCATAGCCGCTTCGTCTTCCCTGCTGAAATATTCCACGATTTGCTCCGGAGTCTGTATTTTATCAAGGACATCAAGCGGTATTTCATGGAGCTTATTATAAACACGAATTGTCTCGGGGTCTTTTTTCTGCATCTGTTCTGCAAGACCCACTATCGGTGTTCCCGTGGCATGGAAACCCATCGGGAAAAGGACGTTGTAACCCTGCATGCGTTTGTATCGGGCAATCACATCGCCTATCGTGAACGTCCTGGTATGGCCTGCATGAAGGTTCCCGTTTAAATACGGATATGGTATCGTGATAAAAAACTTTTTTTCACTATCTGGATCAGGATCGGCCTCGTATATTTTTGCCTCAGCCCATTTACGATGCCATTTTTCTTCTATTTCCTTCGGGTCATACCTTTCTTTCATTCGCCCTTTTGCACAACCTATGACTAAAAAGCTTTAACGGTTTGGCTCGACTTTATAAACAACCACATCCCCGTATTCGAATGCCCTGGAAAACATTTCAGGATGAGAATCAAAAAGTCTGGGACTTCCGTATCTTTTTGCCTCAACCTCTCCAAAATAGATATAAGAGACATTATACTTCAGCAAAAGCGCGTTAACCGCATCGGTATCAGATGAAGTGTACATGGTATTCACATCCGAAAAGCGCGTATTTATTTGGGTATAGTTCGACCTCCAGTTGATTTCGTGCCCTCCCCATCCTATCACTGTGGGAAGGCCTGTAAATGCGGTTATATGAGTATTCCATGTGTACAGGTCACCGCTTGCCTGCAAAACCACAGGCTGCCCCGTAATATTCCTGAACCACATAATAGCTGCGTAATCCTGCGGGTGTTCTTTTTGAACATACAATTCCCCGTCAAGGGATGGTTCTCCCCTGAACATTCCCGATTTTCCGATAGTGGCAAATACAGGATAAACTGAAACCATCAGGATCAGGATTATTGCAAAAGTACCCCACATCTTTTTTTGGGAAAAGGAGTCCCTGAATTGGAATATTGCATAACCGGCGGGAACAGCCCACAGGATCCAGTTGTCAAGATATAATTTAAAGACCGTATTTAATCTTATAAAGGCAGGATTTGCGCTTCCAAGCTCATCTTTTATATAAAAAAGTTCGCAGAATACTGATAACAGAACGCCAGTTATTATCAGGATTATCACAAAAACCCCGGGCTTATCCTGTTCTTTTAACAATGACAGGATTGACAGGATTAGCAGCGGGGCAAGCAAAATTAATAATTCAAACTTCAATACCAGTGAGAGAATGGAAAGCAAAATGAGGGCACTTATTAAATACAGCGGTCTGGGAAATGTTTTTTTTGATTTCGATACAACAAACCTGGATATTAAGAAAAGGAACAATCCATAAATAGCGAGATAATATACAAGCTGCGTCCGCCCATCAGGTACAAATGAAATAGTATTTTTGAGATTATATGAAATGTGATATGGCAGGTAGAACAGATAACTGAATACAGCCATGGCGGCTATTGCCATGATTGTTTTTAAATATTTTGATGCGGCTGGCTTTGCATTTTTTTTTGATAAAAATAAATTAGCACCGATGATAAAAACTGACAGAACGAGGTAAACCGGGTAATCCCATGTATTCAATGGATACAGGAAACCTATAGCCAATCCAAGCGCCAATAACGGAATAGTCTCAAGTTTTTTGGATTTCAAGATGTTGAGCAGAAGAAGTAAAATAAGAAGCTGGAAAGTGATGGATATCATGTGGGCATGTACATCGCCCTGGAGAAAACTGAAAAACGGGAACTCATTAATTGTATCCGGAATCACACGCGAACTTGGCCAGTAATTGAATGACAGGATGTTATTTATCACATTATCTTTGCCGAGCAGGCTATCCATTAACTGGAAAAAACCCACAAGGTTTCCTGCTATTGTTACAAGAAATGCAGTGATTATCCCGTACTTCATTTTTTCGGTGAGGTTGTATCCAATCCCCAGCGCTGTTGTAAAAGCAAGGGCAAAAAATGAAGCGGTTGCAAGGTTGAAAGCTATGGATGGCAAAACCGCGGTGAGCTTTATCAAATCAGCTACAATCAGGTAGCCGAAATAATAATAATACATGACCGTCCCTGACATCCAGGAGTCCTGCGGCGGGAATTGCGCGGTTCGAAGTAGCCCGTTAATAAATGACATATCCATAAATTTCTCACCGCCTGTCCAGTAAATATCAGGGCTGTATGCGCGGATTATCGCAAAAGCCACAAATGCTCCCGCAAACAGGAGTTCAAATTGGATTAAATACTTTTTATCAACCTGCGGTCTTCCCTTTACAAGACAGATTACAAATGAACATGCTCCGATAAATGCCAGAGAAATCAAAACTGAAAAATAAGAGTAGCCGGAAAATATTGAAATAATCCAGCTTATATACGTCAGGAGCAATAATCCGAGAGGTTTTGAGATGGAGTATCCGTTGTCCTTCAAATTCCGGGCAAGTTGCGAAGCAATAGGAAATGCTGCCAGGCCTACTATTTCTAAAACCAGCCACCAGATTAAGATATCAAACAGGTTTAATCCCATAAGCCAACATCACACGCGTTTAATACTTTTTCCAGATATATAACGAACATGGTCTCATATGGGAATGTGAAAACCTTAGCGAAGGTAATTTAAAGACATAGGCATCAAGAAGATTAAGAAGCCAAAGGTGGGGCGTAAACTTTATTTAATGATACGATAAAATGCAGGATGGGTAAATCGATGGATGACAAAGTAGATGCAATAATAAAAGGGAAGGCTAAACCAAAATTCTCATATTATATTAGCCCACAATGTATAAAAATATTATTAATAATATTTTTGATGCTGGTAGCGTTAGAGGCGTTCGGGTTAGTGTGAAGGCAAAATCGTCATAGAAATGGCTTGATGGAAGAAAATAAAAAGATAACATCTTAAGTTGGATGTAAGCCCTGTATTGCTATTGATTGAATCACTTTATATTGCAGAACAAAGTATTTAAATAAGTATGACCTTATGATATTAAGGAGGATTAAGATGGCAGACCCAGTTGATTTAAGTGGTAAAAAGGGCGTTGTTGACCCAGCAGATCTGAAAAAGGGTGACCCCAAACCCCCATCGCTTAAAATTAAGAAACCCCCACCCCTAAAAACAGAATGAGGTATCGATGAAGTAAATAAACAAATTCAAGACCCCTGCAAAGAGCATATAGGCTTATCGAATTATTTCCCAAGAAAATTGCTAGGCAGATGTCCTGCTATATCTTTCTACTGTTAATCTGATTTCTCTTTCTGCTTTGAAAACTATCAGGAATATCGTTCAAGTTCATCAAAGAATACAATTTCACGATGCCTGCCATTTGTGCTTTGTGTTTCATGCCATCGGCACTGGCGCTCTCACATAGCTACAAAATCAAAGCAAGCTTCAAATTTCTTTCCCTGTGACCCCATCTATTTTCAGGTTTCTATTTTCCAGGTTTACAAACCATATAGGGTAATAAAAAACCTCGAATTTTGTTATGTCAGCATCTTCTTCCAAACCCTTTATTATTTTTCGCAAAACATCCTCTGTAAGCGCCTGTTTATTCGTCCTTCCGGAAATATGGCCTATCTCAGGGCAGCTTAAAGACTGTTTTAAATCAGGGGGTTCAAAGTTGATAAGAAAAGAATATAATTTTAAATTCCCTTCTTTTGAAAAAGTTACAATCTTTCTATCCTGCAGGTTGTGGATAATATTTCTTAATGTCGTCTCGGACAGTCTGGTTTTAAGTTCAAGGTCTCCGATTGTAATTTTTTTATTTTTATAAATTTCAAGCAGAATCCTTATCTCGTTTTCATTCAAACCGATTAATTTAGAAATACCTGTTGAGTATTTTAACCCGTTTTTAATATCCACAAATTCGCCGCTTACAGAATCTAATGTAATCGAATGCGATGCAAGGCTCTTGGTGATAAATCCCTCCGGGGCGGTAATTTCAACCCGGACAAACGGATGATAGATAAGCTCGATGGATTTCACATGCTCCTTTTCCCCGAACAGCCGGTATTTTTTCTTTCTTTTACCATCAACGATGGCCTCTATCTGCTCTTTTGGGATTTTCGCCTCAACTCCTTTTAATTTTCTCTCGCCAGTCTCATAAGCCTCTTTTACGGTCTCTTTCTTCTCCATCTCCTCCGGTATCCCTGCAAAACCCAGGCTTGTTTTTAGCTCGGTAATTTTGCCTGTCGCCTTTGGAATCAGTTTCGGGGTAAGCCCTTTGTGCTGTGTTATTCTCTGGATGGTCTGCATCCTGGTTTTTTCTTTCACCACATTCCCCATCACAAAAAATTCGCCGGTGTTCAATTTAGGCAATAGTTCCAGTTCTTTCCTGTCAACAAAAAACAAATCCACCGCTTTTAAATCGTTCTCTGTTGTTAATTTTCCGATTAACTGGTTTCCGCACTGGGACAGGACATTCTTATTTACAAGCGAGGGTCTTTGTGTCGCTACAAGCAAACCCAACCCCCTTTTTCTCCCTCTTTTAGAAATTTCCTCGATATTCTTTAAGGAGTCCTTGCTTTGCGGGACAAACCTGTCAGCCTCCTCAATAATCAATAAATAAGGCTGCTTTACCTGGCTTTCTATTTCATATAATTTACCTGCAAAATCAGAAACAACTTTTCTCTGGTCAAGGACATCAGATACATCTAAAATCAAAGAGACATTATCTTTTATTGATTTTGTTATAAGGTCATAGAAATCAAGGTCTATGCTGACATCCGCTTCTTCCCCGCCAACCCATAGCAGTTGGAACTTCTCTTTCAAAGAGAAATACTCCCCTTCCGTATCAACTATACAAAAAGCGATATTATTTTGCAGCAGTTGTTCGCAGAGTACGGCTATTAAGTAGCTTTTACCGCTCCCGCTCTGGCCTATTACGCATGTTCTTCCAGTAACAAATTCCTGCGCATCTATGAATACATCTTTTGTATCCATTTTTCCAGTAAGAAGCTGTATTTTGTCAGTCATATAATCGGTGACGATTTTTAAATTTTAATAGCTACGGTGTTTCAGCAATACGGCAGCCCTATGCTATTATAACGACAATCCCGGTCGTTCCTCTTATTGAGATGATTTGTTTATCATTATATATAAATCGGTAGTGTTTGTTTTTTATAAACTTTTTAATCCCACAGGAATTCATACCATAACCTGAATATCTGCGACCCCATCCCGAAAATGTCCCTGATTAAATTAACTTTTGTAGCGCCGCCGTGTTTCCATTCAACCGGGAATTCCTTGATCTTATATCCGGCACGCTGCGCCCTTACAAGCAGTTCCGTATCCCAGAACCAGTGTGTATCCTTAACTGTATCCATGAGCGCAAAAAGAGACTGGCGTTTGAAGGATTTGAAACCGCACTGGTGGTCATATAGTTTTGAACCCAGCATGAGCCGGACGAGAAAATTATAGCCTTTGCTTGCCAGCCCCCTCTTAAAAGGTCTTTTGACGTTACTTTCGGGAAGCATACGCGAGCCGGTGGCAAAATCATAACCATCGTGGATTGACTGGACAAGTTCTCCTAAATGCTTCATATCCGTGGCAAGGTCAACGTCAATATCGCATATGATTTCTCCCCTGGATGCCCTGAAAGCGCGGACCATGGCGCGCCCCCTTCCCAGTCTTTCATCCGAGTGCAGGTGCACAACAAAATCGTGTTTCTTAGAAAGAGATTCTGAAATCCTGTCTGTCCCGTCTTTACTTCCATCCTCGGCAACTATGATTTCAAATGACTGCGAAATTCCACGAAGGGCAAAAGCCGTTTTTTCTACAGTATCCTCTATCCTTCCCGCCTCGTTATATGCAGGCAGGACGACTGAAACTTCTATGTTATCCATTGTTCCGGATTTTAATGAAAACCTTTAGGAAAGTTTTATCAAAACAAGGGGACGTCGCAAAACCTTTAAGAAAGGTTTATCAAACGAGGGGTATGTGCGACATACCCCAACACTGCGCAAGCCGAAGTTTCGGCTTTCGCACGTCCCCTATACGTCATAAAGGGGCGTAACCCTTTATGAACGTGTTTTATTTCATTCCATACACATTCTTTTTCCGCCTTTCGATCGTGTCTTTCAGCCTGTCGTGGTCAGTAAAAGGCGGTTTTACTTCTGCAAGTTTCTTCTCTTCCCTTGCTGGCGGCTTGCGTTTCCGGGTTTCCCATACATTATCGTATATCTCTGACATTCTAACTCACCTGTTCAGCACAGTGCTTTGTATCTCAATTATTTTCATTCTTAATAAAGCGGAGGTATGCTAATAGGTCTCCTTCTCAGGCATGATGTTTTTAATCATCCAGTTAATTCCGCCGATGACGCCATTTTTCAATACACCTATATTTTCTATCTCAATTTCGACTATGTCTCCAACCTTGAGCTCACCAACACCCGGCGGTGTCCCTGTCGCAATTATGTCCCCGCGTTCAAGTGTCATGACTCCTGAAATGAATTCGATTAAATGCGGAACACCGAAAATTAGATTGGTAGTACTTGACTCCTGCCTTAATTTGCCATTTACCCGGGTTCTAATACAAAGATCGCTGATATCCAGAGCCGGGTCAGATATAAAAGGACCTACGGGAGCAAAGGTATCAAAACTCTTGGACCTTGTCCACTGGACATCTTCTTTCTGCACGTCCCTTGCAGTCACATCATTGAAACACGAATATCCCATTATTATGCTTCCGGCATCGGCTGCCCGTACGTTCTTGCACCGTTTTCCGATTATTACTGCAAGTTCTGCCTCATAATCCAGCCGTTTAACATTTTCCGGATAAACTATATTTTCCATATGACCTATTACCGCAGAGGGTGGTTTTAAGAATAACAGGGGAGTTTTGGGAAGGGGCATTTTTAATTCCTTTGCATGGTCTTTATAGTTGAGGCCCACGCAGATTATCTTGCCTGGCTGGACAGGGGGGAGTAACTGGAGTTCTGAGAGTACAAACGTATCGCTATAGAACCCCCTGTCGACAATGACGCGTTCTCCTTTTACATCTCCGTAAAATACCTCATTCTCGAATTTGAACCTTCCAATCATACACTTTTTTCCTCCATCGTTTTTCCTCTCAGGCGGGTATTCGTTTTCGTTTGCAGACATGAATATCCGGACATATTAATATTTTGATTGGTCTTGATATAAAATATTTTAATCGAAAGCTTTATACATAATTAGCATAATCATAATGATAATGGTATGTTTGTTATCATACGGAGGGATAAATGAAATGAAGATTGTTCATGTACAGTCGGTACTGCCGCAGGAAGATGTCACGGCGCTGAAGGAAAAAACCGGAGAGTCCTCCATCAAAGAAGCAATTTCAAAAGCAGTGTATCACTATTTGAAATATGGTGCTAAAGAATAACATGAACAAAATTCCAAGGTATTTTTCATCTGTTAAGATAAAAAACCAGCAAACAGATTATCTGGACATCTCACTTGGTTTCGAGAAAAACGGGGCGATGAGATTGTGTTTCCAGGACACTGCGGAACTGGAGCAGGATTCGAATTATATTAATGAAACCGCTTATCCCAACAGCGGGTTAATGGTATATGGGATGTACTCGATGTGGCTTTCCATGTTTTCAAGACATGTGAAGCAATCTTTTGAAGATGATGAAATAGAATAAGAAGCCATACGTTGGGGGGATTGGTCATCCCTCCACACCTCAATTTTTTACAAAAAGATTTTATGGATTAACCGGCTATTATGATTTATGGCAACAATAGCGATATTGATAGGTTCCGAATCGGACAGGGGGATTGCAGAACGTTCTGCAAAAGTGCTGGAAACTGCAGGAGTCGATTATGAGATACGTGTCCTGTCGGCGCACAGGAATCCCGTGGAGCTTGAAGATTATATTAAAAAAAGTGATGCCGGGATTTTCATAGCAATAGCGGGATTGGCTGCAGCCCTCCCCGGCGTAGTCGCCTCCCGGACAAAAAAGCCTGTCATTGGCGTACCTGTGAGTTCAAAGCTCGGAGGAATGGATGCACTCTTATCCATAGTCCAGATGCCGAAAGGTGTGCCGGTTGCATGCGTGGGAATAGATAACGGTGAGAATGCCGCATACCTTGCCCTCAGGATACTGGGGAAAACCTGAAAAAAAAATCCATGAAAATATATGTACAGGCTTCTTCTTTTACCATAAAGACCATAAACTTTTTATGTACTGATGGCATGCAAATGTAAAGTATAAAGTGGAGTATTACCCCAAAAAACGGTGGAAAATACGGGATGTATTAAGGAAAGGTGGAAAAATGAATAATAGAGCAAATGGACGGCATACCCTTTTAATTACTTTTGGAATATCAGCACTGGCACTTATATTGATGGTAAGTAGCGCAGGAGCGGCACACTATGCGGGAACTGAACTCTTCCACGGCAACGAAGCGGTGGCTGGCGAAGTCCTGGTGAAGTTCCGGGCCGCAACGCCGCAGGTGGTCAACCAGGCTGAGATAGATGAGAATATTGATGAATCAGAGTACCTGGGAGATACCCATATAATGCGTTTTCACTCCAAAAGCAAAAATGTCGATACGCTGATAAATGAACTTTCCAAGCGAGCCGATGTGGAATTTGCTGAACCCAATTATATCGTCCACGCCATAGCCATTCCTAACGATCCCTCCTTTAGCCAACTCTGGGGACTGCAAAATACAGGGCAGCCCATTCTCGGAATTACAGGCAAGCCAGGCGCCGATATTAGCGCACCTTTAGCCTGGGATATTTCTACTGGCTCAACAGCGAATGTGGTAGCCGTAATCGACACCGGCGTCGATTACACGCATCCGGATCTGGCTGCCAACATCTGGTCAGCCCCGGCCAACTTCACCGTGACCATCGGTGGCCGAAGCATTACTTGCCCGGCTGGAAGCCATGGTTACAATGCGATTATTAACTCATGCGATCCCATGGATGATAACGATCACGGCACCCACGTCTCAGGCACCATAGGTGCTACAGGAAACAACGGCGCGGGTGTTGTTGGAGTGAACTGGAAAGCCAGCATTATGGGATCCAAGTTCCTGGATGCAAGCGGCTCAGGAACACTTGCCAATGCCATTAATGCTATCGAATTCGTGATCCAGACCAAAGCCATTTTCGGGGACGCGGCTAATGTCCGCGTACTGTCAAACAGCTGGGCAGGAGGAGGTTATTCACAATTACTGCTGGATGAAATCAACAAAGCCAATGCAGCAGATATGTTGTTCGTAGCAGCGGCGGGCAACTCGGCCTCAAACAATGATTTGACTCCCAGTTACCCGTCCAACTACAATGCTCCCAACGTGGTTGCAGTGGCCGCAACCGATAACAAAGATTCCTTAGCCTATTTCTCAAATTACGGTACAACGACTGTCGATCTGGGGGCGCCGGGCGTTTCGGTGCTTTCAACTATCAAAGGTGGAGGTTATGCTTATTTTGACGGCACTTCCATGGCTACCCCACACGTTTCCGGGGCTGCATTATTAATCCTGTCTAAGTGCGCTCTGGATACAGCCAGCCTGAAAACGAATATTCTAAACAACGTGGATCCTATATCATCGCTTACCGGTAAAGCCGTCACAGGCGGACGCCTGAATGTAAATAAGGCTATCCGTGCGTGCAGCGCGCCGCCTGCACCGGACTTCAGCCTGTCCGCAACTCCCTCTTCACAGATAGTGATGCAGGGAGCCAGCACCACCTATACGGTCAGCATCACCGGTTCCGGAGGATTCAACGGGCCAGTAACCTTGAATGCAAACGGGCTGCCAGATGGGGTCAGCGCAAGCTTCAGCCCAAATCCGGCAACTGCTTCTTCAATGATGACCGTAACCACCAGTACTTCCACTCCCACGGGCAGCTACACGCTTACCATTAGCGGCACCAACGGCACCCTTACCCATACGACTACAGTCGTGCTGAACATCCCGGATTTCTCGTTATCCGCATCACCCGGCTCACTGTCGATAGTCCAGGGCACCAGCAAGACATCGGCGATCACGGTAGGCGCTCTGAATGGTTTCACAGGAATTGTGAGCCTCGGTTTGAGCGGAATACCCGCAAACGCAAGCTATAGCCTGAGCCCCGTATCGGTGATAAACTCAGGCACCTCCACCCTGACAGTAAATGCCGGAACCGCTATGACTGGCAGCTACCCGCTGACCATCACAGGCACCAGCGGCGCCCTGGCACATAACACCATTGTTACTGTAAATATCACGGCTCCTCCGCTATCCGACTTTTCAATCTCGGTCTCGCCCACCAGCCGAACAGTGACTCGAGGTGCCGGCACCAACTATGCTGTGACCATTGCCCGGTTATCCGGATTCGCGGGAGCAGTTAACTTCAGTGTCACAGGCCTGCCTTCAGGAGCATCAGCAACTTTCAGTCCCAACCCGACAACCGGCACCTCATCTAAACTCTCTATAACCACAAGGTCTACTACCCCGACAGGCAGTTACAAGCTGAACATTACCGGCACCAGCGGCAGCCTCAGCCATACTACCCCGGTAACGTTGATCATTAACAAAAGACGCTGACATTAGCGCGTCTTTTTCAATTCAGTCAAGGGGTGGTGCGACGTCCCGAGATGCTCGTCGCACAAATCTTTGAGTACGGGAATTCCACGCTCAACATCCTATTTTTGCGGTCCTTTGCTTACACATATTTTATCTTGCTACAAGCACCGTGCACTTTGCTTTCCTGACTACGGCCTGGGCTACGCTCCCGAGTTCAGGATTAATCTCTGTTTCCCCCTCGCCGCCCATGACAATGGTATGAACCTCGTATTTCTCAGCCGCATCCAGTATTGCCTGCGCTATAATCTCCGCCCTTGCTCCCATCTTTGGCATTCGCTGCATGCTGACCCCGACCAGCAGTTTCTGGATAGCCACGTCCATTTCGGCGCCCGTTTCCAGCACGCGTTCCAGCACTTCCTCGCCCCGTGCAACAAGTTCCTCGCGCTCGGAATCCTTGCGGGCTACGGCTACATAGATAGCCGCCATGCGGATATTGTATGACCTTGTGATTTTCATTGCCGCGATCTCGGCTTTTCTTGCGCACGCCGTGCCGTCTGTAGCCAGCAGTATTTCATATCGTGTCATGGTTTAACCTCAGTTTTTGTTATTTTCTGCGGAAGCTTATCAAGCGCCACCATAATTCCGAATATCACTGCCTGCGGCCTTGGCGGGCATCCGGGTATGTACACGTCCACGTGGATGTATTTATCAACACCGCCACCGCTTGCGTAAGTATCCCCGAATATGCCGCCGTTGCATGCGCATGAACCCATTGCAACCACAAGTTTCGGGGATGGCGTGGCATTATAAGTTTTAAGGAGCGCAAGTTCCATGTTCCGCGTAACAGGACCGGTGACCAGCAGCATATCCGCATGGCGCGGGGAAGCCACTATGTGGATACCGAATCGCTCTATATCGTAAATGGGATTTGACAGCGCATTTACCTCGACTTCACATGCGTTACACGAGCCCGCATCCACCTCGCGTATGTGCAGCGAGCGACCGAAGATGTTCTTTATCTTGTCATTGAGGCGCTCTCCCATTATCTCGACTTCATTCTCGACTGTCATATTTTCCCCCGGATACTGGTAAGAAGGTCTTCTTTAGTCTTTGACGCAAGTTCGTATTCCTGTGCGAGCTTGATTGCGCCTTGGGGGCATACCTCCTCGCATCTTCCGCAGAATATGCAGCCGCGGTATGATAATGTAAGGATTTTTTCACCCCTCTCTTCGGTCAGCCATATAACGCCGGGCGGGCATACTGCTACGCATTTACCGCAGTAATTACACTTATCCGGCAGCAGTTCCGGTTTCCCGCGAAATCCCGGAGGTGCAATATCAGGAATTTGCGGATATTTTGTGGTTTGCGAGCCGGTTTTAAGGGTTTTTTTCAGGATATCAAGCATTTTTTTCACCTACATATCATTGCCGGAATATGATAAGCTCAGGCTTTTATTGATAATCGGGAAGTCCGGGACGATATTATCAAGCACAGCGTACTCAATTGCGAGCCAGTTGCAAAACGAAGGGTCCCTGACCTTGCATCTTGCAATCCTGTTGTTTTCTATCATAACCCAGTAAAGCGTTTCTCCCCTCGGTGCTTCGGTGTATCCCATGGCATAGCCATCTGGAATTTCACTGATGTCGATTTTGATTTCACCATCGGGAAGCGACCAGAGCGCCTGCTCTATTAATCCTATGGATTCGCATACTTCATCGGCGCGTACAAGCGTTCGTGCATTCACATCGCCCGCTTTTTGCACCGGGACTTTGAAATTGAATTCCGGATAGGCTGCATACGGATGGTCGCGCCGCATATCCCTGTCGATACCAGAAGCGCGGGCTATCGGTCCCACTACATGCAATCCTTTTGCAATATCATTGTAAATCCTTCCTGTGGTTTCAATCCTGTCAACGAGGGACGGTATCCCCATGAGATACTCAATCAGCTCCCTGAATTCATGCTGTATCTCGGACAACCTGAGTAATATCTCATCCTTTTTATCACCTATGTCGCGGCGCACGCCGCCGATTGTATTCATCCCGCGAAGGAGCCTGCTGCCTGTGACTTTTTCGTTTAACTGCAATATTTCTTCCTTAAGCCTGTTGGCATGAGCCGCGCCCATGGCATAAGCCACATCGGTTGCAATCCCGGCAATGTCCCCGAGATGATTATACACACGTTCAAGTTCGAGGAGAACCACCCGGATATATTTTGCCCGTGCCGGAATATCAACACCCGCTATTCTTTCAACAGCCTGGCAGAAGGCTACCGCATGCGCTGCCGAGTTGTCACCTGATATCCTTTCAGCAAGGAATACGGCTTTATCGAGGGATATATTCTCAAACAGTTTTTCCACACCTTTATGCGTATAGAAATGCCTTATCTCAAGATTGATTATGGGCTCGCCTGCAACGCTGAACCTGAAATGACCTGGTTCGATTACGCCCGCATGGACAGGCCCCACGGGAATTTCATAGACGCCTTCACCCTCGACGCGCCTGTAAACATATTCACCCTCAACGCGCGGCGGTTTTGTCTTTATGTCAAAATCCTTCCGAAGCGGATACACTCCCGGCGGCCAGTCCTCAAAATGCACAAGCCGCCTCGGGTCAGGATGACCGACCGGAACCAAACCGAACATATCCTGTATC
>JAPZAO010000078.1 GCA_027460615.1 Candidatus Methanoperedens sp.
CAACATGGAGACCTCAGCGATTTTCGCACTCGCTCAATACAGGAATGTGGAGGCCGCATCCGCCCAAGTCATCTCCGATGTTTTGTCAGAGACCGGATGGCTACAGGCCTTCGAACACCAACCCGTCAGAGTGAATACACAGATTCTTTTGAAAGAAGTCTTGGAGACACTCTCTGAAAGCTAAGAGTGAAATCGCTCCTTTTCTCAATAGTCCTTCCACGTTATCATGGCTTTTCCTTGTATAACGGACAATCAGCTTCTCGGTCGCATGGGAAAAAGGCCCGTGCCCTATATCATGGAGTAAGGAAGCGGCAAGCAATTCATTCTGCTGGGGTTCATCTACATATTTTACCAGGTGTTTGGCGAGATGATAGGTGCCCAATGAATGTTCAAACCGGGTATGGTTTGCGCCCGGGTATACGAGATTTGAAAAACCAAGCTGCCGTATCCTCCGCAATCTCTGGACTTCGGGGGTATCGACAAGCGCCAGCGCAAGTTCGTCCAGTTCAATGTAATCGTGTATCGGGTCGCGTATAACTTTCATAATTTACTCAAATAATTTCTATAAACAAATATATAGTATAAAGAATTATCTTAAGGATTATTGAATTATCCGATACGGAAAAGAAAGGGAAAAAATATATTAAATGGATATTGAACTCAGGAAGGCAACGCAGGCTGATATTAAGGATATAAAAACGCTTCTTTCTTTTTATTATCTTGACACCGAGAAAGTTGAGAAAAACCTTCCTGAATTCATAGTTGCAGTGCTTGATAAAAAGACCGTGGGATGCGCCTGCCTGGATATCGGGGATATAGTAGAATTGCGCTCGATAGCCGTGCTGCCGGCTTACCGTAATAAAGGTATAGGCTCAAGATTGGTAGATGCTATTTTAACCCGTGCCGCCGACCTTGCAGATACGGTCTATCTTCGTACCACATCACCTGCCTTTTTTGGGAAAAAAGGGTTCGTTCGCCTTCAAAATGAGGAGAAAAAACTCATCTGGAAAGAGTGTGCGCAGTGTGATAAATATGAAATTTGCAGGCAAACCCTGATGAAGCGCGTATTAAGATAATTTTTGATTTTAATGATTAAATATTATTTATCTGCTTTGTGACCAACAAAACTATAATTGCATGTATGAAATTAATGATGGGGCATAGTAAGAATATCTCACAATTTAGATAAAACCAAATAAGAAACGGGGAAAAATGAGAATAGGGGTATTTGGATATCGGTGAGATTCTTTCTTTACTCATGAGGAGATTGGAAATGAAGGCAAAAGTAATATATGTCGAACGGAGCAAAGCAGATAAAATTAATAAGATTCTTGAGGCTGGAAGGGATTTCATGGAATACGGGAAAAAGAAGAAAATGTAAATTCATCCCGGTTTAATGCTTTAATCCCGTAGCCTTTTATGTAAAAGCCATTAAATACAAAGAGCCCAATGTAAGGCATCGTTTCCGTATTGGAGGATTTCATTGCAACCAGTTGTAAATATCGGCATTGTAGGGCATGTTGACCATGGCAAGACCACGCTTGTCAAGGCACTTTCGGGTGTCTGGACAGACAGGCACAGCGAAGAGATAAAAAGGGGAATATCGATAAGGCTCGGCTATGCGGATATTGTGCTCAGGAAATGCCCTGACTGCCCCGAACCTGACGGTTATACAACCAAAGAAATATGCGAAAAATGCGGAGCAAAAACAGAAGTTCTTCGTGCTATTTCATTTGTGGATTCCCCGGGTCATGAGACCCTGATGGCAACCATGTTATCAGGAGCGGCATTGATGGACGGCGCACTCCTTGTTATCGCTGCCAATGAACAATGCCCGCAGCCGCAGACAAAAGAACATCTTATGGCATTGAATATCCTGGGGATTAAAAATATACTGATTATCCAGAATAAGATCGATATTGTTCCGCGTGAGAAAGTCCTTGAGAGTTACAATCAGATCAAGGCATTCGTGAAAGGCACTGTGGCAGAAAATGCACCGATTATCCCAATCTCAGCACAGCAGAATACAAATATCGATCTTGTCATTGAAGCCATTGAAAAATACATTCCGACCCCGAAACACGACCTCAAAAAATCACCATTGATGTATGTGGCGCGGTCTTTTGATATCAATAAACCCGGTACACTTCCTGACAAACTTGTAGGAGGTGCCATCGGCGGTTCTTTGAATTTTGGTGTTTTTCATCCGGGTGATGAAATAGAGATGCGTCCCGGCAGAAAAGTTGAAAGCGGGGGAGTTGTCAAATGGGTTCCCATCAAAACCGTGATAACCACTATTCATGCGGGGAAGGAAGAGTTAAAAGAAGCTGTACCGGGCGGCCTTATAGGCATTGGCACAAACCTTGACCCCACTCTTACCAAAAGCGATGCCCTTGTCGGGCAGGTCGCAGGGATTCCGGGGTCGCTGCCCCCGACACTTGAAGGGTTCCTGATGGAAACTAAACTTCTTGAACGTGTTGTCGGGATAAGCGATGAAGCAGCGGTCGAGCCCATACGGTCAAACGAACCGCTGATGCTTAATATCGGGACTGCAACCACGATTGGCGTCGTCGTAAGCGCAAGGGGAGCTGAAGCCGAAGTCAAACTTAAAAGACCGATATGCGCGGATAAAGGCGCACATATTGCAATAAGCAGGCGTGTGGGAGCGCGCTGGAGGCTTATAGGTTCAGGCGTGTTGAAAGAATTTAAATGACAAGAAAAGTAATAATCGACACCAACGGGATGATGGTTCCCGGCCAGTTCGGTCTTGATATTTTTTCGGAGCTTGAAAGATTGGGTTTTGATTCTTATATGGTTCCAAGACCTTCTGTCAAGGAATTAGAAAAAATTTATGCAGAGGGGAAGGGCAGAAACAGGAAAGCCGCCAAAATTGCATTGTCATTGGTGAGCAGGTGTACAGTCGTAGAAAAGAATGGATTCGCGGACGATGTCATTGTGGAACTGGCTATTACTGAAAAAGCGGCTGTCCTGACTAACGATATAGAATTAAAGAAAAGATTATGTAGTAAGGGAATCAGTACAGTGTATCTTCGAGAAAAAACTCGTTTGAGTATTCAATAACTTTTATTAAGAGGATTTAGATGTATAAGAAAATGAGATTATCGGATACGGTGAGAATTGCGCCGGAATTACTTGGTGAACCTGTCCAGGAAGCGGTTAAACTCGCTTTGCGCGAAAAACTTGAAGGGCTTGTGGACAAGAGAATCGGCGCAATAGTCGCGGTAAAAGACGTGATTGAAGTCGGGGAAGGACATATACTGGCAGGGGATGGCGGCGTTTATTACGACGCCGTCTTTGATGCCCTGACCTTCATGCCCGAACTTCAGGAAATCATTGAAGGAAGCGTTGTTGAAGTTGTCGAGTTCGGCGTTTTCGTGGGCATAGGTCCTCTTGACGGTCTTGTGCATGTAAGCCAGCTGACAGATGAATTCATCAGTTATGATGAGAAAAACTCACGCCTGATAACCAGGGAATCGGGGCGTGCAATAACAGAAGGGGATAAAATCCGCGCAAGAATAATTGCCGTAAGCTTAAATGAGCGCGAACCCAGGGACAGTAAAATAGGTCTCACCATGCGCCAGCATGCCCTTGGCAAACTTGAGTGGCTTGAAGAAGCCCGCAATCCCAAAGAGGGCGGCGAAGAAAAAGCAAAACCCAGGAAGAAAAAGAAAGAAGAGCCAAAAACCGGGAAATCAGATGAAACCGGGGGAACATAATGGCAGAAAGCGTTTGCAGGCAATGTCACAGGATAGTCACAGGGCAGATATGCCAGGTCTGCAATTCGACGGCGCTAACCTCTGATTGGAGCGGTTATGTGGTTATAATCGACCCGGAAAAATCACAGATCGCAAAGAGGCTTGGCGTTAATTTACCGGGAAAGTATGCATTGAAGGTACGCTAACTTGAAAAAATACTGCCTGCCGGAAGAGTTAAGAGAAGAACTTCGAAAACTCCATGGTGAACTTTATTCCGGAGACGGTATCGAGAATGCAAAGCAGATTGTCAAAGATTTACATAAATATTCTAAAATAATTTCTGTAGGGGATATTGTCACTTTCAATCTCCTGACAGCCGGGCTTGTCCCTGATATATCCTTTGTGGATGACAGGACAAAACGCGGTCCGGCTTCAGATAAAATCATGAAGGGCACAAGGCATGCGTATTTTAAAACAATAACGGTTGAAAACCCACCAGGAACAATAACGGAGGAACTGTTGCAGGAAATCGGAAGGGCAATGGAATCCAAAACACCGGTACAGATATTTATAAAAGGCGAAGAGGATCTTGCAGCCCTGCCATCGATTGCTATGGCGCCTATTTCATCAGTAATTATATATGGGTTGCCTGACAAAGGGGCGGTACTCGTCCGAGTGACCGAGGACAAGAAAAAAGAAATACAATCATTGCTTGATAAAATGAAGTGTAAGGAGAATTAATAATGGAAGTTCAGATCATCAAGGATAAGACAAATCCCATATTGAAAAGAAGAGAAATATCGATAAAAGTTAAGGATAAAATAACCCCCTCAAGGATTGAGGTCAAGGGCAAACTTGCAGCGCTGCTGAATTCAAAACCCGAGTTAATAGTGATAGAGCGTCTCGGAACGAAGTATGGAAAACAGGAACTGGTAGGGACAGCCTGTATCTACCAGACCGAAGAGCGCTTAAAACAGTTAGCTCACGAGCATCTTGTTGCGAGGGATGCGCCGAAGGTAAAAGAAGGCGAAGAGGCTCCTGCCCAGGCAGCTCCGGCTGCGCCTGCGGCTAAAGAGGCCGAAGTTAAAGCCGAGCCAAAGGCTGAAGCTAAACATGAACCTAAAGCCGAAGCTAAACCCAAGGCGGAAGCCAAAGCGGAAACCAAACCCAAAGCAGAAGCAAAATCAGAAGAAAAGAAAAAACCTGAGAAGAAGTGATTTTAATGGCAGTTAATGAATTTTATGAAATAAGCGGGAACAAAGCGAAGAAGATAAAACCGTCATGCCCAAGATGCGGGCCCGGCGTATTCCTTGGCGAGCACAAGAACCGCCTTGCATGCGGTAAGTGCGGCTATACCGAGTTTAAGAAGTAATTTTTTTGTATGGGCGCTCCCTGCGCCTTTGCGGTGATTCAGGTTAAACTTTGGCGCCCCACCCGCCAATAAGATGTATGTGCAGGTGGAATATTACCTGCCCCCCGCCGCTGCCTACGTTTATTACAAGTTTGTAGCCGCTGTCGCGTATGCCAAACGTTTGGGCTATTTCCTTTGCTTTTAGCATCATTTTTGAGATGATGGCGCTGTGGCGCTCTTGCAGCGCATTGACGCTTTCGATATGCTCAACCGGAACTAGCAGCACATGGACGGGCGCTGATGGTCTTATATTGTGGAAAACCGCCATTTCGTCATCCTTATAAACGAAATTTGCTGGCGCTTCACCCTTAACTATTTTGCAGAAAATGCACTCGTCTGCCATATTTTTCATCCAGCAAGCACTTTCTCAAGCATCTCAAACCTGCTCACTGCAAGCTCCTTACTTGCTATGCGCCTGATTATTGCGCGCCCGGTATCGAAAATGATAATTTTCTCAACAGGGGAATTCGTAAGAATCAGCATCTCGTTATCTGGCGTCACCTGCACATCCTCAAAGTGCTTTTTAAGCTCAAGAAGAGCCTGCGGCGTTATTTTTATAGCTCCGAGTTCAGCCTCGCCGCTGAATAAATCCTCATCCGCCTTCGTAAAACACGGTTCAATGGTTATAATTTTCATGGGTTTTTAGAGAAGTGCCTCGACTTTGTCCATTATCTCTTTTGCTATCACTTGCTTGGTTCCGCTGACTTTTTTAATCCCGTCATCGACAAGATAAACCTCATTTGTATCCGCGCCCATGCCGCCCGAAGATACATCGTTCGCCACAACCATGCTGAGCCGGGACGATTCCATCGACTTACGCGCCCGTTTTACCAGCTCATTTTCTGTTACGCCCGTCTCTGCTTTAAAACCAATAATCTTAAGTTTCGGGTACTTTGAACGCGCTTCCCTCAGGAGTTTAGGCGCAGGCTTCAATGTAAGTGTGACCTCTTTATCTGACTTTATCTTGGTCTTAGATGGTTTTACAGTGAAATCAGAAATTGCAGCCGCGCTGATGAGCAGGTCGTATCCTTTGCCCAGCTCTTCAATCACCGTATCCGTCATGTCTTTCGCGCTCTCGACATTGAACTCGCAAATCCCCTGAATCCCGATGCAGCCCCTGTGAACAAGTGTAACATCAGCGCCCCTCCTGAAAGCCAGAAGTGCAAGCTCGATTCCTGTCTTTCCCGAGGCGCGGTTTGTAAGTATCCTTATGGGGTCAATGGCTTCGGCAGTTGCTCCGCCTGTAATCAATATGCTTTTGCCTGCAAGGGTCTTCCTGCCAAGCGTTCTCTCCGCCCGCAGCACAATTTCTTCATTTGAGGCTATCTTCGCTGCGCCTTCTTCCAGTATGGGAGTTACGAAGTCAACTCCCAGTTCTGTGAGTTTCCCAATATTTTCAATAACTATAGGGTGGTCATACATGGATTCATGCATGGCGGGGACTATCATTATCGGGATGCCTGAACCAAAAGCCGTTGTCGCAAATGTGGTGACAGGCGTATCATCGATTCCGTGTGCGATTTTGCCAATCGTGTTAGCGGTGCACGGGGCAATTAAAAGAAGAGAGGCTTTGCCACCAATTCCGCAGAATTCCACGTGCTCAACGCCGCCTGTAATTTCTGTAATCACAGGCTTGCCTGTGGCATAACGCATGGCTTCGGGATGAATGATTTTCTGCGCTGCCTGTGTCATCACGGCATGCACACTTGCACCGTGTCTCCTGAGTTCCCGGGCAAGCTCGACGCACCGGACGGCTGCGATGCTTCCTGTGATTCCGAGAACTATGGTTTTGTCTTCGAGTGAGTTTGAGGTTCGGGTGATTTGTGCCATGGTTTTTTATGCTTTTATCTTATATTGTTAAACTATTATACAAAACTTCTTTAATGAACATAAGATTAACGGCAAATTGTGAAAAAACCAGAAACTATTTATTATAATAATTTCAAAATGTTAAAAAGTGGAAAGGTAATGTTAAAACAAAAAAGTAGTGGTAACTATGTTAAATCAAAAAAGATGGCTGGAAAATTGTTTGAACGGCATGAAATGGGCATCATTAATTCTGATAACTATTTTAACCTTATCTGGAACAGCACTTGCAACCATATCATATACTCTAGGCACAATACCGAACCCTCCTTCAATATATACTGGTGATAGTACTACCGTTTCATTTTCAATTGCAAATAATAATTTATTGTATAAAGGTATGTGCGCTGTTAGCGTGGATTCTTCCCCTTGGTCGTCTGAATTTCCAGTTAGTGCCGGACATTCTGTAACTCAATCAATCTCTGTACAAGCTCCTGCTTGGGGAAATGGGGCTGGAAGCGTACAACATACAGTTAATTCTTATTGCTACAGTACGCTGGATTCCACGAAAGTTTACCAAAGTACTTCTTTTATTCTAACCTATACTGAAAATCCCGGATACATTGCAAGTCAGGTAATCAATTCTGTGCAGAGTGCTATAAACTCGGCACAATCCAGCATAAACAACGCACAAAATACTATAAATGATGCAAAGAATCTGGGCGCAGATGTCAGCCTTGCTGAGAATAAACTATCCAATGCTCAAAATAATATACAGACTGCACAAAGTAAACAATCTTCTGCGAATTCGTATTATGCTTCCTCAAATTATAACCAAGCAACAAATACAGCTAATGAAGCTAAATCGTCAGCAGATTCAGCAAAAAACGACGCTGATAATGCATATTCTATAGCTGTTCAAGCAAAACAAACAGCCCAGGCTACAAAAGACAGCGCTTCAACAGCAATTACCAGCGCTAAAAAAGCTATAGATTCAGCCAGTACTTCCAAAACAGAGGCGCAGAATGCAATAAATGATGCAAAAAATATTGGCGCCGATGTAGGTTCAGCCCAGACATTTTTAGATGCCGCTATTTCCAAATTAAATTCAGCAAACACAAAGTACGATGAGGCAAATTCATATTTCAATAATAAAAAATGGAACGATGCAAAAACTATTGCAGATGAAGCAAAAACATATGCCAACGATGCCCTTACAAACGCTGGAATTACCAAATCTACCGCCATTCAGGCTAAAATGAACACACCCACCCCCACACCGAAGGCAAGCGTTAGCATCGACCTTCACGGTGAAAAGACAGATGTTGTATTGGGTGAAGATATTTTGCTCAAGCTCTCGGCTGTTAACTATATTTCAATGCCTAAAATGCATGTTCAAGTAATAATAATCCCGCCATCAGGTATGAGTGTGACATCATCTGATTTCAGCAAATCTGGAGCAGGACAGTTTACATCGGACTATGAACTTGACCCGGGAGGCGTCAGGGATATCGAGGTGAGAATAAAATCGAATCAGGTAGGGGACTTTAACGTGAAAGGCAAGGTCGTATATTATTTTGGCGAAGAAAAAGATAAATACGAGGAAAAACCAGTAAATTTGCCGATAACAGTAAGGAAAGAACCTGTTGATTCTCTTCAAAATTCGATAACAAACCCGGCGCAGAAGTCAATTCCTGGGCTTGGGGTAATTGTTGGTCTAATTGGATTATTGTTTGCCATATTCTTAAAAAAGAAGTGGCAAAAAAAATAAATAGCCATAATGCTTTAATTCAAAAATAAACCAATGATATCAATCAGCGTAATAACGCGAGGGAAATACGGTCACCGCCTCATAGAAAATATTAAAAAAAATTCAGACTTTAAAGTCTCGACGATAGAAATCCCTGAGTTCCTTCCCGATTTCATAGAGGCTCCCTCTGATTTTTTGACAAATCTGAATCTTGATAAAAGCATTTTTTCAAGCGACCTCATCATAGCATACATCCTGCACCCCGACCTCACGCCCGAAATTGTGCGCCTTGCAGGAGAGAACGGCGCCCGCGCTGTAATTATCGCAGGCGGCGCAGAAAGGGCAGGCGGGTTATCCGAACTTAGAAAATTAGCGGAAAAATACAATATGCACGTTGAAGTCCATGAAATCTGCTGCGATATAGAACAATGCGGTAATAATGTCGTTGACGAATTCGCTTCATGTTTCGGAAGACCAAAGCTTAAAATAACCGCAAAAGCCGGTCTTATCACAAAGGTGGACGTACTCCGCGGCGCACCCTGCGGAAGCACATGGCACATGGCGAAGGGGCTTGTGGGGACGGGCATAAAAGATGCGCCTGCTAAAGCAGGGCTTCTCGTGCAGCAGTACCCGTGCAGAGCCGTCAGGGGTGTCAAAGGCGGAATACATAAAGCAGGGGAGTTACATAAAAAAGCTGTTGAGAATGCATTAGCGGTGGAGGATTAGATGAAAGAATCAGTATATGAACGGTCGCTTGAATTTCATGAGCGTGCTCGCGGGAAAATTGCAGTGAAAAGCAAAGTCAGTATAAAGACAAAAGAAGAACTGAGTCTCGCTTATACACCCGGCGTTGCAGAACCTTGCAGGAGAATTCACAAAAAAAAGGATGAAGTTTACCGCTACACCGGAAAAGGGAACTTTGTGGCTGTGGTTAGTGACGGCACGTCCGTGCTCGGGCTGGGCGACCTGGGCGCCCATGCTGCCATGCCTGTAATGGAAGGAAAAGCCATGCTTTTCAAGGTCTTTGCGGGTGTGGACGCATTTCCAATATGCCTTGATACAAAGGATACGGATGAGATAATCAATATAGTAAAGAATATTGCGCCTGTTTTCGGAGGTATCAATCTTGAGGATATTGGCGCGCCGAGGTGTTTTGAAATAGAGACTCGCTTAAAGAAATTGCTCGATATCCCTGTGTTTCATGATGACCAGCACGGGGCAGCGCTCGTAATGCTTGCGGGCTTGATTAACGCTTTAGTGGTAGTGGGAAAGAAGTTTGGAGAGATAAAAGTAGTCATAAGTGGGGCGGGAGCGGCAGGCACTGCAAGCGCCATGCTCCTTAAAAACGAAGGGGTAAAGGAAATCCTTGTATGCGATTCCACAGGCATAATTTACGAAGGAAGGGCCGGACTGAACCCTGCGAAAGAAGAGCTTGCGAAACTTACCAATAAAAACCGGATATCCGGGTCACTCGCAGATGCCATGAAAGGAGCCGATGTTTTCATTGGTCTGTCAGTAGCCGGTATAGTTTCCGAAGATATGGTGCGTTCGATGGCAGATGACGCGATTGTTTTCCCGCTTGCAAACCCGATACCTGAAATCATGCCAGAAAAAGCAAAACATGCCGGGGCGCGCATTGTCGGGACCGGTCGTTCGGACTGCATAAACCAGATAAACAACGCACTTGGTTTTCCGGGTGTTTTCAGGGGCGCGCTGGACGTAAGGGCGAAGGATATCAATGAGGAAATGAAACTGGCTGCGGCAAATGCACTGGCTTCGCTTGTGCCCGAGCCATCCGAGGATATGATTATACCAGGTATTTTTGACCCGGAGGTTGCGCCGTCTGTTGCTTCTGCCGTGGCGAAGGCTGCTATGGATAGCGGCGTGGCAAGGCTGCGCGTTGACCCTCTGGAGGTTGCAGAACATACAAGAGAGCTTGTAAAATCGCAATGATTGCAACATTCTATTGCGGAAAAGCCATGAACGAAAAGCCACTATTATCAGGAAAAAATTACGAGCAAAACCATACACTTATAGGCAATTGTTAAAATAAAGATAGAAAACAGGAAAACTCATGAAAATTTCAGTAATCGGGACACGTGGTGTGATAAAATAAATGAGGATATTAGTGACCGGTGGGCTGGGGCAGGTAGGTTCATATTTAGTGGAGAGGGGGCTATCAGAAAATTACGAAATTACTATTCTGGATAACTTTTCTAACAATTTAAATAATGTTAAATTCCCTCCAAATACCAGGATAATAAAAGGAGACATCCGCAACCCGAAAATAGTTAAAGAGCTTGCCGCAAAAGCGGATACGATTATTCATACAGCAGCCCAGATAAATGTAAACAAATCAATTGATGATCCTATATATGATGCAGATAACAATATCAATGGGACCTTAAATCTTCTTGAGGCGGCCAGGAAATCGGACATCAAGCGTTTCGTATATATAAGTTCGGCCGCAGTATATGGCGACCCGATAACCCTTCCGATTAATGAAGAACATTTCACCAACCCGCTTTCACCTTACGGGCTTAGCAAACTTACAGGCGAGAAATATACGAGGCTTTACTACAATCTTTACGAGCTTCCGACGGTTTGTTTACGTCCTTTTAATATTTTCAGCCCCCGCCAGAATCCAAGCAGTCCCTATTCAGGCGTGATAACGAAGTTTATTGAAAAGGTAAGGAATAACCGGAATCCAATAATCTTCGGGGATGGAAACCAGACCAGGGATTTTGTATATATTGAGGATGTTGTAGCCGCTATATTTAATACAATTGAGAACAAAAAAGCGGTTGGAGATGTCTTTAATATAGGAACCGGCAAACCTACTCGAATTGAAGAACTGGCGAAAATGATAATTAAAGTTTCTAATAAAAAACTGGAACCGGAGTTCGCGCCCGCTTCGATTGGAGATATCAGGGAAAGCTATGCGGATATTACAAAAGCGGGGAAAATACTCGGATACAAACCCAAATACTTATTAGAACAGGGACTGAAGTTATGCATATAATAGCAGGTCAAGGAGATAAAATATGAATATACCAGCGGCTAAGATATTTTTCCCTGATGAGGATAGAAAAGAGATTTTAGGAAAAATCGATGAAATCCTTACTACAGGGCAATTAACGTTAGGAAAGTTCGGTAAAGAATTTGAAAATAAATTCGCAGAATATGTGGGCGTGAAATATGCCGTTGCGGTAAATAGCGGAACGAGCGCACTTGAAATCCCGCTTCGGGCACTTGATGTTACAGGGCATTCTGTGATTGTCCCGACCAATACATTTTTTGCAACTCCGGCGTCTGTGATGCATGCAGGCGGGAAGGTAATATTTGCAGATGCGAAAGATAATCTCTGTTTAGATGTTGATAGCGTGAATGAAAGTATCAGGAAAGATACAAAAGGGGTTATAGTTGTGCATATAGGCGGTAATATTCAGCCGGACATGAAGGCGCTCAGGGAAATATGCGATGACCATAAGCTCTTCCTGCTCGAGGATGCCGCACATGCGCAGGGAAGCACGCTTGACGGGAAGAAAGCCGGAAGTTTCGGAGACGCGGCAGCATTCTCATTTTATCCCACGAAGGTAATGACAAGCGGCGAAGGCGGGATGATTACAACAAATGATGAAAATATTTACAAAAGGGCGCTCGTGTTCAGGGACCAGGGGAAGGCCGGCTTTTTCGGGAATGTCCACACAGAACTCGGGTACAACTGGCGCATGAGCGAGGTGCATGCCGCAATAGGTCTGTCGCAATTCGCAAGGCTTGAGGAGTTCATTGCGGACAGGAGAAGGGCGGCAGCGATATATGATAAAGAGCTTAAGAATATCAAAAAAATTAAGTCCATAAAAATATCGTCCAATGTCAGGTCTAATTATTATAAATATTGTGCATTACTTGAAAAAGGCGTTGACAGGGCTGCTCTTAAAAAGGAATTGAAGGAAAAATATACTGTAAGCTTAAGCGGGGAAGTTTATGAATTACCCTGCCATTTACAGCCGATATTTAAGGAAAATCTTGGTTTCAAAGAAGGGGATTTCCCTGTGGCAGAGGATATGTGCAGGAGACATGTCTGCCTACCTGTATTTGCGACCATGACAGAGGAGCAGGCAAAATATGTTGTATCCTCATTAAAGGAGGTTTTGAAATGAAAGTTCTTGTAACTGGTGGATCCGGGTTCATAGGGTCTCATGTAGTTGATAAACTGAGGGATAAAGGATTTGAAGTTCGGATATACGACATGGTGCTGCCATCTATAAGAAAAGATATTGAGTTTTATCAGGGAAGCATACTTGACCTTGAATCCCTGGGTATGGCGATGATGGGAGTTGATGCCGTGTACCATCTTGCTGCGATAGCGGATGTCAAGGATGTTTTCGAACGCCCCCACTATGCCGAGTCCATAAATGTGAGAGGCACGATTAACGTGCTGGAAGCAGCCCGCACGCATCAAAACGTAAAGAGGGTCGTATATGCCAGCACCACCTGGGTGTACAGTGATACGATTGAGACCAATGTGGATGAAACCACACCTCTGCGTCCCCCATCGCATTTATACACAGCAACAAAACTCACATCAGAATATTACTGCCAGGCGTATTCGAAATTATACGGTATGAATGTAACGATAATGAGATACGGCATTCCTTACGGTCCCCGTGCGCGCGGCGCTGCTGTTGTACCGATATTCGTGAGCAAGGCGCTAAAAGGCGAGCCGCTTACCATCGCAGGGGACGGATTGCAGTTCAGGAAGTTCGTGTATGTGGAAGACCTGGCAGAAGGGAACGTGCTGGCTCTGAAATCAATAGCAAAGAATAAGATATATAACCTCGACGGCAAAGAAAAAGTCTCTATTAAGCAGATTGCTGAGACCGTAAAAAAGATCATCGGGAACGTGAAGATAGAATACATCCCTGCACGCCCGGGCGATTTCTCAGGCAAAGAGGTTTCAAGTGAGCTTGCAAAGAAAGAGCTTGGCTGGGAACCAAAAGTTAGCTTTGAGGAAGGCGTACGCAGGTATATCAACTGGTATAAGAAAGTCGAGCAGGAGAAAGAGGCTGAATGGGCAAGACTGGATAATACCCTGAGGACTCAATTATAGCTGAAAAATGATAAGTGTAATTGTAGCTGCATATAACTGCGAGAAATACATTGAGAAAGCCCTTCAAAGTGTTTTTTCGCAGACACTTCCAGAAAATAATTACGAGATAATCGTTGTCAATGATGGCTCGACCGACAATACATCAGAAATCCTGGATAGATATGCAGATAGAATCAAGCTCATTACCCAGGAAAATAAAGGTCTCATTGCCTCATGCAACCGGGCAATCGGGAAAGCCTCAGGCGACTTTTTAATAAGACTGGACGCAGACGATTATTTTGATAAGGAATTATTATCCGCATCTCTTAAAATACTAAAAACAAATCCTGAATTTTACTGCACATATACAGACAGATATGAAGTTGATGAGTTGACAGGCAAGCAAAGTACAATATCTGTGGGGCAGAAAAATTTATTCGATATGGTGGCATGCGGGATAATGTTCAGGAAAGAGGTTTTCGAAACTATCGGGTTGTACGAAAATCTATTATTTGAAGAATACGATTTGATGCTTCGGTTTTTCAAGAAAGGATTCAATGCTTATTATATTCAAAAACCACTTTATTATTATGTCAGGCACAAGTCAAATATGACGCAACAGAAGGACTACTGGAAAAACGGATGGAAACAACTGGCAGATAAATGGGGCGAGAAGGAATTAAAGAGATGGGTTGATATTCAGATCAAAGAAAATGGAGAATCAAGATTTTCCGGATATATCGGGTGAAAAACAGATGGCACGAGCATTAATAATAGCAGAAATCGGTGAAAATCATATCGGGGATATGGAGCTTGCAAAGAAGATGATACTTGAGGCTGCGTCGGCAGGTGCGGACATGGTTAAATTCCAGTCATATCTGGGCTCGGATGTCGCCGAAGGCGATCCGGAGAAGGACTGGTTCAGTAAGGTGCAGGTATCGGATGAAGCCCATCACGAACTCAAGAAATATGCAGAAGAGCATGGCATCGAGTTTTTGAGTTCGCCGTTCAGTCTTGAACGCGCGAGGTTCTTGTGCGAGAACCTGGGACTAAAGAAGATAAAGATTGCCTCCTCCGAGATGCTGAACCTGGCTCTTCTGGATTATGTCAATAACAATGCAGAAGTTGTATATCTTTCGACCGGAATGGCAACCCTTCCTGAAATAAAAAAAGCGGTAAAGCATCTCAACAGGATAAAATATCTCTATATCCTGCACTGCACCACACAATACCCCACAAAACCAGAGGATGCTAACCTGAGAGCGATCACGACCCTGAAAGAAGCGTTTCCGGATAAAAGGATCGGTTTTTCAGACCATACACTTGGCATAAAGGCTGCACTTGCCGCAACGGCGTTAGGCGCAGAGGTGATAGAAAAGCATTTCACTCTGGATAAATCCCTTCCAGGCACTGACCATGTACTCTCAGCCGACCCGAAGGAACTGCGTGAGCTCGTGGAAGGGGTCCGTGATGTGGAAACGCTGCTCGGTAATCCCGAGAAGAAACCAACGGGCCAGGAAGAAAAGATAAGGGAGTTCGTGAGACACAGGTTCCCGAAATGAAAGTACTTGCTACGAACCATGATCCTGCGGGAGCAATGGCAATAGCCCCGGTCATAAAGAGGTTAAGACAGGAGGGCAAAGTGGAGGTCGCAGTCGTGGGCACCGGCTATTCGAAAGATGTATTCTCATCGCATGGCATAGGTTTCAGGGATGATGCAAGCTATGGGGATTTTCCGGACGTCTCATATCTTGCAAGGAAAATTCTTGAAACCGAGAAACCCGAAATTCTACTGACAGGCACATCCAGGATCAGGAGCCTTGAGAAGGAACTGACGGTTTTGGGAAGAAAAACAGGGATTAAGTCCCTGGCTGTACTGGATTACTGGTCGAATTACTGGCAGAGGTTCAGCAATCTTGAGACCGGCAACAGGTTCGAATATCTGCCGGATAAAATCGCAGTCATGGATGAACTGGCAAAAAAAGAAATGGTGGCAGAGGGATTTCCTCAGGATACAATAGCAGTCACAGGAAACCCCCATTTTGATGATATCAAGAACTCAAAACATATGTTCACTGATGATGGATTACGAACCATAAGAAAAAACCTGTCCGTAAACCAGAATCAGAACGTAGTAACTTTTGTTTCAGAAACCAATTCCCTGGATTACGGGACTTCACCTGAAAAAAAGGGATTGATAGGAGAGTATCTTGGATTTACAGAAGCAGATTCATTGAAAGGTCTGGTAAATGCCATGATTTCTATCAGCGAACAAGAAAAAGATAAATATTTCCTGGTAATAGTTAAACTGCATCCGAGAGAAGAAAATGCGCCTTTTTATCCTGACAATCTTCCTGAAAACATGGCTTTCAAAGTTATCAAAAAACATGACCCCAGAGAAGTTATTATGATTTCTGAACTGGTAGTTGGAATGGCTTCCGCTCTCATTTTTGAAGCAGGTATCATGGGAAAGCCTGTCATAAGTTATCAACCAAATCTTCGCTTAAAAGATAATGCTATCGGCAATCGCATAGGACTTTCAATTCCCGTATATTCTGAAGGCGGGCTGCTTCCTCTTTTACAGAGAGTATTGGTCAAACATGAGAATATTATAAAGAAAAAGGCGAACAATACAATCATAGACGGGAAAGCCACTGACAGGGTTGTTAAAGAGATATATAAAATGCTGGGAGAACCATAATGAAAATCGTTGCTGTTATCCAGGCCAGGATGGGCTCTACGCGCCTCCCCGGAAAGGTCATGAAGGAAGTTGTGGGCAAACCCGTCCTTGAACTCTTGATTGAACGTCTCAGGCACTCGAAATTAATCAATCAGATAGTTGTCGCAACGACGAGCCATAAGAAGGACGACGTCATCGTAGATTTGTGTAAGAAACTTGGTATAAATTATTTCCGGGGCAGTGAGGATGATGTGATGGGCAGGGTGCTCGGCGCATTAAAGCAGTATGGGGCTGATGCCGGCGTGGAAATATACGGGGATTGTCCCCTGATTGACCCTTCCATTGTTGATAGCATCATCCAGTACTATATCAGGAATATAGGAAAGTATGATTTCGTGAGCAACGATATCAAGACCACGTATCCTCCCGGACTTGAAACCGAAGTATATTCGGCCAGTGCATTTGCCGATGCTGCGGACAGGACATCTGACCCCGAGATACGGGAGCATTCCACGTTATATATGCGGCAGCATCCTGAACTGTACAGGCTCCATAATATCGAGGCGCCGCCAGAACTTCACTACCCTGAAACCTATATAGAGCTGGACACGCCTGAGGATTTCAAGGTCATAAAGACAATCTATGAATCGCTCTATGGCGAAGGGAAGATATTTTCAGCGCAGGAGATACTGGATTTCCTGAAACAGAACCCGCATATCGCTGAGCAGAACCGGAGGGTAGAGCGGCGCTGGAAGAAATACCGGAAGGAAGCAGATGTATAAAGCGGCAATAATCGGTTGCGGGAGGATAGCGGGACTTAACGATGACCCCAACTCGGATTCGATAAGCACCCATGCAAAGGCGTACAGGAACAACGACAGGACGAATCTGGTATGCGCTGCTGATGTGGATCAGGAAAGATTGGGGAGATTTGGCAGTATCTGGTCAGTCGAAAAATTATATCTGGATTACAGGGATATGCTGTCCGGGGAAAGACCCGATATTGTCAGCATCTGCACTTCCAACAGCGCCCATTATGACATTTTGAAATACATCGCTGTAACGGGTGGCACGCGATTAGTTTTTTGCGAAAAGCCGATGACACTGTCGGTGGAGCAGGCAGAAGAAATCGTAAGGCTTTACAGTGAAAAAAATATCCTTCTTGCTGTGAACCACACGCGGCAGTGGGAACCGGGACATGAGCGCATAAAGGAGTTCATAAAGCAGGGCGGCATCGGGAAAATACAAAAGGTCACCTGCTATTATTATAAAGGGATTGTCCACAACGGGGTTCATCTGCTGGATTATCTGCTGGATGTACTGGGAAAACCCCGGAGTGCACATGTGCTGGGAACGATGGAAGAACCGGACGAAGACATGACGCTGGACGCTTTTCTTGTGTTTGATGAGGGAGTCTCCTGTTATATCATAGGGTTAGATAAACAGTATTATGACGTCTTCGAGATGGATTTCATGGGAACAGAGGGCAGGATCAGGATAGACGATTTCGGGCAGATTTTCAGGTACTGGAACAGGGAGCAGAATCCGCTTGCAGGTGGAGATATAGAGCTCATCGAGAAACCTCTTGGTTTTGAAAGTGAATACCGCTATGCTATGTCCTATACAGTCCGGAATCTCGTGGAGGCACTGGATGGCAAGGGAAAACTCAAATGCGACGGCGGGAAAGCGCTGGAAGTCCTGAAAATAGTTTTATGGCTTAAATCTCTTGTTTCGAGTAACTTTAAATCAAATTACGACCTGGAAGGATAAATATGAAAGATGAACTGGCAATCTTTGGCGGGAAACCTGTAAGGGCTAAAGAAATACCTTCGCACATTACGACGGATGATGAGGAAATCAAGGCTGTTGTCGAAGTGATGAAAAAGGGCAGATTGTCATTGTTTGAGGGCTCCTATAGCCCCGACCCGCCGTTCTCCTTTAACGGCGGCCCGTATGTGCAGAGATTGGAACGGGAATGGGAGAAGTACTATGGTGTGAAGCATGCAATAGCCGTGAACTCTGCAACATCTGGTTTATATGCTGCAATGGGGGCGGCAGGCGTTGGACCCGGGGATGAGGTGATAGTATCGCCTTATACGATGACAGCATCTGCAACGTGCGCAATAATATATAATGCAGTGCCGGTTTTTGCCGACATCAGGGATGATTTATTCTGCCTCGATGCACAGGCTGTGGAGAACGCGATTACGCCATACACAAAGGCTATTGTGGTTATCCACCTGTTCGGTCATCCGGCTGATATGGACCCGATAATGGAGCTTGCCAAAAAGCACGACCTGTATGTCATCGAGGACTGCGCGCAGGTGCACGGGGCGCATTATAAAGGCAGGCATGTGGGGACAATCGGCGATATCGGGGTGTTCAGTCTCAACTGCAACAAGACCATACAGACAGGGGAAGGTGGGATAATAACCACCAATGACGATGAACTTGCAGAAAGGCTTCGCCTGATCCGCAACCACGGAGAGGCGGTAGTAGGTCATATGGGACTTGCTGACATCGCCAATACGTTCGGGTGGAACTACAGGATGACGGAGATTGAAGCAGCGATCGGCTCTGTGCAGCTTAAGAAGCTTAAAAAATTCAATAAACAGAGAACCGAGCTTGCGGCGTATCTGACAAAAGGCATATCGGATATCGATTTCCTTATCCCGCCAGTCGTTCGCGAGAACTGCGACCATGTCTATTACGTGTATCCTCTCAGGTACCTCGAAGAAGTTGCGGGCGTTCCCAGGAATGTGTTCGCCGCGGCTTTGAATGCAGAGGGGGTACCATTTTATGAGGGATATGTAAAACCCCTCTACCTGCTGCCCATGTACCAGCAGAAAACTGCGTACCACGGAGGATGTCCTTTCAAGTGTTCTAATTATAAAGGGAATGCCAGTTATGAGAAAGGACTTTGCCCGACTGCTGAGAGACTGCACTATAAGGAAATAATGACTACTGAGATGTGCCGGTATCCGCTGACGAAGGCAGATATGGATGATGTTATAAATGCGATTCATAAGGTGGTCGATAATATGGATGTGTTGAAAGAGCGCAGGGATAATATCAAAAGCAGTAATATATGGTAACAAATCATAATGTAGTAATTTGAAAGGAATATGTTCGACAGACTAAAAGACAGCGGTAAGGTAAAGGTCAACTACGATTATTTCTCCCTGTCGTCACCAATCGCGCAGGCAAGGTATTTCATAAGCCAGGGGAACGTTGTATCGCATTTGATAGACCGGATAAAGTGGCATAAGTTCCCGAAGTATTTTATCACGCCAGGCTTCCCAACGCATGTGGATATCGAGTCCTCAAGCGCATGCCAGATGAAATGCCCGATGTGCATGGCGCATCTCATGAAGGACATGAAAAAGGGCGTGATGACCTTTGAATTATATAAGAAGATAGTGGATGAATGCGCCCGGGAGCACGTTTATTCGATCAGGCTTGACCACAGGGGCGAGCCGCTACTGAACCCGAAGATTGTTGAAATGGTGAGGTATGCAAAAAATAAAGGGATAAAGGACGTGGCGTTCCTGACCAATGGCGAGCGGCTCAATCCCGACATTATAAAAGATCTCATAGAAGCACGGCTTGACTGGATCAGCATTTCGTTTGACGGCATAGGCGAGGTCTACAACAGGATACGTTATCCTGCAATCTATGAAGAAACATTAGAGAAGGTAAAGCTAATTCGCAAGATAAGAGACGAGGCCGGGATGAAAAAACCCTTGATACGCATACAGTCAATTTATTCAGCTATAAAAGATAATCCCGAGAAGTTCCTGAACCTCTGGGACGGCATTGCGGACAGGGTAAACATTATCGCAGACCAGGACAGGTCGCACACCAAAGGAAAATTCATTCATGATCCTGATTTTATCTGTCCTTCTCCATGGCAGCGGATGGTAATTACATACGACGGTAAAGTGGTACAGTGCTGCAGTGATTTCCTGGAAGGAAATATTCTCGGGGATGTGGCACAGAAAAGCCTGCGTGAAATATGGCACGGAAGCGAATTCGAAAACGTTCGAACGCTGTTTCGGAACAGGCAGAGATTGAAGACAAAGCCGTGCCAGGTGTGCTGCGATGGGGCTTATTATAAGGAAAAAGTAATCGATGTCGGAGGAAGAAAGATCAATATAATTGAATATATCGATCAGGAAATCGATGTCCTGCGCATTGATGCAAGGAAAAAACCTGAATGAAAAACATAATCTTTATCGAGAAAAAAAGCCACATCGATAAAGCCCTTTCGCTTGCAGATTATCCGGATAACCTCATTATCTCTCTTTTTCCAGCGGTTTCAGTTGAGCTTGAAGAAAGAAAAGTGCAGTTTAAAACACCTGAGGATTTTTTCCTTCCTGACCGGCTCAATGATATGGGAATGGACAATTACGGACGTACTGACGGCTTCTGTAAATACCTGGACGAAGTTATAAAATCAAAAATCAGTATATTCAGCGATGAAAATATTAATGCGGCGTCCATGCATTACTATTATTTCAAAATCCTTTTTGATTCGGTTCTCTCAAAATATTTCATGCTTGAGCAGATTATAAAAGCTGAAAACCCCGAAACTCTTTTTTATATTACATCCCAAAAAGAAATAATCGACAGAACGCTGTTTTTCAGGAGAAGTTCTATTTATTCACAGATAATCCCGGTCATTTCAAAAAAATATAATCTCAAATATGTACCTTACGGAGACGAAGCGGAATTTTACTATACGAAAAAAAGGGATAGTATAAAACTTGTAACCGAGTTGATTCGCTATTCACCCGGAACCTTAATAGAATATATCAAAACATTTACCCTAAATAGCCTGTTATCAATAAAATTGAACATAGAAAATAAAAAAAATAAGAATTCGATATTTATTTTAGCATCCGGACATGATATTCCTCATGTAATAGAAGAGCTGAAGAAAGCAAAGTCCTGGAATATACTTCAACTATATTATGATGAAATAAAAACCCCATCCCCAATTTTTCCATATGAGAAGCCGTTATCTTTTGAGAGTGATACAGAAATACTATCAGCGCTTAAGAATTCTGTTGAGGGATTATGGGACGAGTTGCTGGAAAACAAGAGATTTCATGAATTTTTCGTTTTTGAAGATTGCGATATGTTCCCGGTTTTTGAAGATCGCCTGGGTTTTTTCATAAAAAAAGGAATTGTCGAGATTCTGGATGTATATCTCAGGCATAAGAAAGCATTTGAGTTTTATAAATCCGGGTTAATTCTCACTTCCACTACAAATCTTGGGTATATCGGCCAGTCCATAATACATGCCGCAAAAAAAGCAGGTATTCCTACCGTGACATATCAGGAAGGGGCTGGGTACGGATCACCCGATGCCCCGATGTACGAACATACCGAATACCTTACCTGCGATTATTTCCTTTCGTACGGGGAAGGGACAGAGAACCATCTTAAAAAAACAGGGGCGCAATACAGTTCAAAGATTATCCCCACAGGTTCTGCCAGATTAGATAAAATAATGCAGAAGTGTCAGGAAAAGAAAAACAATACGATAAAAAACATCATGTACATACCCGGTTATGTCCATAACAACATCCAGCACTTTCCATATAACGCCGGAACTGCCAATTATAATTTTGGTGTGCAAAGAAAAATCATAGATATCCTGAAAGAGTATAATGAATATACCATATTTGTCAAATGTGCATGGTACAGCCATAAAGAGCTTGCGCAGTATATAAAGAATCAAAAGTTACGGAACATCAAAATAATTGAAAATATCCCGCTTGAGTATGTTCTTGCCCGGGCTGACATGTATGTCCTGGATTTTCCTTCGACTGTTCACCTGGAATGCCTTGTTACAGGAAAACCTGTGTTCTTATATCTTGATAACTTTATGACCAGGATGGACCCTGAATATCGCGAACTGCTTGAAAAAAGGGTTTTTTGCTGCCAGAGCCTCGAAGACCTTGAAAAAGAACTCTCAGAAGCGCTGGTTTCCCGTCATGTTCCGGAAAAAAATGACGACCTTTATATTAAAAAGTTCTGCACTTACTTGAACGATAGGAAAAGCCTGGAGAGAGTAAAATGTTTTATTGAAACGCTTAATACGCAAAATAGCAAAAAGTTATAATTCATAATGTAGATTAAAAACAAAAGATTAACATCACGGAGAAAAATATGAAAGTTTTAATTATAAACCCACCCGTCCGCCTGCACGCAAAAGCAGACATACTCCCATGGGGACTGGTATATATCGCTCAATCCATGCTGGATGAAGGGCATGATGTGACAGTACTGGACGTGAATGCCAACAGGTGGTCTGATGAGGAGATGATGGAAGAAATCTCTAAAATCGATTTCGAGGTTGTGGCGATCGGGGGGATCATCACGGTCTATTCATATCTGAAATGGGTTACCCTTGAAATCAGGAAAAGGTACCCGGCTGTCCCGATAATCGCGGGCGGCTTCGTGGCTGCGCCCATGCCAGAACTGATATTCTCAAGAACCGGTGCAAACATCATCTGTTACGGGGAGGGGGATATAACGATAAAAGAGCTATTGAAAGCGCTGGAGACCGGCGGTGACCTGAAATCGGTGAACGGTCTTTACCTGAAAGAGAAGGAAGGCTTCATACAGACCCCCCCAAGGCAGATCATCAAGAACCTGGATGATATACCGATCCCGAAAAAAGCATACGAGAAGTTCCCTATGGAAATATACCTGAGAAACGGGAAGGACAGCAGGCTCCTGGCTTCCGATTGGGCTAAAAACAAAAATATTGAAGATCTTGACCTTACGAGTTTCACGCTGCTTTCAGGGAGGGGCTGCACCCACAACTGCACTTTTTGCTACAGGATGATAAAAGGGATGAGAAAATTCTCATCGGATTATATGATAGAACATATAACGTTCTTAAAGAACAGGTACGGTGTCAATAATTTCATATTCTCTGATGAGCTGTTTGTTTCGAAGCCCGAATGGGTCAACGAATTCTGCGACAAGATAATCTCCAATAACCTGAACATCAATTTCAGGACATACGCCAGGGCGAATTCGATAAGTAAAGAATTACTTGATAAGATGAAAAAAGCCGGCTGTTTCTGGCTTTCCATTGGCTTTGAATCCGGCAGCCAGAGAATGCTGGATTCCATGAATAAAAAAATAGATGTCAGGAAGAACTATGAAGCCGTCGGGCTGATAAAAGATGCAGGGATCAACCTTACTCCAACATTTATCATCGGGCTTCCGGGAGAGCAGGAAGATACTCTGGAAGAAACACGCGAATTTATCCAGAAAACCGGGATAGATGAAGCCGGGACATTTTATGCAACGCCGTACCCCGGTTCCATGATATACGATTTTGCAATAGAGAAAGGTTTAATAAAAAATATCGACCAGTTCATCGAATCACTGGACGACGCCGATAGATTCACCATTAATCTGACCGATCTCAAAGACGGCACCCTGATGAAGTACATGTACCTTATTGTGTGCGACCTG
Source organism: Candidatus Methanoperedens sp. (assembly GCA_027460615.1). Taxonomy (GTDB): domain Archaea; phylum Halobacteriota; class Methanosarcinia; order Methanosarcinales; family Methanoperedenaceae; genus Methanoperedens. Next base: position 23,956 of record JAPZAO010000078.1, read on the forward strand.
AAACGAAACAAGAACAACAGGTTGAAAAAAGAACATCCGCTGAAAGGTGCCCTGGCAAATCTCTATCTTGGCATTGAGCGATTTATTTACACAAATTCTTTCACTTTTGGGCTGGATGGATTTTTAAGACGGCTGAAAAACAGAGGCGCATGATAATAGAGTAATAGAGAGCATTCGATGAATTTTCAACCTTTTTATAAATATTTGCGCCGCGACAGGACCCGGATTATCCTGTTTTCTCTCTTCACGGTTCTATTCGCCGTCTTTGAAGGAGCAAGCATAGGGCTTTTGATGCCCGCCCTGCAGTTCGTGGAAACCGGGAACCTGACAGGGGTCTGGAGCTTTTTAAATACGGTTCTTGAATCACTGGGCATAAAGCTGAGTTTTGTACTGATCCTTTTTGCGATACTGGGTATGGTTGTTTTGAAACAGGTGGCAGGTTATCTGCAGAAATGGTTTGAGACCCGGATAAGGGAGGATTTCGTGGTCAGGCTCAGGAGCGAGGCATTTGAGAAAATCCTGAATGCGGACATACGGTATTTTCATAATAAGAAAACAGGTAATTTGATAGATACGCTGACCGCACAGACGAACAATTCCGGTTCAGGGCTTTTTGTTTTAATCAGGATATTCAGCAATATTATAATAATTATAATATATCTTGTCTTGTTGCTGATCATCTCATGGCAGATGACGCTCATCGCTTTCATTATCATGTTCATCGCATCTGTCATTGTAAATTATCGCATCAAGAAATCCTTTGACTATGGGAAAAAGCTTGTTGAATTGAACAATAGTTTCAATGATTTTATTGTTGAGAGGCTGAGTGGCATCAGGGTCATCAAATCTGCCGCATCTGAAAAGAAAGAGGTGGCGAAGCTGAATGAGATTGCCAGCAACGTCGCCACATTCAATGACCATTTCGCAGTGAATGCACAAAAAATAGTTTCCATATTCGAGCTGATTATACTTTCAGCCGTGCTCTTTATTTTTTATTATTCAGTCCAGGTATTGAAGATGCCCATCGCTACCCTGGCAGTTTTCATGTTGGTAGTGGTAAGGATGGTGCCGCTGGCTATGACAGTAAATAATCTTCGAAATGAGATCGCCCTGCACCTTGGCAGTTTTGAGAACGTGAACAGGATAATAAGAGAAAGTGAGGAGTATACAACTATCAAATCCGGCGTTACCCCGTTCAAAGGGCTGATGAACAGTATTGAGTTTAAGGAAGTGAGTTTTGCATACAGTCCGGGCAATCAGGTTTTGAACAATGTCTCAATTTCCATCAAACGCGGGGAGACCGTAGCGATTGTCGGCGCTTCCGGGGCAGGGAAATCCACGCTGGCTGACCTGATATTGCGGCTGCATGATGCTACCTCAGGAAGGATTACTATAGACGGAATAGATATCAAAGAGTATGATGTTTTCACCCTGCGCAGGGGTATAGGTTTTGTGAGTCAGGATGTGTTTCTTTTTAACGGCACAGTGAGTGAGAATATTGGCTATGGTTATGACGGTGCGAAACAATCAGATATCATAAACGCTGCCAGGATCGCACACGCGCATGATTTCATCGAAAAATTGTCAGAAGGTTATAATACCATACTGGGAGATCGGGGCGTGAAGCTCTCAGGTGGACAGAGGCAGAGGCTCGCGCTTGCGCGGGCTGTCCTGCAAAACCCTTCAATCCTGATTCTGGATGAAGCCACAAGCGCCCTTGATTCCGAGTCGGAACAGATGATACAGGAGTCCCTGGATAAGATCCGGGAGGAACACACCATAATTGCAATAGCGCATCGATTATCTACTATAGAGAATGCGGATAAAATAGTAGTGCTTGAAAATGGAAGCGTGGTTGAAGAAGGGAAGCATGAGAACCTGATAAAAAAAGGGAAATATTATGCAAAGTATTATAATCTCCAGCATAATATTCAAAACAGCAATAAAACAATAGGCTCATAATGAATAAAAAGACCCTTGTTATAGAAAAACTTGGCATTGTTCAACTTATCTATTATATTCTTTTTTCATGGCAGTTCAATGAGGCATTCTATCTGTCCGATGTATTCTATCTGTCTGAAAAAAGAAAAATTTTTAAGAAAATTATCCGGCCTTTATTATCGCGAATGAAAAAGCTCCGGGTGTTGAGGGATAAAGATTTCCCTGGGGCATATTACGATGTCCAGAAAGAGTCCGTTTTAAACGCCAATGAAAGATTTTATGAATCTAATCGGAACAAAACCGCATTCAGGGATTTCTTGCTGAAGTTTAAAAACAATCCTCTTGTGGAGGTCAGTTTGAAAAAAGGATTGTTTGATTATACCTCAAGCAGGGTCAGGACATACATTTTTATTAAAAGAATGCTGGAAAAAAGTGATGATTCAATTGAATTCATACCAGTTGACAATATCGATTTTTCGGAGTATATCTCAAAGCCTTTGATCCCACCTTCGGATAGGATTCATATACCAATCAGCATAAAGTTTTTCAATAGATTAAAACAAACATTCAGCGGTGTAAACACAATTCTTTATGCAACTGCTATTGCAGGATTTCTTATCCTCTCAAGAGGTGTTGTATGGCGCAAGCCCAAGCCCAAAAAATATGCAATTGGGCTTTTTGTTTTCAACGAGGGTATATACTGGACAAGACCATACCATGACACATTTATTTATGGGGAAGGCATTTTCAGACCGGAGAATATTCTTCATGTCGTGGCAGACAAACTGCAGGATGAAAAAACAAAAAAATTTTATAAGGATTCAGGGTCCCAATATGTTGATTATGGAAAGATAAAAATCCCGGTCACTTATTTTGTAAAAAGAGTTATATTTGATTTTTATTTTAATGTTGTATCAACTGTTATCCGTTCTAAACATTCCAGTCCGTTTAATTCGATAACTTCAAAGCCTGCGATTCTGACAGCATATTATATCATTTTAAATGAAATATTGTACTTAAATTATAATATAAAACTGTTTATCGCCAGGGATGAATATATTATTAATCATATTGCCCGGACTATCGTCGCCAATGAAAACAAAGGAAAAACGCTGGGTTTCATGCATGGCGACGACAGCTGTTTGTATTTTGGGAATAACTATTTATGTTTTGATTATTACTGCATCCATGGACAATTTTATAAAGAACTTCAAAGCCAGAGTCTTAAATATACCAAAAATATAGAAATCATCGGGGCAGGATTAGTTGGTCTTGACCAGACCTATAACTATATTTCAGAGGGAAAAGTTACCGAAAAATATAAAAAAACCGGTGAGAAATACAGGATAGTAACGGTCTTTGCATCTACGTTTGATCCAGATATTTATCTTACAAAAGAATTGACATTATATTTCTATAAAACGGTCTTATCTTTACTAACAATTTATGACGATATATTCATCGTCATTAAACCGAAACATAAGGATCTATTGAAAACTGAAATCATGCAGTTAATCGAAGAGACTCACAGAAACAGGGTAGTAATTGAGAACGATATCGATACATATGGACTTATTCCGATTAGCGATCTTATGATTGTTATCGGGTGCGGTACTGTTGGTATTGAGGGATTGATGGCAAATAAAAAAGTCCTATATTTCGATGTGTCAAATTATCAGGAGCATCCATATAAGGAATACGATGAGCATCTTGTTTCATATACTGAAAATGAATTTTATAGAAATGTCGAATGGATTTTAAAAGAAGGTAAGTATTTATCCCCTGAGACTTTGGAACATATCCGCTCTCGCCACGGTTTCAAATTTGACGGCAAGGTTGTTGAGAGACTAAGAAATACAGCACAGAAGGCACTGGCAGCTGAATAGAAGATGAAAATGCTTTGCAATTGTGAGACTGCGGATCGATTGATGGGATTGGCTAAATATAGACCAGATAAAAATGTTTAAATACAGTATCGTGGATTAACCTGCTTGAACATGAAGTATGCAGCGAGTGAATAAAATACCGATGAACTTTAAAGCATGAATTAAGAAAAAGAGATTAATTTAGTTTTCCATTAATTGAGAAGAATTCCCAAAGGTTTTATATGAAGTGGTTAGATGTTGTTAAAAAATAAAAAAAATTTGAAAATCGTAGGCATAATCCATGCGAGAGGAGGTTCTAAAAGAATCCCTCTAAAAAACATTAAATTATTGGCAGGCAAGCCATTGATTGCACATATGATCGAATCAGCCCTTAAAAGCAGGAGATTGAACAAGGTTATAGTTTCGACAGACCATGATGAAATTGCAAGAATATCGAGAGAATATGGAGCTGAGGTTCCTTTCAAGAGACCAGTGGAACTGGCAGAAGACGTACCATCTGAACTTGTGAGTCAGCATGCGGTTGATTACCTGATAAAAAATGAAAATTATTATCCAGATATAGCTGTCACCATGCAGCCAACCACTCCTTTTTGCAGTCCTGAGGATATCGATGCATGTATCGACAAGCTGATAGAAACTGATGCAGATTCTGTCATAACGGTCAGAGAGGTCAGAGAAAGACCGGAATGGATGTATAGGCTTGAAGGCGACAGGACTGTATCCTTAACAGGTATTTTGATACAGGGGGAAATTGGGGTTACACAGAGCCTGCAAAAACTGTACACGCCCAACGGAGCGGTATATGCCACGAAAATGAGGGTATTGAAGGAGCAAAACTTAATAATCGGCAGGGATAACAGGGCTGTAGTTATGCCTCCTGAGAGATCGATCGATATTGATGAGCCGATAGATTTTGTACTGGCTGAAATTATGGCTAAAGAGCTTGGTTATGGTCTATAAAGTGGGGATAATAGGCTGCGGTCAGATTGCCAGCATTTTTGAGGAAGATGCATGGAGGGAGCATCCCTGCACGCATGCGGGAGCATATGATGCAGTAAAAAGGACAAGGATCGTTGCAGCCGCGGACATAAGTGAAGAGAGACTGGACAGGTTCTCAAAGAGATGGGGGGGTAAAGTTTATACTGATTATAAAGAGATGCTGGAGAATGAAGACTTGGACATAGTAAGCGTCACCGCAAATACGCCGTATCATTCTGAGATGGTAATCAAAGCTGCAAAATCAGGTGTTAAGGCTATTTTCTGCGAGAAACCAATCGCTACCTGCATAGCTGAAGCTGATGAAATGATTCAGGCATGCGATGAACAAGGTGTGAAGCTGATAATCAACCACACCAGGCGATGGCATCCATTTTATCAGAAAGCAAAAGAGCTTGTAAACAATGGAGAGATAGGGGAACTGACATCCATAACAGGATATTTTACGTCCGGGTTATTAATAGTAGGAACCCATTTCTTTGATACATTAAGATTCATAGCAGGGGATGCGGGATGGGTCATTGGCAGCATTGAAAGGAACCAATCTGGCGATCCCAGCGGAAGCGGCTTAATAGGGTTCAAAAGCGGGATTGCGGGTTCGGTATTCGGGAGCAGCCAGAAGCAATACCTCATTTTCGAGATGGATATACAGGGAACACAGGGCAGGATATGTATAAAAGACAATGGAACAACTTTTAAACTTTGGACTACAAATAAAGAAAAGAAACATATAGATTTCAATGTACCAGGTGAACTTGTGCCAAGAAAAATATCCATAGAAAAAAAGAACAGCATGATAGCAGCAGTATCGGATGTAGTGGCTTCCATAGAAAATGACAGAGATGGGCTTTGTTCAGGAAGGGATGGAAAAGCAGCGCTTGAGCTGGCTTTAGCTTTTCATGAATCCGACCGGATGGGGGAAAAAGTGGAACTTCCACTTCAGGATAAGATATTGAGAATAGTATCAAGGTGATTATATGAGCGAAAAACTTGCAATTCTTGGCGGCGAGCCTGTACGCAAAAAGCCATTCCCACCATACCCTGTGATAGGAAAGGAAGAGATTGATGCTGTCAATGAAGTTTTGAAGAGCGGTAATCTATCCAGTTTTGCAGCCAGCGCGGGACCAAAGTTCCTTGGCGGGAGGAAAATTCGTGAATTTGAGGAAAACTTTGCAAAGTATCATAGTCTGGAATATGCGATCGCAGTGAACTCTGCCACCGCAGGACTTCATGTGGCTCTTGCAGCTTCGGGTATCGGCCCGGGGGATGAGGTTATTGTTCCCCCATATACTTTTACTGCGACAGCAACAAGCGTTTTGATGCACAATGCAATTCCAGTTTTTGCGGATGTAGACCCGAGAACATATTGTATAGACCCTGAGAGAATAGAGGAGGCAATAAACCCTTCCACAAAAGCAATCATTCCAGTGCATCTTCTGGGGCATCCGGCTGAGATGGATGCGATTATGAAATTGGCGAATGAACATGATTTGACAGTCATAGAGGACTGTGCGCAAGCTCCTGGAGCAAAATATAAAGGAAAGCTCGTGGGAACGATAGGTGACGCAGGAGTATTCAGTTTCCAGGAAACCAAGAACATGATGACTGGAGAGGGGGGGATGATTATTACAAAGGATGAAGAGCTTGCAGAAAGATGCAGGATGATCCGGAATCATGGAGAAGCGATAATCGAAGGCAAGAAGAGGTCATACATATCCAATATCGTGGGATGGAATTACAGGATGACTGAAATGGAGGCAGCGATTGGCAATGAACAACTTAAGAAGCTAGACAGATTCAATGAAATCCGAATAAAAAACTCAAAATTTTTGACTAAAAATCTCTCAAAGATAGAAGGATTTAATGTGCCTTATGAAGCTCCGTCTATTCTTCATGTATATCATGTTTATGGAATGATATATGAAGAAGAAAAAACGGGTATTCCAAGAAAAGCAATTGTTGAAGCACTGAATGCAGAAGGCATACCGTTCGGTACAGGCTACCCGCATCCTCTCTATGAAAACCCGGTCTTCAAGGAAAAGATTGCATATGGGGATCATGGCTGTCCATTTACATGCCAGTTTTATAAAGGCAACGTGAGGTATGAGAGCGGATTATGCTCGGTTGCAGAGAGTTTATGTTACAAGAAAGCATTGTGGTTTTTTGGAGCGCGCCCTCCGGCTGCACAGATTGACATGCAGGATGTAGTTGATGCTTTTATTAAGATAGAAGAAAACATTGATGTACTGCGTGAATTAAAATAGAGAGATTATTATGAATTATATAAAAACTTCATGGAAAAAAGAGAAAAAGACAGATATATCTATCGAAGTATTAAACCATATAGCTGCTAGAGGTTCGTTTGTTGTTATTGGGAGCAAAAGACTTTATAGGGATTTTAATGATGATGAGAATATATCGGAGACCGAAATAACTCCAAATCAGAGTTTACCTGAGAAGATTAACAATAAAATAAGGGAAGTTAACCTCAAATCCTGGATGGAAAACCTTGCAGACAATATGGATGTCATCAAGTCGAATAAAGATATATCGCATATTCCAAAACAGAATGGTAAAGATGTCATAATAGTAGGCGGGGGTCCAAGTTTCAAAGAAAAAGGACATATTGAAATTTTGAAACATCTTAAGGGGAAGACTATTATTTCAACAGATAAAATGTTGATTCCATTATTGAAATCCGGCATTACTCCCGACTTTGTTCTGAGCGTGGATGGACACAGACAATTAATAGAGACATTTTATGAAAGTGAACTGTTTGATGCGAAACTTTCTACTATTGGAATAATGGCAATTATGGTCGCACCAAAGGTGGTTCAGAGATTTAAAGGGGAGAAAATTTTCTTTACACCAATGATCGATGATGTGGATCAACCTGTTTCACTCAGCATGGCACTAAGTCATATAACCAAAAAATCCATTTTATCTACTGGCGGTAATACGGGCATTACTTGCATAAATCTTGCGTATTATCTAGGTTTTAAAAATATAATATTGACAGGCATGGATTTAGGTTACACTATGGAAACACCAATTGAAAAATCTGCATATTATCCCGTAGTAAAAGAAGTTGATCCAACAATAACACCTGAAAGATACAAGGAAACATATGTTATAGAAGGATACAACCCGGATTTCAAGATTAATTATTATACTGATGTGACATGGAAATCCCATATTGATAATCTTGTGCAGCAGTCAATACAAATGTCTAAAGATGGGGTAAATATTATCAATGCCACAGAAGGAGGGGCGCTTCATGGCGGAGCGATCAAATCTATGAAATTGGAAGAAGCTATACATTATGAATAAATTAAAAGTATTACTTATAAATCCTCCAATTAAACCCAAAGAACCTCCATATAATATACCTCTTGGTTTGATAAGTATAGCGGCAGTAATCAATTCAGATGGTCATGATGTTGCTATTTTTGATAATAATGCGTATAAATTGAAACATGAAGAAGTAATAGGACAAATCAATGATACAATATGGGATATCATAGGTATTGGGAATCTTGTCACCACATATAGGTGGCAGAAAAGAATGTTCACTCTTTTGAGAAATGAGTTCCCCAACACCATTCTGCTTGCAGGCGGAGGACTTGCGACCAGCCTGCAGTACGACCTGATGCAATGGGTTCCGGAAATTGATATTCTTTCTATCGGAGAAGGGGAACGAACGATCCATCAGATATTAGAGAATTTTGAGGATAAGAATTGGGGAAATGTCCGAGGAATCTATTATAGAGAAAATGAAAAAATACATTCTACTCCCCCTCAACAATTATTATCAGAAGAGGAACTCAGCAATCTGCCTTTTCCCATGTATGAACTGTTACCACTCGAAGAAGTGTATTTCAAACATAGCGGTATACCTCTATCACCTGAAGCGATGGTTTCTAAACGCAGATTATCGATTGAATCTTCGAGAGGATGTCCTTTTTCATGCAGCTTTTGTATTGATTTGCCCACAGGTACGCCTCGAAATTTATCACACAAAAGAAAACTAAGATATTACAATCCAAGGCGAACGGTAGAACTCATAAAATATTTGCGATTGAAATATGCAATAGATTTTATTACATTTAGTGATGAGAATTTCACAGTAAATAAAAAATATGTTTTGGAATTCTGCGATTTGATGGAAAAGGGAGGATTAACAGATCTTGAACCGCCATTGCATTTCGGAACAACAGCTCATGTCAATACTTTAGATAGAGAAATTCTGGACAAATTGAAGAATGCGGGATGCAGTTGTCTTGATATAGGGGCTGAATCGATGAATGCTGATATACTATCAAAAGATATAATAAAAAATTCAACACCGTTAAAAAATGAGTGGGCATTTAATGAATGTCTTAAAGCCGGAATATACCCCATAACAAACTTCATAATAGGATTACCAAATGAGAATATGCAGTCAATTTATGATACTACAAAATTTCTAGTTGATAACGATATAGAATGCGGTCCCTTTTTTGTTACTCCCTATCCCAGAACGGGACTTTTTGAGAGATTCAGAGAACGCATCATTAAAGATTTTGTTTCCATTGAGAAATTCGTTATCAAATGCGAGGATGATGTTAGCCGGGATTTTGTCATCAATTTAACAAAATACAATGATGCTGAACTCTTAGGAATAAGGCAGATGATCATTAATCATGATTTAGCGCAGATTATTAAATTTGCATCTCAAAAAGGAGAAAAGGTTGTTGAGAAGCAATAAACAAATCATGCAAAAAAATATTAAAATACAGGCGAGAAATATCGGAGTTAATGAACCAGTATTTGTAATCGCAGAAGCTGGGGTAAATCATAACGGCAGTGTTGTTCTTGCAAAAAAACTGATAGATGCTGCCGCTTCTGCAGGGGCAGATGCCGTGAAATTCCAGACATTTATAGCTGAAGAAGTAGTTAGCATCAATGCACCGAAAGCAGAATATCAAAAACTGACCACGGATGTATCGGAATCACAGTTTGATATGATTAAAAAACTGGAGTTATCGCAAGAAGATCATCAGATATTAATCGAATATGCAGGACATAAGAATATCACATTCATATCAACACCCTTCGATGAAAGGAGCGTAGATATACTATTGGATATTGGAGTCCCATTGATAAAAATAGGTTCTGGCGAGATTACAAATCATCCTTTTTTAAAATATATAGCAAAAAAAAGCATACCAATTATCCTCTCAACAGGCATGTCAACCCTGGAAGAGGTCGCGGAGGCAGTAATCATACTAAAAGAAGCCGGATGCAAGGATTTAATTTTGCTTCATTGCACATCAAATTATCCTGCAAAAGTGGAAGACTGCAACCTGCGAGCTATGAAGACCATGGCAGACTCATTCAATCTACTTGTTGGATATTCTGACCATACGCCTGGTATTTTTGTATCTATTGCTGCCGTTGCTGTGGGTGCATGTGTGATTGAGAAACATTTCACGCTTGATAAAAACCTTTCAGGTCCAGATCATAAGGCCTCTCTTGAACCAAATGAGTTAAAAGAGATGGTTTATGGTATAAGAGTGGTTGAGAAAGCACTTGGTTCAGCAATAAAAGCGCCTGTACAGTCTGAACTTGAAGTAAGGGATGTTGCGAGGAGGAGCATCGTGGCTAAGGTAAATATCCCAGAAGGCGCTGTAATTACAGAAGATATGCTTGCTTTTAAAAGACCTGGAGTCGGAATAGCACCAAAGCATGAAAATCTTATTGTTGGAAAAATTGCTAAACAAAATATCCATAAAGATGAAATAATTAAATATGAAAATATTAAATAAATATGACATCTAGATTTGAGAACTGGGAATATCCTTTAATTGAAGAGAATAAATTGACAGAATATCACTGGTTAGTCCAGCATAAAGACAAACTCAAGCTTGGCTATAAAACGGATATAGGAGCGTTTACCTACATCAACGCCAAGAATGGAGTAATAATTGAAGATTATGTGCAGATAGGTTCACACTGCTCCCTGTACACAGTTTCCACAATAGATGATAAGAAAGGTCCGATAATCTTAAAAAAGAACTGCAAAATAGGGAGCCACAGCACCATAATGCCCAATGTGACCGTAGGAAGTAATTCAATAATAGGCGCGCACAGCTTTGTTAATAAAGATATCCCTGATAACGTATTAGCCTTCGGAACACCAGTAAAAGTAATAAAAAAACTGAAATGAAACGAAAAATTGCAGTAATCACAGGAACAAGGTCCGAGTATGGGCTGCTATACCCTGTCATGCAAGCAATCCAAAATCACCCTGGATTGGAACTTTCAGTGATAGCAACTGGCATGCATTTGTCCTATGAACATGGCTATACTATCAACGAAATAAAAAAAGACGGTTTTAAAATCGAGGCTTCAGTAGACATGCTATTCTGCGACGATACAGGCGCTGCCATGGCAAAATCACTTGGCAAAGGGATAATCGGGATAACCGAGGTGCTGGAAAAAATCAAGCCGGATATTGTTCTTGTCCTCGGTGACCGGGATGAGCCTTTTGCAGGTGCAATTGCAGCAGTTCATATGAACATTCCCATTGCACATATACATGGGGGGGATTCAACAACCGGGGGATGTATAGATGAAAGTATACGCCATGCTATCACAAAGTTCGCCCACATCCATTTTCCTGCGACAGAAGAAAGTGCAGAGAGGATAAAAAAATTGGGTGAAGAACTCTGGCGGATACATACAGTAGGAGCCCCTGGACTCGATACAGTTTTAAATACTGAGATGATTCCCAGAGAGCAATTAATTGAAAAATTCTCGCTCAAACCGGATGAGCCCTTGCTGCTTGTGGTACAACATCCCGTCACAACTCAACCTGAAAATGCAGCAAAAGAGATGAGAATTACGCTGGAAGCACTTGCCGAATTGAAAATACAGACAATATTGATATATCCAAACTCAGATGCAGGCGGGCACTCGATGATTGAAGTCATTAAAAAATATGAAAATCTGCCTTTTCTGCATACATTTAAAAGTTTGTCCCACATAGAATATATAAGTTTAATGAACATTGCAAGTGCACTGATCGGAAATTCGAGCAGCGGTATAATCGAAGCTCCTTCGTTCCATTTACCTGCCGTAAATATCGGTATTCGGCAGGAAGGAAGGCAGCGTGTATGTAATGTCATAGATGTAGACCATGACAAAACGAAGATTATCCAGGCAATCAATATCGCTTTGAATGATAAAATATTCAAAAATAAAATCAGCAAATGTGTGAACATTTATGGCGATGGCAAAACAGGAATGCGAATTGCTAAAGTGCTGGCTGAACTTGAAATAAATCAAAAATTAATCCAGAAAAAATTACTTATTGAGTTTTCATGAAAGCTATGATATATGGTTCTGGGGAACATGGGAGGATTGTGATGGATATACTTCAACATGCGGGTATAGAAACAATTGGCTTTTTGGATGATAATATTAAATCACATGGAACGATTGTTAATGAAGTTCCTGTACTTGGCGGTTTTGAAATCGTAAAAAAAGGCATGCATGATGTTCAATTTATTGTAGCACTGGGAGATAATGCGATAAGGGCGCAAAAATATTCAGAACTTGAAAAGGCAGGAAAAATATTGCTTAATGCCATTCATCCGGGGGCTATAATTTCAAAACATGTGACGATTGGAAAAGGTGTGGTAATAGCGCCGAATTCCGTTATTAATACCGGTGCTGTGATAGGGAATAACGTCATCATAAATACAGGTGCTATAATCGAACATGACAACATAATAGAAGATAATTCCCATGTAGCCCCAGGAGTATGCATGGCAGGAGGGGTACGAGTAAAAAATGGGGCAACAGTCGGCATTGGAGCAATCGTTCTAGATGATTTAACGATTGGCAGAAATGCGACCATTGGCGCCGGAGCAGTTGTCACCAAAGATGTACCTGATAATGCCGTGATTGTAGGCATACCTGCAAAGGTTATTAAATACAAAAACAAAAGGGAGAGCTAATGGCCGAATGGAAAATACCTCTATTTAAAATATATTGGGATAACAAAGACTTTGAGCAGGTCTCGGAAGCAATTAAAAAAGGCATGTTCTGGGCAATAGGTCCAAATATAGATGCATTTGAAGAGAAAATCTCCAAATACATAGGGTCAAAATACGCAGTAACCTTCAATTCAGGCACATCTGCGTTGCATGCTACCCTGTTGGCCTATGGGATTGGAGAAGGCGATGAAGTCATCGTTCCTTCCTTTACATTCATAGCAACTGCAAATGCACCCCTCTTTGTTGGTGCAAGACCTGTTTTTGCTGATATAGAGGAAAAAACATTCGGCTTAGATCCCGAGGATGTTGCAGAGAAAATTACAAAAAAGACAAAAGCGATAATACCAGTTCATTATGGCGGTTGCCCCTGTATGATAAGGGAGCTGAAGAAGATAGCCGATGATAATAATATTCTTTTGATTGAGGATGCAGCCGAGGCTTTCGGCGCAGGTATAAATAAAAAAATGGTAGGAACATTTGGTCAATCCTCGATACTCAGTTTTTGTTCAAATAAGATAATTACCACAGGGGAAGGGGGAGCAGTAGTGACCGAGTCAAAGGCGATATTTGAAAAATTGAAACTGCTTCGCTCCCATGGCAGACTGGAAACCTCTAACTACTTCAGTTGCGCTGATAATATGGAGTACGTTTCTTTGGGATACAATTTCAGAATGTCAAATATAACTGCAGCGCTGGGCATAGCCCAGATCGATAAAGTAAATAAAATTATTGATTTAAGAAGAGAAAAGGCAGAGTATATATCGAAAAAATTATCCAGTATAGATGAGATTGTTATACACATGCCTCCCAGCGATTATTTTCATGTGTACCAGATGTACACAATAAGAGTAAAAAATGGTCGAAGAGATGAATTAGCTAAATTTTTAGGTGAAAATGGCATTATGACAAAAATATATTTTACACCTGTGCATCATAGTTATTTTTATAAGAATATACTTAAATATAGATGTAAGCTTCCAGTTACAGAAGAGTTATCGGAACAGGTCTTAACCTTGCCAATGCATCCTTTATTAACTATCGACGAAATGGATTTCATTACTTCAAAAATAGAGACTTTCTTCTCAGGGACATAAATGATATCAAATAAAGAAATCAGCGAACAGATTAAAGGCAAAAAAATTTTAGTAATAGGTGGTACAGGTTCTATAGGCAGTGAGATAGTTCGTCTGTTACTGCAATATGAACCTGAAGTTGTTCGAATATTGAGCAACGATGAAGCCTGCCTATTCGAATTACAGCAAGAACTGAAAGGAAACATGAATGTGAGATTTCTTTTAGGGGATATTCGAGACATAGAGCGAATGAAAATTGCAATGGAAAATATAGACTTAGTATTCCATGCCGCTGCGCTCAAGCACGTACCGCTTTGCGAATATAATCCAATGGAAGCAATTAATACCAATGTCATTGGTACGGATAATGTTATCAAAGCAGCGATATACAATAAAGTGGACAAATGTATTTTTATAAGCACAGACAAGGCAGTTAATCCAACAAGCGTAATGGGCGCAACCAAAATGCTGGCTGAAAGGCTAGTAATACTTGCCAACAGTCACCTGAGCAGTATAACAAAATTTTCGGTCGTAAGATTCGGGAATGTACTGGATTCAAGAGGCTCTATAATACCGTTAATAAGAAAACAAATAATATCCGACGGCCGCGTAACAATCACTGACCCTAATATGACCAGATTCATTATGTCGATACCCCAGGCTGTCAATCTTGTTTTCAAGGCCGCTGCTCTTTCCAATGGCGGTGAAATCTTTGTCTTTAAGATGCCAGCTGTAAGAATAATGGATCTGATTGAAGTGCTGATTGAAGAACTGGCCCCGGAATATGGCATTGCGCCGGAATCGATAGAACGGGTTTTCATTGGGCCAAGAGCAAGAGAGAAAATCCACGAAGAATTAATGATAGAAGATGAAATAAAATGGATGAAGGAAAAGAAGGATATGTTCATAATAACATATCCCATAGAACTTCATGGCATTGTCATTGCAGGAAACAATGGAATGAATATGATAGCTCCCGTTAAAGGTTATTCTTCCGAAAGTACAGTATTATTGAGCAAAGAAGAAATAAAAAACCTCCTCTCAAAAGAGGGTGTCAATCATAGTCATTGAAGTCAACGCCAATTTCCACACCATCGGTGGCAAAAGCGTTCTGAGCAGGAGTGACCCAATTTTCCATGAATACCGGATGAAATGGGATGAATGGCCCAGGAATTTCTATACAGGCCAATTTCCGCTTCACCTTGACATCGAAGCATCCAGTGTGTGCAACCTGAGATGCGAGTTTTGCGAAACTAACTATGAAAAAGTAGGAACAAAGTACGGCTATATGGAATTCGACGTTTTCAAAAAGATCATTGACGAAGGCGCTGAATACGGTCTTTACGCCATAAAGCTGAACTCGGGCGCACGGGGTGAACCGCTGCTCCATAAGAAGATAGTTCAGATGGTGGAGTATGCAAAAAAGAAAGGCATAATAGATGTCTATATGAATACGAACGCCGTGCTCCTGACACGGGAACTTGGCAGAAAACTGATAGATGCCGGGCTGGACAGGATATCAATATCATTTGAAGGAACCAAACCTCAAATCTATGAAAAATATAGAATTGGCGCGAAATTCGATAAGGTGCGCAGGAATATTCTTGAGTTTATAGACTTGAGGAACAGTCTGAATTCAGAGACTAAGATAAGAATCCAGACCGTGGCTACGCCTGATATTCTGCCTGATATAAAGGAATACGGGGAATACTGGGGCAAGCTTGTGGATGAGGTCGCATTTATAGATTTCAAGGATTACGGAGCCAGGAAAAAAGACTTGATATCCGATTGGGCATGCCCCTATATCTGGCAGAGGATGATGGTCACCTGGGACGGTACTATTTCAGTATGCGGATTTGATTACACTGACGACCATAAGCTCAGAAATGCAAAAATTGACACTATCCGCGCTGCATGGAAAGGAGACGAAATGGAACGCATACGCAAACTTCATAGAGAAGGAAATGCTCATAAGATAGCCATATGCAACGGTTGTCCGTTCAGGACCACTGAGATATTAAAAAGGTTGGAGTAATCATGATTGCAGCACTATTACTGGGCAGGGAAGGGAGCCAGGGATTTCCAGGAAAGAACCTGTATCCTGTTATGGGAAGGCCGCTTATGGAATACCCGCTGCTTGCGGCAAAGTATGCGAAAACGGTTAATGCAACGTATGTTTCCACAGATTCGCCCAAGATCAAAGAGATAGGAAGAAAAAATGGGGCACGAATAATAGACCGCCCCCCGGAACTGTGTACACCCCAGGCGCTGGGAGAGGATGCATTCGCGCATGGTTACAGATATATAAAGGACGAAGGGAACGATGTGGAATTTATGGTATTGCTATTCTGCAATGCGGTCACAGTCCTTTCTGAGACCATTGACGAAGGCATAAAAGTTCTTCGGGAAAATCCGGAGCTTGATTCCGCAGTTACAGTTTCCCGTTACAATATGTGGAGCCCTCTCAGGGCAAGAAAGATCGGTGATGACGGATGTCTTCATCCATTCGTCCCATTTGAAACATTCGGTGATCCCAGAACGCTGAACTGTGACCGGGATTCACAGGGCGATGTATGGTTCGCAGATATGGGTGTATCAATCGTGAGACCACACTGCCTGGAACATATGGAAGATGGTCTGCTGCCGCAAAAATGGATGGGGCAGAAAATCCACCCCCTGAAGCAGTGGGGCGGCCTTGATGTGGATTACGAATGGCAGGTGCCTTCGGTTGAATTCTGGCTCATGAAACACGGTTTCACAAACGATAAGATTCCTTACGAGGATATGTAGATGTTTGAAAGCATTAAGGGGAAAAAAGTCCTGATCACCGGCGCAAGTTCAGGCATAGGCGCAGAAACTGCAAAATTGTTCGCAAGTTATGGTGCACATGTTGGAATACATTATAATAGAAATGAAGAAAATGCGATAAAACTTCAAAAAGACATTGAGGATACAGGAGGAAGCGCAGATGTCCTTGCAGGTGATTTGCTTGAAGAATCAACAAGATCAGACCTGATCCAGTCTTTTATTGATGCTTTCGGTAGTATTGATGTACTGATCAACAATGCAGGCGGAGTTATTGGAAACATGCCGTTCTTAGAGCTGGATGAGATGTCTTGGAGAGATACCATGGCGCTGAATGCAACTGCTCCATTTTTTCTATCAAGGGATGCCTTTCTTTTCATGAAAGATAACGGCGGCGGAAGGATTATCAATATCAGCTCGATTTCAGCAAAATATGGCGGTTCGATGAATACGATGCACTACGGGGCTGCCAAGGCGGCACTGGAAACTCTGACAAAAGGATTTGCAAAAGCAGGTGCTCCCCACAATATCCTGGTGAACTGTATTCGGGGTGGAGTAATAGATACACCGCTTCATTCCAGGATAGAACGAAACAGCCCAGCCATGGAAAAACGCATTTCTCTTATCCCGTTAAAAAGAATGGGCAAACCTGTGGACATTGCAAGGCTGGCATTATTCCTGGCCTCCGAAGCAGGCGATTTTATCACGGGGGAAGTTTTTACTGTAGCTGGAGGGGATTAACCCCGGATGCAAATATCTGTGAATAATTTCTCCAAATACGTTTATTTAAGATCGCTTCAAGAGGCGGCCAGAGAGCAGAATCTGACTGGATTGGCACGCAAGCTTGAACATATCGTTCCAGATATCTCTGAGCAGTATTCCACGTTCAAACTCGACAATGAATATCTCAGGACAAAGGTGAGGAATGTGCATGCATTCCAGATGTCGCTCGTTGCAGAGGTCGCGGAAGAATTTAAAAATATGGTGATAGTTGATATCGGGGACTCATCAGGCACACACCTCCAATATCTATCCGGTCTCTATGAAAAGAATATAAAATGCTTAAGCGTGAACCTTGACCCGAAAGCTGTGGAAAAGATACGGAATAAGGGGCTTGAGGCAGTGCTTGCAAGGGCTGAGAATCTTTCAGATTATGATATTAACCCTGATATCTTCCTCTGTTTTGAGACGCTCGAACATCTGATGGATCCATTCCATTTCCTGCATGAACTGTCATCAAAGACGAGTGCAAAATATATGATAATCACAGTTCCATATGTAAGGAAAAGCCGCATCGGTCTACACCATATTCGGCAGGGAAGGGAGGATGGTGTAAATGCCGAGAATACTCATATTTTCGAGCTCGACCCGGAGGATTGGAAACTGCTCATGAGACATTCGGGATGGGAGATCGTCAGGGAAAAGATATATCTCCAGTATCCAATATGGAGTATATTATATTTAACAAAATCCATGTGGAGAAAGTATGATTTCGAAGGATTCTATGGAGTAATTCTAAAAAGAGACGATAATTGGTCAAAGCGATATCTCGATTGGTAGTTCGATAAATATGAAAATCCTGATTTCAAGCGCATCCTTTGGAAAAATAAACCGCGACCCTATCACTATGCTTGAGAAGGCGGGTTTTGAAACTGTAAGCAATACACGGGGAAAAAAGCTTGAATTCGATGAATTCGCCGAACTGATAAAGGACGCCGCAGGTCTCATCGCTGGCACAGAAAAAATAACAGGAAAGCTCCTTGAAAAAGCGCCGAAATTAAAAGTAATATCAAGATATGGCGTCGGCATGGATAATATCGATATGGAAGCAGCCAAAAAATTGGGAATCATTGTACGCAGCACCCCTGAAGCTCCCTCGCAGGCAGTGGCAGAACTTGCACTTGCCCTGATGCTTAATCTTTCAAGACGTGTGGCAGAGGCGGACAGGAACCTCCGCAAAGACAACTGGAACCAGTTGATGGGAAGGCTTCTTACCGGCAGGACCCTGGGAATCATAGGGCTCGGGAGGATAGGGAAGAAACTGGTGCGGCTCGTCCAGCCTTTCAAGATGGATCTGCGCGCTTATGAGCCATATCCGGATGTGGATTTTATCCGTGAGAACAACATCGTACTGGGCTCACTGCAGGACGTACTATCAGACAGCGATATCATATCCCTGCACCTGCCACTCTCGGATGCCACGTTTCACATGATAGGAAAAAAGGAATTATCACTTATGAAGAAGGATGCAATCATCATCAATACATCGCGCGGCGGCTTGATAGACGAAGAAGCTCTTATCGGGGCATTAAGGAACGGAACTATTGCCGGGGCGGGCATTGATACATTTGAAACCGAGCCCTACAAGGGAGGACTTACTGACCTTGACAATGTGGTGCTGACATGTCACATGGGTTCATCTGCCATAGAAACGAGGAAACAGATGGAGCTTGAGACCGTGAACAACCTGATAAGTGCCCTGAAGGAGGCTGGCATATGAAAGCAATAGTATTCGGCGGCTCGGGATTTCTTGGAAGTCATGTTGCAGATTCACTAACCGCAGCTGGATACGATGTGAAGATATTTGACCTCAGGGAGTCGCCATATCTGCGGGAAGGGCAGGAGATGATCACCGGCAATATACTCGACAGGGAAGCCGTAAGGAAGGCTGTCACCGGATGCGACATTGTATATTCATTTGCCGGCATAGCCGATATCGAAAAAGCCAACGAGAAGCCGGTTGAAACAGTGGAGATAAATATACTCGGGACCACGATTATCCTGGATGCATGCAGGGCATGCGACATAAAAAGATTTGTTTTCGCAAGCAGCATGTATGTGTACAGCAAAATGGGCGCTTTCTACAGGAGCAGCAAACAGGCATGTGAGCTCATTATCGAGAACTTCAATGAATCATACGGTCTCCCATATACCATACTCAGGTACGGTTCGCTCTATGGACCGCGCTCGGACGAAAGCAACTGGATATACAGGATACTGAAACAGGCGGTGGTGGAAGGGAAGATCACGCGCCATGGGGATGGGGAAGAACTCAGGGAATATATCCATGTGGAGGATGCCGCACGGTACAGCGTGGAGATACTGGCGGATGATTTCAAGAATGAGTACGTCATCCTCACAGGCAACCAGTTCATGAAAATCAAGGACCTGATGCTGATGATCCGGGAGATGATGGGGGATACCATCGACCTCGAATTCCTGCCTGAGGATTCGGGTCTGCATTACGAGATTACCCCTTATTCCTTCAGACCGAAGATAGCCAAGAAATATGTGGGCAGATACCATCTTGATATAGGGCAGGGCATACTCGCGATGCTGGGGGATGTATATCAAAATAACTTCCCATACAAGAAACAGAACGGTCTGTATTTCAAGTGAATATGAACATTCTGTATGTTTTTGATGAGACTTCGGAAATAGAGCGGCTGGAGGCATCTCTTGACAGGACAACGAAAAAGCTGGTGCTATGCCCAATCACGACTGATCAGGACTTTATTTCAGCCGTCGTTGACAGATTGGGCAAAGAGAAACTTGAAGTGGAAGTGGTGAATTTCACCGAACTCTTCAACAAGACCTCGTTTTCCATAAGAGAAGAATACCTGCGTTTCATTTCTGAATTTCCGAATAAGATGACAGTCTCAGGCAGGAATCTTAAAGAATATTTCAGAATCTCCTCCGGGAACTTCTCAGCATGGTGGTTCTCGCTGCTTGCAGAAAAAAATACCCTTAAAACAGGCTCCTACAGCCAGCTTTCAAGGACCCTGAGCATACTGGACATCCAGGAAAAACATTCATGCGGCATCATTCTTTGCGATATTGCGGATAATAAGCTATACAGGACGCTTCGCGACAATGCGACGAAGAACAGAGGCTTTCACTGCCGCTCCTTACGAAAAAATGTCTCCGGGAGCCCGGAGCTATTGCAGGCGCTCGTGGGATCATCCGCGTTTCTTGCGCGCCAGTTCATCAAGATGCTTGCCATTAAATGGCGGATGCATGGGCTTCATTCAAGAAAAGAGATATTGAAGAAGAGCAAGTTCCTCCTTGTCACGTATTTTCCACTCATTGACAGGAAACAATTGAAAGACAAAAAATTCATCAACCGGTATTATCAGCCCATCCAGCGCGCGCTTGAAAAAAAATACCCGGGTGAATTCATCTGGCTCGCAATGACCGTGAACCTTGAAGGATTTGACTGGAACAGCAGCGCAAAACTGGGAAAAAGTATCAATGAAGGGGGCTATCCATTGTATCTATGCGAGGAATGGGTCACCATTCACGACATGTGCTTTGCTTTTCTCGAATATGCCCGTATATTGTTAAGATATTTGCGGATATCTTCATCTATTTCGCGGTCGTTCGTTTATCCCGGGGATGTCAATATCTGGACGATATTTGAAAAGGACTGGCATGAATCCTTCGCCGGGACTACCATGATAAATAGCATAGTCAATTACCATATGTTCAGAAGGCTGTTCGGTGAAATGGAGAAACAAACGACAGTCACTTATTTCTTCGAGAATCAGCCGTGGGAGAAGGCGCTCAACATTGCGGCATCCGAGAGAAAAATAAAAAATGTAATTGGTATTCAGCATACGACTGTTCCCCTGCTTCTCCTGAATTATTTCAATCATGCTTCAGAGTTTAAGGACCAGGACTTCCTTCAAACAATTCCTGCACATGTGGGATGCGTGGGACGAATACCCCGGGAACTGTTCATATCATCAGGATGGGACAGGGAAAAAGTCTTTGTGCTCGGTGCCATCCGGTTCCAGCAATTGAAGAAGCACATCGAGAAGGAGATCCCATGGGAAACCAGGGACAACATTGTAATCGTGGCTTTGTCCATAGAACTCATGGAATCGATGGAATTGCTTTCATATGTAATTCATGCTTTCAGTAATCAGACGAAGTTCAAGGTTCTAATCAAGGGACATCCCGCCCTCTCAGTCGGGACTATTCTTCATTCCATGTGCATGCATCCCGATCCTGATATATTCACGATAGTTGACACACCTCTGCATGAGCACCTCCCAAAATGCAAGGTTATGATTGTAACTGGTTCCTCATCATCCCTGGAGAGCATCGCGTGCCAGTGCCCGATAATAATACCGAGACTGGTAAGCACGATAGATATGAATCCCCTGTCAGGCATAAGCGATATACCTGTCTTTGCCGACAGTCCGCAGGAGCTTAGAAGAATAACGGAGGAAATAATAGAACGAAGCGATTCGCCGCTAAATTATGAAAAATGCAGGGATTTTATCATACGTTACTGCGATTTCATTCCGGATGACGAATTCCGGAAGAGAATAGAGGATTTAAATAAAGAGAATATACATGAGAAATGACATGGCGCTCAGATCGATAATCCTTGATTTTGACGGTGTAATCATAGAATCCGTGGACATAAAGACCCGTGCTTTCAGGGAGCTTTTCCGGGAATATCCTGAGCATGTGGATGAGATTGCGCAGTACCACCTGAAAAACGGCGGCATGTCGCGCTTCAAGAAGTTTTCATATATATACGAGAACATTTTGAAGCAGCCGCTTGACGAGGTCAAAATGAAGGAACTGGGCGAGGCTTTTTCAAAGATAGTCAGGTCAGAGATGATCTCGTGCCCTTTTGTGGTTGGGGCGGAGGATTTCATGGAAAAATATTCGGAACGCACCATGCTTTTTATTGCCTCAGGAACGCCTGAGGATGAACTCAGGGAGATAGTACTTGAGCGGGGTATTTCACGATTTTTTAGAGGCATCTTCGGCACGCCCAGGACGAAATCTGATATCATCCTTGGAATACTGGAGGAATTCGATCTCGATAAGGAGGAGGTCTTTTTCGTGGGCGATTCGTTCAATGACTATGAAGGTGCAAGGATTGCGGGCGTCCCTTTTATCAGCCGCATCTCAGGACATGACCCCAGGATGAAAGGACTGGGGTTCGCCTCAGTCAGGGACCTTTCTGAACTGGATATCCTGCTGGAAGGATCGGGACTATGAGCCGATATGTCCTGCTTTCATACACAATCGATGACCGCACACCGCTGTACGGCAACACCCCGGCGCCAATTGTTAGCAGTTATAGCAGCATCTCCGAAGGGTCATCCTCAAATACATATATTATCAAAATTCATAATCATACCGGCACGCATGTGGATGCACCCGGGCATTTCATCGCGGGCGGGAGGACTATCTCGGAGTATGACCTGCGGGATCTCGTGTTCCACAATCCGGTGATGGTGGAATGTCCGGCCGGAGAGGATGAGAGGATCCCTCTGAAGGACGCATCATTTGGTAAAGAGAGTATCGATTGCCTGCTTGTGAGGACAGGTTTTGCCAGATACAGGCATGAAGAGATATACAGCACCCATAACCCCTGGTTTGCATCCGAAGACATCTCATGGCTCAGGAAGAATTATCCATCCATCAGGTGCCTCGGCGTTGACAGCCTCACGATATCGGGTTTCCAGAACCGGGATGAAGGAAGGAAGGCGCACAAGGCGGCTTTTATAGATATTATTGGAGCCGAACCTTTATTGCTCATAGAGGATATAAATCTCGCACCGATATCAGGTCAGAGATTAAAGAAAATATTAGTCCTTCCCTTGATGATAAAGGGCATTGACAGTGCGCCGTGCAGTGTAATAGCCGAAGTGAAATAAGAGAAAATTGTAATTGAAGAGCCGCCAATCAAATGAAAAAACAGGAAAACATATTAGGGATGTAGTATTTAATAGAGATAATTCAATGTTCTGGCAAGATAAGAAAGTTCTGGTAACGGGAGCAGGTGGATTTATTGGAAGCCACCTTGTCGAAGAATTATTAAGAGAGAATGCTGATGTAAAAGCATTTGTCCATTATAATTCAAGGAACGATTGGGGCAACCTCGAACTCTTACAGCGCGATGTCCTTGAAAAGATAGAAATCATTACGGGTGATATAAGGGACCCTTTCTGCGTAAGAGATGCTGTCAAAGGGTGCGACACAGTGTTCCACCTCGCCGCATTAATAGCGATCCCGTATTCATATGTGGCTCCCAAGGATTTCGTGGACACCAACATACAGGGAACAGTTAATGTGATGCAGGCGTGCAGGGATGAGAGCATCAGGAAGGTAGTGCACACATCCACAAGTGAAGTTTACGGAACAGCTTTGTACACTCCCATCGATGAAAAACATCCTCTCCAGGGGCAGTCTCCTTATTCTGCAAGCAAGATCGGAGCCGATAAAATGGCGGAAAGCTATTATAATTCTTTTGAGCTGCCCGTAGCCACGATCCGGCCGTTCAACACGTTCGGTCCCAGGCAGTCAGCAAGGGCGGTCATTCCGGCCATATGCTCCCAGATACTCTCGGGGAGAAAGGAAATACATATGGGACTCCTGAGCCCGGTGCGCGACTTCACGTTCGTGCAGGATACTGTGAACGGGTTCCTCAAGATTGCTGAGTCCAAAAGATCCATCGGGGAAGTTATCAACATAGGCTCTGGAAAAGGCATAAGCATCGGGGACCTTTTAAAGACCATCATGAAGCTTACGGGAACGGATATCGACATCATAAGCGATGATGAGCGCATGCGCCCGTCAAAGAGCGAGGTCATGAACCTGCTCTGCGATAACAGGAAAGCCAGGGAACTGGTGGACTGGGAACCAACTTTCACGCTGGAGGAAGGGCTGAAAGAAACCATACGCTATGTAGAGGAACATCCGGAGAAATATAAAGCTGATATATATAATATTTGAGGATACATGCAAGCAGTAATACTGGCGGGCGGAAAAGGGACAAGACTTAGGCCATACACGACCGTATTTCCGAAACCTCTCGTTCCCGTGGCTGATGTTCCGATACTTGAAATCATAATAAGGCAGTTGAAGAAACACAGCTTCGATGAGATTGTCATCTCGACCGGTCATCTTGCCGAGCTCATAGAGGCATATTTCGGGGACGGCTCACGCTGGGGTGTTAATATCGATTATGTGAGGGAATACAAGCCCCTGAATACGGCAGGCGCCCTGGGATTGATTGATAACCTCAAGGACAATTTCCTTGTGATGAACGGGGACATCCTCACCACGCTCGATTACAGCCGCTTCTTCGATTTCCATATTGAGAAAAAGGGTATCGCGACCATAAGCCTGCACAAACGCGAGGCGAAGATAGATTACGGTGTCATCGAGATGACGCAGGATTCCAGGCTCGATAAATACATAGAAAAACCGGCATACCAGTTCCTTGTGAGCATGGGAGTGAACGTGCTGAATGCGCGGTGCAGGGAATACATAAAGAGGAACGAGTCCATAGGGCTTCCCGATCTTATGATGAGAATGAAAGGGGAAGGGGAAAACATATATTGCTATCCCAGCGATTGCTACTGGCTTGATATAGGAAGAGTTGAGGATTATCAGGTCGCACAGGATGAATTCGAACACCACAGGGAAAAATTCCTACCAGATGAACAATAAAAAAATCATCATCACGGGGATCAACGGCTTTATAGGAAGGAACTTTCTGCAGGTTCTCCTGGAAAAAAGCCCTGATGCGCATGTATACGGGATTGACCGCGTATTTAATAATTCGGAAAAATTCACCCCAGTGGAATGCGACCTCAATAAAAAAGAAAAAGTAAAATCCATCCTCTCTGAGATATCGCCGGATTATATTTTCCATTTCGCAGGCACAGCCTATAATAATGACTGGGATGCCCTTTTTTCCGCGAACGTTAAGTCCACCGTGAACCTTCTTGAATCTGCAAGAGAACTGGCATTCAATCCCAGGTTCATCATCATCGGGTCTGCTGCAGAATACGGCATTGCCGAAAAAATGCCAGTGGACGAAACGGCAGCGCCAAACCCGACATCCCCATATGGCGCATCCATGAGCTGCAGGACGAATATTGCAATGGCGTTTCGGAATATGGGCAGTGATGTCATGGTCGGGAGGGTGTTTAACACCACCGGCGCCGGCGTGACTGACCGGACGCCAGTTGGATCGTTTGCCAGACAGGTTGCGGCGATAGAAAAAGGACTGAATGAACCCGTTCATGCCGGCAACCTGAGCCCTCAGAGGGATTTTATTGACATCGAAGACGTTTCGAATGCGTTCTACTTTCTTGCATTAAAAAGCAAAAAGGGCGGCATATATAATATCTGCTCCGGGAAACCGCATTCTATAGCAACAATCCTGGACACGTATAAGGAACTTTCATGCCGGAAGTTCAGTATCATCACCGACCCAGCATTAATCAGGCAAAATGATACTGCCGCAATGTACGGGGATAACAGGAAAATCCGTGCTGAAACCGGATGGAAACCGGAAATTGGTCTTCATGAAAGCTTAAAGAGAACGCTGGATTTCTACAGGAAGGTGTGAATCATTAACCTTTTAATACTATCCTCAATGTTTAGACAGTGGTGAAAAAATGAAAGTCGTGATTCTTTGCGGTGGATTTGGTACCCGCCTGAGAGAAGAAACGGAATACAAACCAAAGCCCATGGTAGAAATAGGTGACAGGCCGATACTCTGGCACATAATGAAAACATATGCTTCTTATGGATTCAATGAATTTGTTCTATGCCTTGGATATAAAGGAGATATGATAAAAGACTATTTCTATCACTATAAAATGAGAAATAACGATTTTTCCATAAAACTTGGAAGCGGTGATATTACCATCCACGATTCCGTGGAGGAGAACGACTGGAATATCATCCTTGCCAATACGGGTCTCTCTTCCATGACAGGAGCAAGAATAAAGAGGATAGAAAAGTACATCGATGGAGACCAGTTCATGGTAACCTATGGGGATGGCGTTACAGACCTTGATATATCAAAACTCCTGAAATTTCATGAGCAGCATGGAAAAATCGGGACAGTGACCGGGGTGTATCCTCCTTCTCGCTATGGGGAATTGAGGATCGAGGAAGATAGGGTCGTATCCTTTGATGAGAAACCTGAAACCGGAGTGGCTCCGATAAGCGGCGGCTATTTTGTGTTCAATAAAGAATTCTTTGACTATTTGAAGCCTGACGAGTCCTGCGTTCTTGAGAAAGAACCGCTTTCAAATCTTGCAGGAGACGGCCAGTTGAAAGTATATAATCATAAGGGATTCTGGCAGTGCATGGACACATACAGGGATAATATGTTTCTTAATGACTTATGGAAATCAAACAGGGCGAAATGGAAGGTATGGTAGATGAAATGGAAAGATAGGCCGGTTTTCGTAACAGGATGCACCGGACTCCTCGGTTCATGGTTATGCAAGGAACTCATTGCAAGAAAAGCAAATGTAGTCGGCCTGATCCGTGATTGGGTCCCAGGGTCTGTGCTCATCAACGACCGCTATATCGACAGGATGGTCACGGTGCGCGGCGACCTCAATGATTTTTCATTAATAGAGAGGGCGCTCAATGAATATGAAATTGATACTGTCTTCCACCTGGGAGCGCAGACAATAGTAGAAATAGCGAACCGGAACCCGCTTTCGACATTCGAAACTAACATCAAAGGAACATGGAATTTACTTGAGGCGACGAGAAGGGTTCCAACAGTAAAAAAAATCATCATAGCTTCAAGCGATAAAGCATACGGCGACCAGCCGGTGCTGCCGTATAGCGAAGATACGCCTTTGCAGGGAACTCACCCTTATGACGTTTCCAAGAGCTGCGCAGATCTTATTGCGAAAACATATCATACGACGTATGGAACACCTGTGTGCGTGACCCGCTGCGGGAATTTCTACGGGGGGGGCGACATAAATTTCAACAGGGTGGTCCCCGGGACAATCAGGGCGCTGCTGAATGACGAGCAGCCGGTGATAAGGAGCGATGGTTCTTACATAAGGGATTATTTCTACGTGGAGGACGGCGTGAATGCCTATTTGCATCTGGCCGAAAAAATGGAGAACAAAAATATTCATGGAGAAGCGTTCAATTTCAGTAACGAACTTCAGATAACTGTGCTTGAACTTGTGAAAAATATCATATCATTGATGGGAAAAGAGGATATCGAACCAAAAATACTCGGAATTGCGAAGAATGAGATTAAACATCAATATCTTTCTGCAAAAAAAGCGCGGGAAGTGCTCGGCTGGTCGCCGAAATACACACTGGATGAGGGGCTTCTTAGAACCATTCAATGGTACAGTAAATTCCTGAAGGAGGTATGAAATGATAGATGGAGTCAAGGTCAATCCGCTGGCAATAATACCTGATGAACGCGGGATGATAATAAAAATGCTCAGGTGCGATGATAACGTTTTCCAGGAATTTGGCGAGATATATTTTTCCATGATTTACCCCGGGGTGGTTAAAGGATGGCATATTCATAAGAAAATGACTTTGAACTATGCTGTAGTAAGCGGTTTCATTAAACTTGTCCTGTATGATGACAGGGACGGGTCTCCTACAAAAGGAGAGCTCCAGGAGATATTTCTGGGACGGGAGAACTATAAACTTGTTACAATTCCTCCACTGGTATGGAACGGGTTTAAGGGCATCGGGACGGAACCCGCTATTGTTGCCAACTGCGCAACCATTCCGCATGACCCTTCCGAGATAGAACGTTTAGACCCGTATAATAACCACATTCCATATAACTGGGAGCGAAAGGACGGATGAATCTCCTTATAACGGGTGGACTCGGTTATATTGGAGGTCGCCTTGCGCAATATCTGGAAAATAACAGGGAAATTAATGTAAGACTTCTCGCGAGAAGTGATAGCCATATCCCGGAATGGGTGCATAGCAAAACAATAGTCGGCGATGTTCTCGATATAACTTCCTTAAAAAAAGCCTGTGAAAATGTAGATACTGTTATCCACCTTGCAGCATTAAATGAGATTGATTCGGGAAAAAATCCGCTTGAGGCGTTAAGGGTAAACGGGGAGGGAACCCTGAACCTGATAAATGCAGCTATTGCGAATAAAGTCAAACGGCTGATATACTTTTCTACTTTCCATGTATACGGCCTGAACGCCTCCGGGAACATTACTGAAGAAACCCTGCCTTTGCCAGTACATCCGTATGCTATAACCCATCATGTATCTGAAGATTTCATCCGGATGGCTGCATATAAAAAAGAGCTGGAAGGCGTAATATTACGGTTGTCAAATGGATTCGGATATCCCGCGCATGCCCGGATAAACCGGTGGAGTCTTGTAGTTAATAATCTCTGTCTCCAGGCTGTTTTGAACAGGAAAATAGTACTGAAAACTTCAGGGAAGCAGTACAGGGATTTTATCACATTAACCGATGTATCGAGATGCGTGGATCATATATTATCTATTGATACATCAAAACTCGATAAGAAGAACTGCATCTACAATCTCGGAGGGGAATTCTCCGTTACTATTCTGGATATGGCGAAACTGATTAAAGAAAGATGCGAAGAAACACTGGACATATGCCCCGAAATTGTCATCGGGAAGGATGATTCATCAAATACTGTTCTTGAAAAACCAGTAATTTATAATATCGATAAAATTAAAAAAACCGGCTTTCGGCTCATATCGAATGTGAATGAAGAGATAGATAAGACTCTTGTATTTTGCGATACACATAAGGATTTACTAAAATGCAGCCTACCGTGAGCGTTATCATCCCAACGTACAACAGGGCAAATTATCTTAAAAAATCGCTACAATCCGCTATATCCCAGACAGTCAGGGATATTGAGATTATCATAATCAACAATTACTCTACGGACAATACGCTGGAAGTCATCAGCTCATTCAACGATCAAAGAATAAAAATCATAAATTTTAAAAATGGCGGAGTGATTGCAAAGTCAAGAAACCAGGGTATGATCCAATCCACTGGCAGGTATATTGCATTCCTGGATGATGATGATTTGTGGTGCCCGGATAAACTTGAACTTCAAATCGATTATCTGGAGTCGCATCCTGAATTTGGCGCAGTATATTCAAATGCGATAATAATAGATGAAAAAGATAACAGAAAAGGTTTTCTCATTAATCGCGGTCAGGCAAAGGAAGGACAGGTTTTCCAATACCTTTTAGGCGGGAATTTCATTACAATCCTCACGGTTTTGATGAGGAGAGAATTACTTGAATCTGTTGGATTATTTAATGAAGAACCTTCGCTTATAGCTGTAGAGGATTATGAATACTGGATGCGCACGTCTTTTAAGTTCGGGTTTGGCTATATCGGCAAGCCCCTGGCATTGTACAGGATACACAGCACGAGCGTAAGTAAAAGGAATAGCGTGGCATTATTGCGCCAAAAAGTCCTGCGAATGATGCTTGATAATAGCAGCGTGGCCGAAAAGTACAGGGATAAAATTGTCAGCAATATTGAACGATTGAATTTTTCTGCCTCTGTCTATCACTGGAGTGTTTCAGACCGCGTTAACGCAAAAAGATGTGCCAGGAAATATATTTCTTTTAATTTGAAAGAAATTCATTTTCTGAATGTTTTATTTGGTGTTTTATTATATATAATTATTAATTTCAATTTCGACACTTTCAGAAGCTTTGTAAATGTTTACGAAAATAAAATCGCTAAAATAATTTAGTTAAACTCCTATTAAATGAACTATCAATTCAATAACGAAGCATCAAAAATGATATCCATAATTGTTCCAGCGTATAACGAAGAAAAGCGTATCAAAGACATGCTTGGCATATATGGTGAATATTTTTTTCCCAGATACCCCGATTGTGAGTTCCTGGTCGTATGCGATGGAAATGACCGCACGGCAGCGATTGTTAAAAGCATGAGCGAGGTTTACAAGGGAATCATCCTGATGGAATATAAAAACAGGCTGGGTAAAGGGGGAGGGATTATGGAAGGATTCAAGTATGCAAAAGGGGATGTAATAGCATTTGTAGACGCGGACGAGTCAGTTTCCCCGTCCGACTTTGAAAAAATTATAAACGAATTAAAGATCGCAGATTGCGCCATAGGCTCGCGCCGGGTATCAGGCTCAACGATAGTGAAAAAGCAGCCTTTCAAAAGAGCAACTATCAGCAGGGCTTTTAATCTGATGGTCAATTTATTTTTCAACCTCAATATCAGGGATACCCAATGCGGAGCAAAGGCATTCAGGAAAGAGGCAATCGTATCGGTATTGCCGGAAATCAGGTCAAACGGGTTTGAGTTCGACGTGGAATTACTGTGGCGGATAAAAAACCTCGGATTTTCAATCAGGGAAGTTCCTATCAACTGGAAACATAGCGAACATTCCCAATTCAGCCTTAAACATGCGCCATCCATGTTTATGAATCTGATGAAGATAAGATTTAAAAGTAAACGCCTCTAAAGCTGTTAAATCAAAAGATATTTAAATTCCGGTTGTGTAACTTACTGGCATCTGGAATACAAAGTAATTCAGGAGTTTTTTTGGCCAGGAAAAGTCAAATAAAAGGAAAACGGCTTGGTAAAGCAGCTCAGCATGAACCCGGTCGGAGCGGACGGCTGGCGGGTTTATTCGGGTCAAAAATCGATATTTTTATACCTATAATTTTCTTTTTTTCCTTTATTAATTCGTTGCGCGCCGCGCTGTCCCAGTATTATATTCTCGAATATCCGGATGATATCGTGTGGGTATCCTGGGCAAGCAAGCACTTCAATGAGCCATTGGCCATACTATTAGACAAACAGGGAACAGGACTTCGGCCAATGATTAATTTGCTGTATGCCATTGGTTACTCGGTATGGGGTTCAAACGCGACCTATTATTATCTCATGAATGGCGTGCTTTTCGCCGGCGCAATGGTGTTCCTGTACTTGCTGATAAAACAACTGCACAGCAGGGCAGCAGGGGTTATAGCGGTCTTTTTATATCTGTTTCTGGATGCAAGTTTCATTCTTGTCTGGAAAATGAATTATACTACTTCCATTGCAGAGATGTTTTTCATAACTTCAAGCCTTTATTATTCCATACATTTCTTTGAAAAAGCAGATAAAAAAAGTCTGGTTCTGGCGTTTGTTCTCGGTATTTTTGCGTTTCTCTCAAAAGAGCCAAGTATCCTGATTATTCCAACAGTTAATATCATATATCTCCTGCATAAATGGAAGTCCATTGAAGCAAAAACAAGAATCGCGTCCCTTCTTGTGAATGTATCTTTGCCTCTTTTGTTTTTACTGCTGACCTTCATGGTTTCATCAGAGGTCAATGCACCGGGAACGTCTCCTCTTTCCGAACTTATCAAATCCCGTTTAGTTACTTATTTCGAACTTGAACTGTCAACTACCCAGGGACAGTTGAAAAATCCTTATCTTCTTTTTTTGGGTTGCATAGGTACATTCTATTTCCATAGATTTAAAAAGGAAGAATTGGGCGGAGTGCCAATAAACTTAATCAAGAATGCAATATCCATACTGTTAATAGCGATTGTATTTATTTCGTCTCAATCCTTGTATTCGCTGACAGGAGCAATATTAATAGTATTATTGCTGGCTCTTGGCTTTATCTTCGGCGACATTAACCGGAGGCTTGGCATTGCATGGTTTGGCGTGGGATTGGCGCCACTTCTTATCACCTCCCAGCAAGTGCAGCCGACCTATTTAGCTGAAGCAAACCTGGGAATGGTTTTGTTCATTGGCGTTACTGTCTCTGAATACCTAAAATATATTTTTTCAAAAGAAAATTCCGGTGTAAAAGATACCCAGGTTTCAAGCGTATTTAAAACAGTAAATATCGTAATTGTCGTATTAATCCTGGTCTTACAACTCTCAGCAATACCCACTGAGATCAGCAATACAAATAATTATCAGAAAGTAGTTTCAGAAAGTCAAACAAGTTTCAAAGAAGCCATTGATTATATGATGACAACGGTTCCTAAAAACGGAACCGTGTACTATATACCATCGGAAGAGCGCGAAAAAGTGGGGGGATCCCAGATAACGGAGGGCGTCTTTTATGATGTTCTATGTATGAAGGAACGCTGCGACATAAAAGTAAAAAACCTCTTACCTTCCACAAACCTCGAAAAGGGCGGGTTCGTAGTTTTATTGAGTAATTTAGATGCATATATTTTCAGTAAAGAGTACACCTCTTTAAACAACAATGTTTACATACTGAAACAAATAAAAAATGGTGACGGTGTCGCATATATTTTAGGAGTGAAAAGCGCCTGAATTATTACAATCATTCTTTGCGTTGTATATCTGTAAATATTCCGAAATAACATTGTTGATGTCGTATCTGTTTTCAACTATGATTCTCCCTGCCTGTCCAATCTTAATTGCCTGTTTTTTATTTTCTATCAACCAGATGATTTTTTCAGCCATGTCGCACGGGTCGTCTATTTTTGTAAACAAGCAGTCCTTCCCGTCTTGAAATATCTGGGGCAATTCCCCAACCGGAGTCGTTACAACGGGAATCCCCCTTGACATTGCTTCAATGACAGCTCTTGGTGATACTTCAAATCTGGAAGGCAGGACGAAGATGTCGATATCATCTATAAAATTGTTCAAATCACTTTGTGACAACCTTCCAAGGAAACTAACACCATCGACATTTTTCCCGTAATCTTCGAGATTTTTTCTTAAAGGCCCTTCACCTGCGATGAAAAGACCGGAGTTTTTATACTTCTCTTTAACAGGTTTAAATGCGGATATTAAAACTTTGATATTTTTTTCCGATGATAATCTTCCGAAATATGCTATCTTGATGGTACTTCTGTCTTGTTTTTTATGAAGTGTTGCGACTGAGTTTATGGGGAGAGGGATATAAACTAACTTTGATTCCGGTATCTTAAACGTCTTTAACAACCAGTTCCTTTCAAATTGTGCAGTTGAAATTATTTTATCAGCTGAATTAAAAATATATGAGCCCAATGGTTTGTATAGTTTATGAAGAATGTTTTTAATCAGCGACTTTGAAAAACCAAATGTGTGGGGAGTGAATATAAATCTGTTTTTTTTGGCCAAAGCCGCAAATAGTGCCTGGAAGGAATGGTAGTTATGTGCATGTATCACATCATATTCCTGACCCCTTAAATAAAAATACATTGCAGGCGAGAAATAATATGCTTCCCTGGGTGCAAATGCCCAGAAACGCGTTATTTTTACTCCATTTATGATTTCTTTCTCTGGCAGCTTGTGTGATGAATAAGTGCACACAACTTCAACTTCATGCCCTTTATTCACAAGTATTTCACTTAATTCTTTTACGTGTGTTGCTATGCCGCCGATTGCGGGAAAATACGTAGGGCAGACCTGGATTATTTTCATATTGTCCTTGGTTGAAATTAATAATTTTAAATCTTAATTCGATTGTATTGATATTTCCTCCAATTTATGAGATGGCTACTTAAGTTTAACTATATCCCGATTATCAAGGGAAAACTTAAGTAGAAACACATGATTTGTGAGTTATAACCGATAGACGATGATGAGACAAGTATGAAGATAATGCTTATTCTACCTCCATTGATGGTTAAGGAAAATGAACTTTTTGGAGTAACTCCGCCTCTCGGCATTGCATATCTCGCTTCGGTTTTAGAAAAAAACAGCTACGAGGTAAGTCTCCTTGACTGCATAGTTGAGGGATATAATCGGCCTGAGAAACAAAACGAATACACCCATCTGGGATTAAGATGGCATGAGATTGAAGAAAGAGTGCGCACGTTCGCGCCGGATGTCGTTGGCATCTCTTGTATATTCTCCCGGATGTTTCCGGAAGCCTTGAAAGTGGCTGAAATAGTCAAAGGTATTGATACAAATATTAAAGTAGTTATGGGCGGCGCACATCCATCGTCGGTCCCGTATGATGTATTAAGCAATACTAATATTGATTTTATTGTTATCGGTGAAGGGGAAATGACATTGCTGGAACTGGCACGCTGCATCGGGCAGGGAAGTACTGAGTACTCGCATATCGATGGTTTGGGTTACAAAGTGGATGGGGTTTTAAAGCTTAATCCGAAGACTAAGTTTATTGAGACACTGGATACAATCCCATTTCCCGCACGTCACTTATTACCACTGGAAAAATATTATAGTATAGGCGAATCCCATGGCGGTTTAAAAAGAAACCGGTATGCCAGTATAATAACGAGCCGGGGATGCCCTGGAAATTGTGTTTACTGCTCTATACATACTGTATGGGGTAGGAGCTGGAGACCCAGGAGCCCGGCCAATGTAATCGAAGAAATAAAGCATTTAGTGAACGATTATGGTATTGAGGAGATTCATTTCGAAGATGATAACCTGACGTTTGACCGTGAAAGAGCAAGAATGATATTCCAGGGAATCATAGACGAAGGATTGGATATCACATGGACGACACCTAACGGAGTGGCTATCTGGAAGCTGGATGAAGAATTATTGAAGCTGATGAAAAAATCCGGATGCTATCAGCTTAACGTTGGAATCGAATCCGGTAATGAGCAGGTTCTCAGGAAAATAATAAAAAAGCCGCTAAAGCTTGAAAAAGCCCTGGAAATCGTTAAAAAAATACGGGAACTGGGCATCTGGACGCATGGTTTTTTTATACTTGGAATGCCCGGGGAAACTAAACAAACAATGGAAGATACAATTAATTTTGCCATCAAATTGGATCTGGACAGCGCAAATTTCTTTGTAGCTACGCCATACCCTGGCACAACACTGTATGATCTCTGCAAAGAACATGGATTTATACAGGATTATGATTTGAGACGTCTGATGGTGCAATCAGCAATGATATCGACTGGGGAGTTTACTTCCGATGAAGTGCTAAAATTACAGAAAGAGGCATACCAGAGATTTATGCTGCATACAATAAAAAGAGAGATTATTTATTTGAATATGGTGCGCAGGTTAATGCAGTTAAAAACAATGGATGATGTCCGCTTTATGTATCGAAAGCTATCCAGATTAATAAAAATGGTAGTATGAGTTTTTTGGTAGAGAGGTCACCAAACTTTAAATGGTTTGGTGTATATATAAGCCGGACAGAACAATGAATATATTTTTAATTTTTTTTATTATTTGTCTGTCTGTATTGTCTATTCTGGCCCTCTGGTTTCTAAGGTACTGCGATCTCCTTATTAATTATAAAAAGGCAGATTCGGGCATTAAAGCGGACGTTGATTATAAACCATTAATTTCTATAATAATTCCTACTTATAATGAAGAGGTAATGATAGGGAACAAAATAAAGAACACATTTGAGCTGATTTACCCGAAAGACAAATGTGAAGTCATCGTAGTAGATTCTGCATCGACAGATAATACAATTAATATTGTTAAAAGTTTTGATTCAATAAACTTGATAACACAAAAAGAAAGGAAGGGCAAAGCTAATGCACTGGCTGAGGCATTCAAACAGGCTACCGGCGAGCTTTTATTAATCACAGATGCAGACGCGATGTTAAATAGGGATGTTCTTGAAAAAATAGTTCCTTTTTTCGCAGATGATACACTCGGAGCGGCTACAGGAAAATTGTCATTGC
Organism: Candidatus Methanoperedens sp.; assembly: GCA_027460615.1. Classification (GTDB taxonomy): domain Archaea; phylum Halobacteriota; class Methanosarcinia; order Methanosarcinales; family Methanoperedenaceae; genus Methanoperedens. The sequence goes on from JAPZAO010000078.1 coordinate 60,117, forward strand.
TGGGCAAAGAGTCTGCTTCAAAAACGTCTGAGCAGGCGTATAGAACTTTTTTTGATATTTTACGCATTTTTGAAAGCAGGATAGCCGCCACAATGATTTTTAATGGGCCCCTCATGGTATTCAGGGCAAGCATCATAGAGCCGCCTTCTGTAAATTCAGTTGCCGATGATACGGAAATGGCTTTGCAGGTAATAAGAAAGGGTTATAGAACAATGTATATTCCTGAAGCTATATTTTTCGAACGCGTGCCTTCAAGCAATAATATTCGATTAATGCAGAAAGAAAGAAGAGCACAGGGCCTCGTACAGTCCTTCATCAGGCACAGGGATATGATTTTCAATGATAAATACGGAGTGTTTGGAAAAGTGATTTTCCCGGCTGAATTCATAGTCCATATATTGCTTCCGTTTGCCCTGGTAATTGCGATTTTTTCAATGATACTTGCATTCTTATATGAACCTGTCCAAACATTTATTATCGCTATCACAGTGGCTGCAGGCGTCATGGTATATGCTGTCAATGTCTATCGAAAATTAGAACGGAAAATTGAGATTGGAACAAAGTCGAACCTGAATGATGTCATAGTAACTATAATTTCTTTTTTCCAGCTTGAATTTGCGTTGTTTAAAGGTGCAGTGAAACTCCTGCTTTTTGGCAGCAGTCACAAATGGGAGCAGATAAAGGAAGTACGCGTAGGGGAAGTTACTGATAAGTAATTTAATTCGTGATATTACGAAACAATGGATTTGATATACAGGGTCTGAATATTGACCAAAACGTCGGCGCTCATTTCCACAATCTTTATTAATTGCGACATCCACTTATAACCCAACCCTGAGGTGTATTTTGGCGAAAGTTAAATCCAATAAAAAGCATAAGGAAAAAACTGAAAAAAGTAAAAACTATACGGAAGAAAGGAAAACTGAAGGGTTTTTCACAGTAAAATCTCTTTCTTATATTATACTTTTTGCAATATTCCTGTTCTCATTCTATATCAGAGGGATAGTCCCTTATAACAATGTCTTCGGGGGGGAGACAGTGGGTTTTGCAATGGACGATTCCGTATTCCAGATGAGACTTGTTGAAAATACCATTCATTTTTTCCCCCATCGTATATTTTTTGATGCATTTACCCAATACCCTTATGGAACTCAGTTAAGCTGGGGGCCTTTATTTGGCCAGATGATTGCCTTTTTTGCAATGATTGCGGGTTTCATCACAAATAATTGGAATCCCGCAACTGTAGGAATGCCTGTGCAATCTGTTATCGACACGACGGGTGTATTTTTCCCCGCAATTATCGGGGCTTTGATAGTATTCCCGGTTTATTTTATGGGCAAAGAATTATTAAATGAAAAAGCCGGTCTTCTCGCGGCTTTTTTAATAGCGATAATGCCAGGTCAGTTCCGTGACCGCTCGGTTCTTGGATTCACAGACCACCATATAGCTGAGGCTTTTTTTACGACTCTGATGATGATGTTTTTCATTCTAGCCATTAAAAAGGCGGAAAATATCACTTTTGATCACTGGCTGAATAAGGATTGGGCTGCATTAAAGAAGCCAGTGGCATATTCTCTTTTGGCAGGCATCTCGTTCGGGGCTTATCTTCTTACCTGGACGTATGGTGTGTTCTTCGCGGTTGTATTTGGCATTTTTATCGTAATCCAGTATGTTATAGATCATTTTAGAGGAAAATCTACAGAATATCTGGGTGTTGTGGGTATAATAGCATATGTTGTGGCAATGATAATGGTGTTGCCTTATGTTGACATAAGTAATGGATTTAAACCTCAATATTATTCTCTTATGCATCTGACAATAACCGGAGGTGGTGCATTAATTTTTGCATTTTTAAGTCTCGTTTCCAGGGAAATGAATAAGCGGGAATTGAAAGGATATTATTATTTGCTATTTGTATCAGCCACGATATTGATTGGTTTAATAATCGTGAAGTTATTTATCCCGGGACTTTATGATTACACTATAGGCGAGTGGAATTTTATATTTAAGTCAGGAGGCAGCTTGACGATAGCAGAAGCGTCGCCAACTATGTTTTTGAATACTCCTGGCGACCTATTAAACGGTTACTCCGGTATTGGATATTTATTGGCTTTCTTCGGTATTCCTATCGGCGAGGCAAAGGATTACATCGTAAATAATGCTCTGGGAAATTTTGGTTATAATTTTTATCTGGCTTACATTACAATTTTTGTTCTTGGCTATTACATAATCAAGAAACCGAAAGCTGAATACACATTAGTGGCTGTCTGGAGTGTTTTTGTCCTTGCCATAATGCTGGCACAAAACAGATTTGCCTATTACTATGCAGTAAACGTGGTAATACTTTCTGGTTTTCTGGGTTCTAAAATTTTAGATTTATGTGATTGGAATAGTTTTAGCTCAAACGATATAGTTGAATGCTTGAAGAAAGTAAGGATTCAGCATTATCTTTCTTTAATTGTGGTTATAATAGTAGTAGCATTATTGGGTGGAGATGCCTCCTTTTCAGAAAAAACAATGATTTTTATATTGGTTTTTATGATTATAGTGGGTAAATCTGATGGCTTTGGCAATAAACTGTTGATGACCATTCTTTCTTTAATTCTTTTGTTTTTATTAATGGGATTTTTGCCATCCGAAGCCATTATTTTAAAAATCGTCCTGGTTTTTTCTTTGATTTTTATGATTGGAGCAATAATATATTTGCAATCTGAAGCTTCTTATTATAGATTAGCAATGATGTTATTTTCTCTGATTCTTATTATTACATTAGTAATGTACATTCCATCTAATGCTTCTCCTTTTAAAAGCACATGCGGCCTCGATACCAGTAAGTGGCCCTGGTCATGCGAAGCAACGAAATGGGGCGCACTTGGCGAAGGGCAGTATGAATGGTATAATGCCCTTAACTGGATGAGGTACAACACGCCAGTGCCTGATTTACCATATAATTCGATTTATGAAAAGCCGCCTTCGGGACAACCATATAATTATTCCAAAAACGATTACGGTGTAATGAGCTGGTGGGACTACGGACATATCATCACTTACTGGGGGCACAGGATACCCAATGCCAACCCATTCCAGGCAGGCATCGGCGGCGGGTCAGTGCATGCGCCCGGGGCTTCTACTTTCCTGATAGCACCTACTGAAGAAGGCGCGAACGAGGTTCTTGATAAGCTCGGCATTAACGGAAAACCGGGAGCAAGATACGTTGTGAGCAATGCCTATATGGCTTATGCGATTCTTACAGTTTTTGCAGACTGGGATGAAACTGATCAGGGATACTATACGCAGGTACAATCATCACAGGGACCCGTATGGGTCCCTACAATGAAATATTACGAAACTATGGAGGCAAAACTCCATATATTCGATACAAATGGTTTGCATAATTACAGGCTTGTTCATGAATCCACACCCAACCCATATGTACGCGGCGGCGCTCAAGAAAAACAGGACAAGTATATTTACAATGTATTATACCGTGGTAATCTGCCAGTCGAGGACTCTGGGTATGCCAAGATATTTGAATATGTAAAAGGCGCAAAAATCACTGGACGAGCCCAGCCAAATACCACAGTCACGCTGACAAATACCATCAAAACAAACATCGGAAGAACCGTATCATATTCGCAGACAACTTCCTCTAACGGGACTTATGAGTTCACAGTTCCTTATTCGACACTCGGTCCAATTTCAGGGGAGACACAGTTTGATACAAAACCGACCGGTCCTTATACTGTGACTATGGGCAATGTTTCAAAGCAAATTGATGTCGGTGAAAAAGATGTTCTTGAGGGCAATACCTTAACCCTCAATTTTGTTTAATTTAAACATTTTATAAAGAAATTAGGAACAGCAAATTCTTTGATTAGCCTAATTTCTTTGATATTTTTTCTTTAAGTATCCTGCTCACTTCTTCGCCGCTGACCTTGCCCCTGAAATCCTTCATAATAACTCCCATCAGCGGACCTGCGGAATTCAAACCTTTTTCTTTGATAAAATCCATTTTGGATTCAATCAGCTTTTCTATTGCATTCTCCAGTTCGCCCTTGCCCACGCCGCCTATACCAAGAGATTGAACTGCATTATCAACTGTCAATTCAGGTTTGCTGGCAATCATTTTCAGTACATTGCCGATAGCTTCATTTGGTATCTTTCCTTCGGACTGGATTTTGAAAAACTGCATCAGATGTTCTTCAGTAATTTTATTTACCAATATACCTTCTTTTTCAAGTTCATTTAAAACGGTTTCAAGGGTTCGCACGACTACAGTTGCATTAATCTTCGGTATTTGCTGCATAATCCTATCAAAAAGAACAAAGTTTCCTGATTTTGCAATCTGGTTTGCAAGTTCTTCATTCAGGGAAAATTGCTGCATATACCTCTCCTTGCGCTCACCGATAAGTTCGGGCAATTTGATATTATTGATTCTATCTTCGGTTATCGCCACAGGCGGAACATCGGTCTCAGGGTACATACGCGCTGCGCCCGGGAGTGGTCTCATGTAAGCCGAATTCCCGTCAGGAAGCGCTCTTCTTGTTTCCTCAGGCACAATCCTGAGCGCCTCTTTTGCCCTGATAATTACCGCTTCAAGCGCTCCTTTTGCCTTCTCCTTAGTATCTGCAACCATAACCACACAGTCCTTATCCTGTGCACCCATTGCTTTCCGGAGCGCATCGATCTCATCCTGTGTGATGCCATAATTCGGCAATTCGTCTGTATGGAATATGCCTCCAACACCAGACTTTTTTGCGCGGTCGGAAAACTCAGTCCCGAGACGCCTTCCGGGCTGGAGCTCTTTTCCCACAAAGCCTGCGAATCCGGGCAGGTTCACAGCATAAACAACTCCACCTTTTAATGCCTTTAAAATTACTTTGGAGGTTGTATTTGTAAAAACAGATGTAACATCCACGATTTTATCAGAAACAGATGCATTTAATTTATTAAGCTGCTTTTTAATTCCTATCAAAGCTTCCTGTCTTGTTACTTCCTGCTCCACAATGGTTTCTATCAGGGACAGTTCCTGGACTCCTTTTATCTCGACTCTTGCCCCTTCTGCAATTGAAACATTGACATCCTGCCTGATAGTGCCAAGTCCGCGCTTTACCCTGCCGGTTGACCGCAGTATCATACCGATTTGTTCAGCAACTTCTCGTGCGTGCGCGGGCGACACGATATCGGGCGCAGTCCCAATTTCGACAAGCGGAATACCCAGCCTGTCAAGAGAATAAATCACTGAATCGCCTTTATCTTCCACTTTCTGCGCCGCTTCTTCTTCAAGGCAGAGCACATCCACTCCCACGCGGCCCGTTTTTGAATCAAGGTAACCGCCCGTGGCTACAAGCCCAGTACGCTGGAAACCTGATGTATTTGAGCCGTCAATCACAATTTTCCGCATGGTGTAGAGTTCATCTACGATATTCATGTTCAGCATGCGTGCAATCATGAGAGCGAAATCCACCGCTTCCTGGTTTAATTCACGCGGCGGTTCTTCATCATTTTCGACAAGGCAGGTCGTATCATAAGCCTTATAGATGAATCTTTTTATGAGTTTTATTTCCTCAAGTGCAGCTTTATCAACTACTCCCATCTCGCTCTGTGTGGGGCGAAGGTATCTCATGAATTCAAAATTGGATTCTTTGGTATCACGAAGAAGCGTAGGACAGCCGCAGAAGAGTTTTTCTTTTGTGTCAAGCTGCTGGTGGATTTCAAGCCCGGCTTTTAACCCGAGCGCCCTGTAGTCGTGACTCATCGGCTTCTTTGATATCCTGCAATCTATAAAAGAATTGTTATAAGGCTTGCAGCCTGTAGTATCCTGAAAATGGTTTCGCCGGAATTTTTGACGGGTGGCCATTTCAGGGGCTGTAAAAAAGTTTGGTTTTTGACGAAAAATATTAGCCACAGAGACGCAGAGAACACGGAGATATAATAACTCTGTGACCTCCATGTCTCGGTGGCTATTTTGCTTTTTGATTTAACAACACCAAAGGATTTTACAACAACCCATTTCAATAAAGCTTATAAACCTCAAAGTCATCTGGAAACCAAATCGTGTGATATGTTTTTAATACGCACATCCCAATTATCGGAGGATTACTCAAATGGCAAGAAAACCAGGAAGAATGTACACTAAAATCACCCAGCGCTCATTTACAAGACGCGAATACATGGGCGGTGTTCCGGGAAGCAAAATAGTAACTTATGACATGGGAAACCTGAAAGATGATTTCCCGGTGCATATGTCCCTCGTAGCAAAAGAAGCATGCAATATACGGCACAGCGCTCTTGAATCCGCTCGTATCGCAGCGAACAGGATTTTACTTGAGGTTCTCGGGCAGCCCAATTATCATTTAAAAATCAGGGTCCACCCGCATGAAGTCTTAAGGGAGAACAAACAGGCAACGGGCGCAGGCGCCGACCGTGTTTCACAGGGAATGCGCCTGGCATTCGGGAAACCTGTTGGTACGGCTGCCAGGGTAAGGGCAGGCCAGAAAATAATGACAGTATATATAAGCCCGGCAAGTTTCAAACAGGCAAAAAAATCACTCGTTTCAGCAGGATATAAATTGCCAACTCCCATCAGCCTGGTAGTAGAAAAAGGCCAGGAATTAATTACAACTTAACTATGAATCATCAAACGACGGGAATATAAAGCGAGGTATCACTTTTTGAATGATTATCTTGCAAACCTTGACAGGGCATTGAAACAACTGCCTGAGATCAAAGGTTCGGGGGAACGGTTTGTTGTCCCTGAGCCCAAGCTGCTCACCGAAGGAAAGACAACAGTACTTGAAAATTTTGCAGCCATAGCCGACAAATTGAACCGTGAGCAGGAGCATTTATTCAAATTCCTTTTGCGGGAACTTGGAACGGCTGGAAAAATCGATGGTTCAAGGGCGATATTCCAGAGGAAACTTACCTCGGGAATCGTTACCGAACTTATTAATGCATATGTCAAGGAATATGTGACATGCTCGGAGTGCGGACGCCCGGACACGCATCTGATGAAAAGCGAGAGAATCCTGACCCTGCGCTGCGATGCCTGCGGGGCGCACAGGCCGGTAACGAAACGGCGGGCAACGACCATAGCAAAAGAAGAAGCGCTGACCGAAGGCGAAACATACGATGTCAAGATCGATGCCGTAGGGAGTAAAGGCGACGGCATCGCTAAAAAGGATAAATATACGATTTATGTGCCCAATACAGTTAAGGGAGATACCGTAAAAATAAAAATCAAGAAAATTACAGGTACCCTGGCTTTTGCCGAGAAAGTATCTTAAAAATTGTTTCTATATTTTCTATTTTATCAGTTCTATTTCACTAATTCCCCGGGCGCTATCATCGCCCCGCTTTCAACCACTGCGCCCACGTTAATCATACAGTTGATACCCGTGTGCACATCATCTCCCATAATCGTGCCAAGCTTTCTCCTGCCGGAGTCCGTGAGTTTGCCCTTCAGCCGCAC